>NZ_JBHTDD010000045.1:0-38251 GCF_042666615.1 Plantactinospora sp. GCM10030261
CCCGACGGCTCCACAGCCGACTGTCCCACGGTGGTCTCGGTCGTCATCTGGCGTCTCTCCCTTGATCGGTCGATCAGCCGTTATTTGTACAGTCCCCCGGCAGGCGAAGAGCGAGAAGAAGGCGGCCTACTTCGTCAGTACGGGTGGGGTCAACGACACCAACTGGACGGAAGTACTCACCGCGCTCGTCGCGTGCGGCACCGTCGACTACTACAAGAAGTTCGCTCAGGAGTGGCTCACCAGGGAGGGCAAGCCCTGGCAGGCCACCATGAAGTGGATCGACCGCAACAACAACTACGTCGCGAAGTCGGACGTCATCCAGGGTGGCTCCTGCCACCTGAGAATCGAAGGCGACATCACCGACATCGACTACTTCCACAAGAAGATCGAGATTCCGGTCTACAACGGCCCGAGCCACTACAACGCGATCACCGAGCGGGTCTCCGACATCATCGACGAGATGCTCGACGCCGGCGCCGACAAGGTCGTCTGGATGGGTTACTACGACATCAGCCCGGCCCAGATCGACCTCGGTGCGTTCGGCGAGACCTACCGGCAGAAGGTGTCCAAGACGCTGCAGGACATGCTGCCCGGGCACATCCCGCTGAACAAACGGCCGTTGCTCGACGACCCCGGCTGGCAGCAGACGGTGGGGGCGTGGACGACGGCGATGAACCAGGCCATCTGGCAAGGAGTACCGAACCACCCGAAGGTGCGGTTCGCAAACGCGCCCGTACTCGGCACCGGCGACATCCAGCAGACGGCCTTCGGCGGCTGCCCGCACCCGAACGAACCCGGCCACACCGCGCTGGCCAACCGGTTGAACCAGATGTTCGGCTGACCGGGCGCGCGGCGACCCTCCGCCACCGGCGGAGGGTCGCCGCCTCCGCCAGCAGCCGCGCGAACCGGGACATTCGGTAGAGACCTCCGTGGTTGAGCACCATCGGTCCGGACCAGTTCGTCGAGCGGCGCCTCGGCGGTCGTCACCTCTCAGGTCGTCCGGAAGGCGCAACTGGTCGAACGCTACCGGCCCAGGGTCGGCGACGGATCACCGTTCGTCGAGGCTCCCCGGTCCCGTCGTCGCCAGGCGCCCGGCGCTTCGCCGACCAACCGCTTGAAGGCCCTGTTGAAGGCGGACTCTGACTGGTATCCGACGGCGGCCGCGGCCTGCGCGACGCTGACCGAGCCATTCTGGAGTAGCCGTGCCGCGGCCTGGAGTCGCCACTGGGCCAGGTAGGTCATGGGCGGGATGCCCACGTACGCGGTGAACCGGTCCGCGAAGGTCGAGCGCGACATGTTGCTGGCGCGCGCCAGGAGTTCCAGGGTCCAGGGCTCGGCGTAGCGGCCGTGGATGAGCCGTAGCGCCGCGCCGACCTCGGGGTCGCGCAGGCCCGCCACCCAGTTCCGGGTCTGCGGTGGGAGGCCTTCGATGTGGGCGCGGAGTGCTTCGAGGAACATCAGCTCGGACAGCTTCGCCAGCATCGCTTCCTGGCCGGGCTGGCGGTCGCTGCTGGCCCGGATGGCGGTGTCGAGCAGTCCGACCATCCACTCCCAGCTGGCCGCCGACACCGGTGCGTGCACCATGCGCGGCAGCGACTCCAGCAGCGGGTTGAACGGGCGGGTATCGCAGGCGAAGTATCCGCACACGATCCGGCATCCCTCGGCGGCGCTGTCGCCGTTGATGTCGATGACGAACGGCAGGGCCTGGGCCAGCGGGCGGTAGTAGCGCGGCAGGTCCGGCTGCCCGCGCATTCCCGGCGCCGAGGCCAGGATGTTCGCCTCTCCCGAGGGGAAGATCACCATCTGCCCCGCCCGCAGCAGCACCGGCGCCTCGGGCTCGTCGACCGCCTCCACCCAGCATGAGCCGGACGTGATGACGTGGAAGGCGATGAGGTGCTCGGCGTCCGCGGCGACCTTGGCGGCGATCACCTGGGTGGGTGGGCTCTGCGCCACGAACGGGGACCGCGCGGTGATGTCGTAGTAGACGGCGCCCTCGAGGCGTACGGCGAGGAGAACGTCGGACAGGACGTCCATCTGACACCTCCGGACGCTCGGGCGTCGCCGCCGGACGCTCGGGCAGGACCGGACTCGTCCGAGGACGGACGGGCAACACACTCGGTCGCTCGGGCATTCCGATCGACGTCGGCGCTTCCTAATTTCAAAGCATTCATCGTCCGCCAACGGAAGGCAACGGGAAAAGCCCATGATCACCACGGATCTCCAGCCCGCGCGCGTGCTGTCTGCGGCGGGAACCAGAACACGTAAATCATTCGACACGGAAATCACCTAGGAGAATCGCCATGAGAACATTTAGCGACATCGCAATCTTTCGGGTCACCAGAGCCCGGAACGGCGTCGTGGTCGCGATCCTGGGGGTCTCGTTGGCCGCCGCGCCACTGGGCGGGCCGGCAGCGGGATCCCCGGCGGGGGCGTCGCTCGCTCAGACGCCGCCGGCGTGCTCGTCGACGCAACCGTGTCGCCTGAGCACGGGCCTACCGCCGTCGTACGGCGTTCACCACCCGATCCTCACCCCGGATGGCGACACGGTCGTGTTCCAGCGCAGCGTGGCCCCCGGCATTTACAGCGAGTTGTACAGCGTCCCGGTGCGCGGTGGCGCCGACCCGGTGCGGCTGGACCCGCCCCAGGCTCCGTCGAACGGGCAGAAAATGATCACGCCCGACGGTCAGCGTGTCCTGTACGTCTCCGAACGCCTCCAGGGGCGCGCCCTGTTCAGCGTGCCGATCAACGGGCCGGCCAGCGCGGCGGTCCGGTTGTCACCGGCCATCCTGGACTCGTTCAAGATCAGCCCGGACGGCCGACTTGTCACCTTCCAGTCCACCACCTGGCGCGTCCGGGCCGTGCCGATCGCCGGCCCGGAGAGCCGGGGCGTGACGCTCACGCCTACCCCGGCCGACAGCTTCGAGATCAGTTCCAACAGTCGCAACCTCGTCTACCTGGCCGATGGGGACGGCGGTGAAACGGAACTGTTCCGGGTGCCGCTGACCCTCAACCCGGATCCGGGCCAGCAGCCGACCCGGCTCAGCGGTCCGATGGTCGACGGTGGCGGCGTGCACAGCTTCCGGCTTCCCGTGGGGGACGGCCCGGTGGTCTACAGCGCCGCGCAGGAGACGCCGAACATCCGCGAGTTGTACAGCGTCGGGTTCGGCGGCGGCAACCGGACGAAGCTGAACGTGCCGCTTCCCTTCAGATGGCAGGTCGGCATCAAGAACGATCACCCACACGGCTTCCAGTACGGGTACGGCATCAGCGGCGACGGCCGTCGCGTCGTCTACGGAATCCAGTCCGTTGGCGACACCCAGCACCAACTCTTCAGTGTGCCGGCGGCCGGTCCGGCCAGCGCGAGCAGGCGGCTCGACGTCGACACCGCCGACACGTTGCCTCCGGTCTTCCACATCACGGCCGACAGCCGCCGTGTCGTCTACCCCCTGGTCGACGCAACCAACGGATCGGCCCGAGCCTTCAGCGTGCCGATCGACGGGCCGGCCGGCGCCGGGGTCAGGGTCGACTCCGGCGGTAATGGCGACTCCATCCAGGTCAGTCCTGACGGCCAACGCGTGGTGTTCCGCATGCTCATCCTCAACCAGAACGCCGTGCTCAGCGCTCCGGTGGACGAGCAGTTCCCGAGCTCCGACATGATCCGGCTCAACGGTGCCGAAGAGCTCACGGGGTCCGTGGTGTTCGATCCACTCGGCCAGCGGGTGGCCTACACCGCCAACGCGGTCGCCGGGGAAACCGACGTGTTCAGCTCCGCCCTCGGGACGCATTCCCGGTTCAATCTGACCGCGACCCTGACCGCGGACCTCATCGCCGCACCCCGGGTCAGCGACCAGCATGCTGTTTACTCGGCCCACGTCGGTGACGGCTACCAGCTGTACTCCTCACGCCTCGTCCCGGGAACCTCCGGATGAGGGTTCGCCGAGTCCGCGACCGGTGGCACCGCCACTGATCCCCAGGTCGCGGCAGCCCGCCGCTGGCACCACGCGCAGGTGCCGGCGGCGGGCCACGCACGGGTCAGGGTTTGCGGGCCACGCCGACAAGGTTGTGCAGCGGCTCCTGCGACGTGTCGGGGTCGGGGTGCCACCGGGTGACATCGACCAGGCCCGGCTCGACCAGTTCCAGACAATCGAAATAGCTGGCGAACTCCTCGGGGCTGCGCATGGCGTACGGCGGGTTGGCCGAGGCGTTCCAGATGCGCATCACGTCGTTGAGTTCCTGGTTGGTGTTGGTGCCGTCGACAACCACCAGGTAGCTGCCGGCGGGCAGGGCGTCGATGAGCCGCCGGACGACCGCGCGGGCCTCCTCGACGGTGGGCAGGTGGGCCAGGATCCCGGACAGGATGACCGCGACCGGCTGGCTGAGGTCGAGGGTCCGCCCCGCCTCCCGGAGGATCGTCCCGGTGTCGCGCAGGTCGGCGTCGACGTAGTCGGTGGCGCCCTCGGGGCCGCTGGTCAGCAGGGCCCGGGCGTGCACGAGGACGAGCGGGTCGTAGTCGACGTAGACGATGCGGGACGTTGGCGCGACGGCCTGGGCGACCTCGTGGGTGTTGTTGGCGGTGGGCAGCCCGGTGCCGACGTCCAGGAACTGGCGGATGCCCGCCTCGCCGGCCAGGTAGCGCACAGCGCGGTTGAGCACGGCGCGGTCGCCGCGGGCGATGTCCGCGATGATCGGGTACGCCTCGGCGATCTCGTCGCCGAGGGCGCGGTCGACGGGATAGTTGTCCTTGCCGCCGAGCCAGTAGTTCCAGACCCGTGCCGTCTGCGGGACGGTCGTGTCTATCGTGGACGGTACTGCTTCTTCGTCGCGGGGCAGGTCCGTCTCGTCGGTCACGCGCAACGCCTCCCGGTCAGCCACCATCCAGTCGGTGCGCGCCAGAGTACCTTCCGTCACCGCATCGCGTGGTCCAGGTCATCGCTGATGCCCTCCAGGATCTTGACCGTTTCGGTAAGCGGCGCGGCGTCGACGAACAGGCGGTTCGCCGCGTCGAAGTAACAGTCGATGTCCTCGCGCCGGTCCAGGTACAGCGCACTGGTCAGGTGTTCGATGTAGACCAGGTCGGGCAGGTCCCGCAGGGGGAACCGCAGGATGGTGAAGGAGCCCCCGGCCGCGCCGTGTCCGCCGGTGGCGAGCGGCAGCACCTGCAGCCTGACGTTCGGCATCGTGCTGACGATGGAGATCAGGGCCTCGATCTGTTCCCGCATCACCCGCGGGCCGCCGGTGGGGCGCCGGAGCGCGGCTTCGTCCAGCACCGCCCACACCACGGGTGGATCGGCGCGGGTGAGCAGGCGCTGCCGCTCCAGCCGCAGCTGGACCCGACGGGCGATTTCCTCGTCGGGCGCGGTGTGGTGGCACAGCCGCACCACCGCGCGGGCGTACCGCGCGGTCTGCAGCAGCCCCGGAACGAACTGGGCCTCGTAGGAACGGATCAGCGACGTGGTCGCTTCCAGGTCCAGATACCGCTGGAACCAGGTCGGCACGACATCGCTGTACGGGTGCCACCAGCCCGACGCGTTGGCTTCCCGGACGAGCGTCAGCATGGCCGCCCGTTCCTGCTCGTCGTGGATCCCGTAGAGGGACAGCAGGTCCAGCACGTCGCGTTCCTTGAAGCCGACCCGGCCCAGCTCCATCCGGCTGATCTTCGACTCCGAGGCGCGGATCGGCTCGCCGGCGTCAGCCCTGGTCAGGCCCCGCTCCACGCGTAGCCGTCGGAGTTGGGCGCCCAACCGCATCCGTACCGCTGTCGGCCCGTCGCCCGGCCGGCCCTGCTGTGGTGGTTCGCTCACCCCGCACCTCCGGGTTCCTCGTACGCAGCATGCCAGCGAATCGCGGCCGGAACCACCGGCCGTCGGTCCAGCACTCGGAGGCTGGCGGCCCCGGCCCGGTGTCCGACCGAACCGCCGAACGATCGAGCGTCGCCCACCTGCTCGGCGCCATGCCGCGACCCGCCGGTCGGTAGGGCGCGGGGCGCCGGCCCCGGGAGGCGGCGGACCAGGTCGGCGTGGCGTGGTGGGCGAGCGGGATGCTATCGTATTCTCATGAATGAGAATACCGGTCGGGCGCGGGCGGAGATGCTGCTGCATCCGGTCCGGATCCGGATCGTCAGCGAGTTCACCGGCCGCCCCCGAACCGTTCGTGAGCTGGCCGAGGCGCTTCCGGACGTGCCTCAGGCGACGCTCTACCGGCACGTCGCCGCGCTGCTCGGCGGCGGTGTCCTGGAGCAGGTCGGCGAACGTCCGGCGCGGGGACCGAGCGAGCGGGTCTACCGGGTCGCACCCGGCGCGGATCGGATCGCTCCGGAACAGCTCGACACCGTGCCGGTGGCCGAACAACGGACCATGTTCGCCGTGTTCGCCGCGTCCCTGATCGACTCGTTCGCCGCGTACGTCGAGGGTGGCGACGCCGTCCCCAGCGCGGACGGGCTGTCCTACAACAGGGCCGTGGTCAACCTGTCGCGGCAGGAGCGGCTGGATTTCGCCGGTCGCTTCGCCACCCTGGTCGCGGAGGTCCTCGCGGTTCCACCGGCGCCCCATCGCCGTCGATACCACATCGCCTCCTGCTTCATCCCCGCTCCGACAGCGGCGGTGCGCTGATGGCGTTGCGTGTCGAAACCATTGGCGATCCGGCCGATCCGGCGATCGTGTTCCTGCACGCGCTCGGTGTCAGCAGTTGGATGTGGTCCGAGCAGGTGCGGCAGTTGTCGGACCGGTTCTACTGCGTCACGGTGGACCTGCCCGGCAACGGTGCGAGTCACGAGGTCCCATGGCGATCGTTCGACGACAGCGCCGCCGGGATCGCCGCCGTCATCGCGGCGACGCCGGCCGGTCGGGCCCACGTCGTGGGCCTGTCACTGGGCGGCTACGTCGCGGTCGCGCTGACCGCTGGCCACCCGGAGGTCGTCGGGAACGTCGTCGTCTGCGGGGTCACCACCGAACCGCTGCGTCCCGCCTGGCGGAACCGGCTCCTCATGCGGGCCGGGGGGGCGGTGATGCGCCAACCGTGGCTGACCCGGGCCACCGGCGCCGCGATGCGGCTGCCGGGCGAGGCGCGCGATGCCATGGCCGCGGACGCGCGGGTGCTGTCCGCGGCGACCACCGGCCGGGTGCACGACGAGATCCTCCCGTTTCGGCTTCCCGCTGCCCTCACTCCGCAGGCCGAACGGGTCCTCGCGGTCGCCGCGGACCACGACGTGCGGTCGATCCGCGAAGGGCTGGCCGCCTTCGCGTCGATCGGCGCGTCGACCGCCGTGGCCCGTGACGCCCACCACGCCTGGAACGCCGAGCATCCGCGGCTGTTCAGTGACATGGTCGAGGGCTGGGTGACCGATCGTACGGTGCCGCCCGGTCTCGACCCGTGGGTCGGATCGGGGTCGGCCCGGTGACGGCCCGAGCCCGCGGCACCCCGAGTCGCTTCCGGGGCCCGCCCGGTGCCCGGCCCGCTCCCCCGTGGTGAGCGGTCCGGGCACCGGGCGGGTCCCGGCGTGCTCCCTTGTGGTGAGCCGTCCGCGCACCGGGCGGGCCCGGCGTGCGCGTACCGGCCACGGCGCTGGCGCGGAGCGCCGCTGGCTGGCCGGGTCGCGTGGATCGACGGCGGCCAGGGCCCCGGTCGAGTCCATGACACCGGGTGGGCGGACGCGACACCAGGACGTTGAGTCAGACGTTCGACCGGACGTTTCGGCAGTCGACCACCCGGCGGGTCACGGCCGGCCCGTCGCCGGCGCTCACGGAAATTCCCGTCCGGTGGTGCCGTCCCTGGTGGAGTTCAGGACGCTTCCGGTGTCGCTCGGTGACATCTCGATGGAGTCGATCTCGGCCTCGGCGATGCGTCGCGCCGCCGGTTGGAGCCGGTCGTGGGTGCGGTGGAAGACCGCTTGGGCGGGCACCGCGGGCCAACCCGGTGGCAGGTGCCGCAGGGGGATGCGGGGATCGTCGCGGAGTAGGAGCAGCCACTCGCTCAGCAGCCAGAGATGCCGGACGAGGTCGTCCGGGGCCGTGGGAAGTGGTCGGGGGGTGTCCCACCGCCGCAGGAACTGGTGGTAGCGGGCGGCGATGGCGGGCAGGTCGTAGGCGTCCCGCACCACCTGGTTCATGGCGGCCGGCTCGGCCGGTTCGGCCCGGAACACCACGAGATGATCGTCCAGCTCCAGGTCGGTCAGCAGCGAGTCGACATCCACCGTGCCGGGCGCGATCCACATGCCGCTGCGGAGCAGCCCGAAACCCGCCCACCGCAGGCGCGAGCGCAGCAGGTGGCGTTCGTCGCGGCGGTCCTCGGGTAGCGAGAATCCGAGCAACGTCCAGCGCTCGTCGCTGTCCTGGTTGACCGCGCCGGCCTGCCACATCCGTTCCTCGCCCTCGCTCAACACGGTCGCCGCGCGCGGCGTGAGGCCGAGATAGACCTTGCGGCCCCGCCGGTGCCGGACCAGCAGTTTCCGGCTGACCATCCGGGTCAGGGTGGACCGGGTCGCGTGTTCGGACACGCCCATCCGGGCCATCACCGCCGCGCAACTGCCCGAGAAGATGGCGACGTTCCGGCCGAGGGCAGCGCTGCCGAGGAGCGTGAGCAGGAGCGTCTGCGGGCGTACGGACACCAACTGTTCCGCGGCCCAGGTGCGCGGACCGGTGCGTTCGCCGACGGTCGTCATCGGGTCAGGATAGGCCGCCAGCAGCGGGACGATGTTGGGCGTTAGATTGACGGTC
Organism: Plantactinospora sp. GCM10030261; assembly: GCF_042666615.1. Classification (NCBI taxonomy): domain Bacteria; kingdom Bacillati; phylum Actinomycetota; class Actinomycetes; order Micromonosporales; family Micromonosporaceae; genus Plantactinospora; species Plantactinospora sp. GCM10030261. Next base: position 8,712 of record NZ_JBHTDD010000045.1, read on the forward strand.
GTCATAGATCTGTCTAAGGTTTCAATTAACAGCTATCGATGGAGGTGTCATGAGACAAACCAGGGCGGCGCTGGCCGGGCTCGCCAGCGCCCTGCTCCTCGCGGTGGGCGTCGTCGCTCTGCCGCAGCCGGCGTCCGCCGCCTCGCTGGTCGAGGTGACCAACTTCGGCAGTAACCCGGGCAACATGCGGATGCACATCTACGTGCCTGACGCCCGCCCCGCCAATCCCGCGATCGTGGTCGCCATGCACGGCTGCGGCGGCTCGGGGCCAGGGTTCTACTCGGGCAGCGAGTTCGCCTCGCTGTCCAACCAGTACGGGTTCATCGTGATCTACCCGAGTGCCACCCAGAACGCCGGCTTCGGCAACTGCTTCGACACCTGGTCGGACGCCGCCAAACGGCGCGGCGGCGGCAGCGACCCGGTGTCGATCATGTCGATGGTGACCTACGCCCAACAGCAGTACCGAGGCGACCCCAACCGGGTCTACGCCACCGGTAGTTCGTCCGGCGGCATGATGACCCAACACATGCTCGCCGTCTATCCCGACGTGTTCAAGGCGGGCGCCTCCTTCATGGGGGTGCCCTTCAACTGCTTCGCCAACGCGGCCGACTACCCTCCCGGCAGCAGCCAGTGCACCGGCGGCAACATGAACCGGACCCCGCAGCAGTGGGGTGACGCGGTCCGGGCGGCGTACCCGGGCTACACCGGCCCGCGCCCCCGCATCCAGTTGTGGCACGGCACCAACGACACCCTCGTGCCGTACTCGCTGCTGCAGGAGTCGATCGAGCAGTGGACCAACGTGCACGGGCTGAGCCAGACCCCGACGTCCACCGACACCCCGCAGCCCAACTGGAACCGCCGCCGCTACGGCGACAAGGTCGAGGCGTACAGCATCCAGGGCGCCGGGCACAGCCTGCCGTCGAGCGGCATGGCGCGGGTAGCCGTCCAGTTCTTCGGCCTGGACGGCTCCACGCCGTCGCCGGACCCGACCACGCCGTCGCCGGACCCGACCACGCCGTCACCCGGCGGACCCGGCTGCACCGCCACGGTGTCGCTGAACCAGTGGCCCGGTGGCTTCGTCGCCTCGGTCCGGGTGACCGCCGGCTCGTCGGGCACCAACGGGTGGACCGTGACGATGACGCTGCCCGGCGGCGCCACCGTCACCGGCACCTGGAGCGCCACGGCGAGTGGGAACACCGGCACCGTCCGGTTCACCAACGTCAGCTACAACGGTCGGCTCGGCCCCAACCAGGTCACCGAGTTCGGCTTCCAGGGCAGCGGCAACGGAGCCGGCATGACCCCGGCCTGCGCCGCCACCTGACCCCGCACACTCCGTCGATCTAGGGCAGATGGTCGTGATTGGAGATCGAACGACGACCATCTTCCCTAGATCGACGAGGAAGCTCGACCAGGCCGGCGCCCAGCACCATGGCGCCGGCCCGGTCGTGGCACTCGAACCGGTGCCCGCGCTCGTGCGCCCAGACCCGCGTGGTCAGCGTGTCACCCGGGGCGATGGGTCGGGTGAAGCGGCAACTCAGGCGCGAGACATCGGCCCCCGGGGGCAGCGCCGTCCGGCTGGCGATGGCGAGGCTGGCCAGGCCGTGCACGATGACACCGGGCAGTCCGACCGCCCGAGCGGCCTCGTCGTCCAGGTGGATCGGGTTGTGGTCACCGGACGCGTCGGCGTAGCGGCGGGGCAGGTCGGGGGGGAGCGGATGGGCCGCGCTGCGTACCGGCTCACCGGCCGGCGGCTCGGTCGGCAGCGCCGGGGCGGGGGCGCCCACGGCCAGGTCGGTCGGGACCCCCCGGTAGAACTCGGTGACGTACTGCTCGTTGAGCAACTCCCCGCCGGCCGTCCGGGTCCGCACTCCGATGGTGGCGACCGTGCCGCTGCGCTTGCCGTGCAGGCCGACGACCGCGGCGCTCACCGCCACCGACTCGCCCACCGGCAGTGGGCGGTGGAAGAACAGATCCTGCTGGCCGTGCACCACCCGGCCGCGCAGTTCGGCCGGCGCCGCCGTCTCGGCGACCGCGAACACCAGGCCCATCGCCGGGACAACGGCGTACGCCGGGGAGGGGCCGCCGACGGCGTCGGCGTACGCCGCGATGCTCTCGGCCGTGATGTCGAACCAGCGCTCCTCGCTCCACCGCCCCACCACGGACTCGTCGAACAGTGCCATCACTCGGTCACCTCCACCACGACGGCCCCGGCGGTGTCCCCGGCGGCGCAGCCGGTGAACAGCCCTCGCCCGCCGCCGCGCGCCCGCAGGGCCGAGACCAGTTCGACGACGGCCCGCATGCCGGTCGGGCCCTGCGGATGGCCATAGACCAGGCTGCTGCCGTACGGGTTCATCCGGTCCAGCGGAAACCCGGTCTGCCGGGCGAAGTGGAGGTCGTTGACCGCGAACGGGTTGTGCGTGGTGACCACGCTGATCTCGCCGACGTCGAGCCCGGCGTCGGCGAGCGCGGCGCGGGCCGCCGGGACCGGAGCCACGGGCATCCGGGCCCGCCCGGCTCGGGCGAACGCCACCGCCAGGATCCGGGCGATACCCGCCCCGCCGCTCAGCTCACGGGCCCGGTCCAGGGTGCTGAGCACCAGTCCGGCGGTGCCGTCGGCCGGGTGTGTCTGCGACCCGTACGTGACCACACCGTCGGGTCTCCCGGGGGAGAGCTTGGCCAGCCCCTCGGCGGTCGTGGCGCGGACGCCGGTGTCGTCGGTGACGACGCGCTCACCACGGCGCCCGGGAACGCGCACCTCGACCAGGTGGTCACGGGAACCCGACCGGTACTGCTCGTAACGCAGCAACGTCACCTCGTCGATCTCCGTACGGGTGTAGCCCTCGTCGGCCGCGACGTTCTCCGCGGTATCCACCATGGACTGACCGGTGTTCGGGTCGTGGCGCATCGGATCGAGCACCCAGTGCTCGGTGTGCGGCGCCGCACCGGGGGTGTCCTGGGACGACCACACCAGGAGGGGGCCGTTGCTGGTGCGGTCGGTGGTCAGGGCCAGCACAGTGCGATGAGCGCCCAGCTCGACCTGTACCGCCGCCGCCTGCACGACCGCCGCGGAGGTGGCACACGCCTGAGCGATCGTCGGGCCGGTCACGGCGGCCATCCCGAGGCGGGGAGTGATGGTGGTGACGCCGTAGAACGACGTCGGCTGCGGGACGGTCGTGCCGAACGCGACATGACTCACCTCGTCGACATCGAACTCCCGCGCGGCCAGCGCCCGGCCGGCCACGTCGACAGCCAGGTCCACACTCGACATCTCGGCCAGCTCGCCCTGCCAGCGGCAGAACGGCGAGGACCACGCGAGGTCCAGCGGGATCGCCACATCGGACAGCCTCACGGCGCCTCCCGGCAGAACGGGGCGAGCTGATTGACGTGCTCCTGCTTGTGCCGGATGACGTACCGGTCCAGGAAGGCGGTGAGCGGCTCCGGACCGTACCGGCGGTTGTTCGTCGTCATCACCAGCTGACGGTCGTCGAGTTCGCGCAGCACGGCCGCCAGTTCGGCGGCGGCTGCCGTCACCCCGGCGCGCAACTGCTCGTACGATCGACCGCGCGCGGCGGCCACCGCGGCGAGCCGTTCCGGGTGTTCGTGCGTGCGACCGACCGGCGCGGCCGGATCCGCCAGGAAGCGGCGCAACTCCCCGGCGAAGAACCACGGGAACTCGCCCAGATGGGCGAGCACCATGGCCGCGCTCCACGCCTCCTCCCCGGCCGGTTTGGGTTCCAGCTCGTGCAGCCGGGCCGGATCGATCAGATCCATCGTGGTGGCGACGAGCCCGTCGAGCGTCTCGTTCCGTGACCGGAGCCACGCGGCGTTCATGCCTCCTCCTTCGCCGACATGATCAGAAGGTCATTCCCTCGGCCTGGCCACCGGCGACGGTGACGACCTGGCCGTGCAGGAAGTTGGACCAGGGTGTGCACAGCAGGAAGATGCCGCCCGCGGCCTCGGCGGGGGTGGCCGCGCGTCCGAGCGGTATCTGGGCGGCGGCCCGCTCCCGCGCCTCGGCCGGGATGCCGAGCTGGATCTGACGGTCGCCGCGGTCGAAGGTGCCCGCCTCGTCGGTCGCCGCGGTCAACCGCGTCTCCACGAAGCCGAACGCCACCGCGTTCATGTTGATTTTGAGTGGTCCCCACTCCTTGGCCAGGGTCTTGGTGAGACCGATGAGCGCGGACTTGGCGGCAGAGTAGTTGGCCTGGCCGACGTTGCCCATGGTGCCGGAGATGGACACCACGTTTACCACCTTGCGGAAGACCTCGCGCCCCTCGGCCGCGTCGCGCTTGGCGGCCTCGCGAAGCACCGGTGCGGCGGCGCGCAACAGCCGGAACGGCGCCAACAGGTGGATGTCGAGCATGGCCGTCAGCTGGTCGTCACTCATCTTGTGGAAGATGCCGTCCCAGGTGTAGCCGGCGTTGTTCACGACGATGTCGAGCTGGCCGTACGCCTCGACCGCGCGCGTCACGAGTTGCGGTGGCGTCTCCGGATCGGTGAGGTCGGCGGCAATGGCCGTGCCCCTGCCGTCGAGCAGGTCGAGGGTGCCTTCGAGGGCCGCGACATCACGGTCGGTCGCCACCACGCGGGCGCCGTGCTCGGCGAGGAGCACCGCGGTCGCCTGCCCGATGCCGCGTCCGGCACCGGTGACGACCGCCACCCGACCGTCAAGCACTCCCGTCACGACTGTCCTCCGCTCGGTATGAGGGACGCCAACCTGTCCCGCCAGAGTTCGCGGGCCCGTTTCTTGTCGAACTTGCCGGTGGCCGTGGTGGGCAGGTCGGCCACGAACTCGACCACGTCGGGCACCCACCAGTTCGCCACCCGGGAACGCAGGTGCGCCTGGAGGGTCTTGGCCTCGACCTCGGCGCACGCGACGACGAGCGCCGCCGGCCGCTCGCCCCACCGGGGATGCGGAACCGCGATCACCATGGCCTGGGCGACCGCCTCGTGGTCCATGAGGTGGTTCTCCAGGTCGATCGAGCTGATCCACTCACCGCCGGACTTGATGACGTCCTTGGCCCGGTCCAGCAGGCGTAGGTATCCGTCGGGATCGATCGTTCCGATGTCGCCGGTCCGCAGCCAGCCATCCCGGAACCGGGTGTCGTTGGCGTCGTCGTCCGGGCGGTGGTAGGACGCCGTGACCCACGGCCCCCGCGCTTCGATCTCGCCGGCGGACACGCCGTCGTGCGGCAGCACCGCACCGGTCGGCGCGACCACCCGCAGCTCCACCCCGGCCGTGACGACGCCCTGTGTCGCGTGCAGCGCCAGCCGCTCGGGTTCCGGCCGGCCTTCCAGATGACCCCGGACGATCGTCAGGTTGCCTGACGGTGACATCTCGGTCATGCCCCAACCCTGCTGCATGCCGACACCCCGCCGGTGATACCGCTGGATCAGCTCCAGCGGGATCGCCGACCCGCCACAGAGGATCCGCCGCAGGGTGGCGAGATCGTCGGCCGTGGGTGCCAACTGGTCGACCGCCAGCCAGAAGGTCGGCACCCCGGCAGCCACGGTCACCCGCTCCTCGCGGATCAGCCGCACCACCGTCCGCGGACTGGTGTCCTGCCCGGCCAGCACGAGGCTGGCGCCAGCGAGCGCGGCGGAGTACGGCATGCCCCACGCCGTGGCGTGGAACAGCGGGGTCAGCGGCAGCAGGACGTCCCGTTCCCGGATGGCGAACGAGTCGACGAACAGCCCGCTCATCGCGTGCAGCGTCAACGAACGGTGCGAGTACGCCACACCCTTGGGCCGGCCGGTGGTGCCACCGGTGTAACACAGGCACGCTGCCGCCCACTCGTCGACCTCGGCCGGTTCGTCGTCCGGCACACCGTCGATCAGCTCCTCGTAACCGATGGCGTCGGCGAAGCCGGGATGGGGCTCGGTGCCGTCGGGCAGCACGACATACCGCTCGACACCGGTCAACCGGGGACGGATCTCGGCCAACCTCGGGGTGAGCGACGCATCCACGAAGACGACCCGATCCTCGGCGTGGGCGGCGATCCACGCGATCTGGTCGGGGAAGAGCCGGACGTTCAGCGGCTGGAGGACGGCGCCAGCGATCGGCACCCCGTAGCACAGCTCCAGATGGCGCAGGCCGTTCCAGGCGAAGGTGGCCACCCGGTCACCCGGCCGCACACCCAGCGTGGGTAGGGCGGCGGCGACCTGGCGGGCCCGCCGGGCCAGCCCCGGCCAGGTCTGGACGCAGCGGCCGGTGGGGGTCAGGCCGACCAGGCGGGCGTGCGGCCCGGTCGCGGCACCACGGCGCAACATCATCCCGACGGACAGCGGCATCGACCCCATCGTGCTTCGCATGCGTCAACCTCCCTGCGGGCCAGCCGCGGTGAACAGGGTGCGGAGGTGTTCCGGCCACGGTGCGGCGCGTCCGGTGGCGGGGTCGAACCAGACGATCGTGAGGGTGCCACGGGCGACGTCCACATCATCGTGGGTGATCCGGAACGCGTACCGCAGCGAACTGCGCCCGACGTGCTGGACGGTGAGCGTGCTCCGCGCCACCTCCGCGTAGCGCAGCGGGCCGAGGAAGTCGACGCTCAGGTTGAGCCGTGGCATCCGGTCGAACACCTCCCGCTCGATCCCCAGCCGTTCGTGCAGCGACGTCTCGGCGTGCTCGACGAAGCGCAGCGCCGCGGCGTAGTGCCACCGGCCCATCGGGTCGGTCTCGGACCACTCCAGTCGCCGGCTGGTCACGATCGACGCGGGCTCACCCATGGCATCCGCTCAGTACTTGTAGATCGTGTTGCCGGGTGGCAGCTCACGCGGCCCGTACGGCGCGGTGTCCAGCCAGTGGCCGAGCCGGTCGTCGTGCGCCGCTCGTCGGGCCGCCTCCGCCAGCCTGGCCCGTCCGGCCGCGTCGGGCCGCAGGTGTGCCAGGGCGGTGCCGGCGGCGTCGCGGTTGAACAGCGCCGCCCGGCGGCGGGTCATCGAGAAGTCCTCGACGGCGGCTCGCGCGCGGGCCGGTCGGCGTGTCGAGAGTGCGATGTGGACCGCCGTGGCGGCGGCGTCCGCGTCCGGTACGCCGGAGTTCAACCCGCGCGCGCCGAACGGGGCGAAGAGGTGCGCGGCCTCACCGGTGAACAGCACCCGTCGGTGCCGGTCGGCGAGGTCGTCGGCGACCACCTGGAGGAACTGGTAGGTGGAGGCCCAGGCGATCCGGTCGGCGTACCCGGACGGCATGACCGCGCGCAACCATCGCCGCAGGCCGTCGCCCCCGCTCAGGTCCTCCGGGTCGTCGCCGTCGTGCAACTGGAGGTCGACCCGCCAACCACCGGCGAAGGGCACGAACAGCACATTGCGGCTGCCGGCCGCCGGATGCGCGTAGTGGAAGACCCGTTCGGCGGGGAGCGGGTCGGCGGGGTCGTCCAACACGTCGACCACGACGTACCAGCCGTCGGATCGGCTGCCCGCCATGGCGACACCGACCGCCTTGCGTACCGGGGAGCGGGAGCCGTCGGCCGCGATGACGTAGTCGGCCGACCAGCGTTCGCCGGTCATGGTGGTCAGCTCCACCCCCGCCGGGTCGGAGCAGGCGCGGGAGACCTCGGCGTTCCAGACGAACTCGACGCCGGCCGCCTTGCACGCGCGCAACAGGTGCCGCTCGGTCTCCACCTGCGGCAGGCTGGTGAAGTGCGGCAGCGTGCCGGCCTCGGGCGGCGGGTACGTGCGGGCGAAGACCTGACGTCCGGCGTAGAGCGTGCGTTTGGTCTGCCACACCAGCCCGTGTGCGGCAAGCTCGCGTGCGAGGTCGGGGCTGGAGCGTTCGAACACCTCCAGGGTGGCGCGGTGCACGAAGATCGCCCGGCTGCCCGGACGCAGCCGGTCCGGCTCGCCGGCCTCCAGGACGGTCGCCGGGCGGCCCAGGGCGCGCAGCGACAACGCCGCCGACATGCCCACCGGGCCGGCGCCGACGACGATGACCGGGCGGTGGCTGGGCGGCCGGTTCACGCGGTCACCGCCTCCGTCGGCTCGGCCCGCGACGCCGGGTGGTGGTCGTGCCGCGACGCCGGGTGGTGGTCGTGCCGCGACGCCGGGTGGTCGTCGGCCCGTGACGCCGGGTGGTGGTCGTCGCGCGACCCCGGATTGCGGGCGTCGCCGCGTCCCGGCCGGGACGCGTACGGGCGGGCCCGGGCGGCGGTCACCGTGACCTCCAGCCGCCCGACGCGCTGGATCTCCACGGCGATCCGGTCGCCGTCCCGGATCGGCCCGACGCCCGCCGGTGTCCCGGTCGCGATGACGTCGCCGGGCCACAGCGTCATGACCGAGCTGGCGTACGCGACCAGCTCGGGGACGCCGAAAATGAGGCCGGCCGTGCTGGCGGACTGCCGGAGGGTGCCGCCGACCCAGCACCGCAGGTCCAGCGCTCCCGGGTCACCCACCTCGTCCGGCGTGGTCAGCCAGGGGCCGAGCGGGGTGAAGGTGTCGAACGACTTGCGGGTCGACCTGTCCTCGGTGGAGCGCACGGTGATGTCGAGCAGGCAGGAGTAGCCGGCCACATGGTCGAGGGCCCGCTCGGCCGGCACGTCGCGCGCCTCCCGGCCGATGACGACCGCCAGCTCCGCCTCCTGGTCCGTGCGCAGATCGGAGTACGGCAGCGCGACCGCACCACCGGGGCCGAGGACCGACGACGGTGCCTTGAGGAACAGTCCGAGGTCGCTGATCGTGGCCGGGGCGGCCATCTCGGTCTGGTGGTCGCGGTAGTTGACAGGCGCTCCGAGGATTTTGCCCGGCCGGGGGAGCGGCGGATCGAGCCGGACCTCGGCCAGCGGGATCCGGGGTCGGCCGGTCAGTTCGGAGGCCGCGAGCCGGCGCGGGTCGCCCTGCTCCAGCAACGCGTGCAGCGGCCCGGCCGGACCGGGCGTCGACGTGGCGAGCAGGTCGGTGAGGTCGACCAGCTGGTCGCCGTCGACCGCGCCGAGCCGGGCACCCAGGTCAGCGCGGAACACCGCCAGCCTCACCGGACCTCCTCCCGGTAGAGGCCCAGCGCGGTCAACACCGGCGCGTCGGTGTACGAGAACAGGATCGCGTCCCCGTGTGCCTCGTTCACGTGCTCGTAGGTGGCCCAGCCGGGCACGGCGAACACGTCCTTCGGTCCCCACTCGAGCCGCTGCCCGTCCACGGTGGTCGAACCCGTGCCGCGTACCACGTGGTAGATCGTGCTCGGGGTCTGCCGGCGGGGAACCCCCCGGAACCCGGGGCGCAGCCGTGCCACCCGGCAACCGATTGTCGGCATGACCGGTCCACCGGTCCACGGATTGGTGTATTCCAGCAGCACGCCGTCGGAGTCGCTGCCCACCGCGTCGTCGGCGATCGCGTCGAACGCCCGCGCGGTCTCCGCCCACGGATAGTTGCCGATCGGAGAGTTCGGGCTCGGGTGTGGGTCCCACGCGGGGGTTAGCCGGCCGTGGACGAACTGGCGGGAGGAGATGTCGTCCGGCACCTCGGCCTTCTGCGTACGCTCGCCGTACAGCTCGAAGAAGCCGGCCTCCATGGTGTTGACGAGCGGGAAGTCCAGACCGTCGAGCCACAGCATCGGCCCGTCGCCCTCGTGGGCGTGGTCGTGCCAGTGCCAGCCGGGGGTCAGCAGCAGGTCGCCGGGGTGCATGTGCACCCGCTCGCCGTTCACCGTGGTGTACGCCCCGTCGCCCTCGATGATGAACCGGAAGGCGCCGGAGGAGTGCCGGTGCGCCTGAGCCGTCTCGCCCGGCAGGATCACCTGGATGCCCGCGTACAGGTTGTTCGTCGTGGCGGGCGGGTCGGGAAGCCCCGGGTTGACAAGCATCAGCACCCGTCGCTCTGCCTCTTCCAGCGACAGCACCTCGGCGAAGTGCAGCAGGTGCGGCCGCAGCGCGGCGTAGGACCACAGGACCGGCACGGCCCGGCTGCGTGGCTCGGCCGCGAACAGGTCGCCGAAGTATCGCCACAGCGGCGCGGTCCCGAGCTTGGCGATGGCGTCGTACGCGTCGTCGACCATGAGGCCCTCCTTCGCCTGCCCTTAGGCTTGCTTGTTACGCCTCTGTCGTCAAGACATGTGTCTTACTTCGACCGGTGCGAGAGACCCACGTAGGACGACGACAAGCGTCGGTCAGCCGTCGCGGCCGTGGTTGGACCGGCCGTGGTTCGACGGGCCGTGGCTCGGGTGGCCGTGGCTCGTGTGGCTGCGAACCAGGGCGGCGAGGTCCGCGTCGTACCCGGAGACCACCTGGACCACCCGCTGCTCGGCCAGGCCGGCGAGGCCGTCGTAGAGTTCCACGAAGAGTTCCCGGGCCCGCGCCCGCGGCCACCGGTCCGGCAGCAACTCGGTGGGCAGCTCCGGATCGAGGCTCGGCATGGTGCGCCAGTCGTCCATCAGCTCCGTACGCGCGACCAGGGCCTGCGCCGTGCCGATCTTCCCATTCCGCCAGCGCCGCCGCACCGGCTCGTAACCGGCCAGGATCCGCTCGTACTCGGCGCGGAGCGCGTCGAGATCCCACGCCCTGATGGGATGCCCGCCATCCGGCCCCCCGTCGGCGAGTTCGGCGGTGAAGACGGTGGCCCGGTCGATGCCGAGTTCGGCGAGGATCGCGGTCACCTCCGCGACCCGCTCGTGCGGGGACACCCACAGCCCGTCGTAGAGCGGGGCGAAGCCGTACCAGCCCAGCCGGGTGCGCAGGGCGTGCCGACGGGACCGGTCGTCCTCGGGCACGGAGAACGCGGCGACAGTCCAGCGCCCGGCCCACGTCGGCCGCTCGGCACCGAAGGACAGGATGTGCCCCCGGCCCTCGGTGAGCACCTCGGCGGCGCGCGCGCTCAGCGCGTACGACGTGTGCCGCCCGGCCTTGGAGAGTTCGAGCAGCCCACGGCGGGCCAACCGGCTCAGTGCCGCCCGGGCGCTGACCTCGGTGATGCCGAACTCGCCGAGGAGCGCCACGAGCGCCGCGGACGGCAGCGGGGCGCGTTGCCCGTACCAGTAGTCGCCGAGCAGGGTCAGCAGCAGGTGCTGCGGACTGCCTCCCGCCTGGAGCCGCGGCAGGTCGGCGGCGGGTGACGCGGGCTGGACCGACATGCGGGTGACTATACAGATTTCGAGTCGCCCGCCAGGTGAGCAGCCTTCGAACGCCACCGTCCGGGTCGCCGCTCGCGCGGGCTTGGGGAGTTCCGATATTAGTCATCAACGTTGACCGCCGTGTAATACATGTCTAGCGTTCAGGTACTGTCCCCTCGCTGTGGGAGGCACCTGTGCGACGTACCGCCGTATCCGCCGCCGTGCTCGCCGTGGTCGCCGCCGTCGCGGCCTGCGGTGACGACTCCACCTCCGGTGCCGGCGACGATCCGGTCACGGTGGGCCAGATCGTGTCCCTGACCGGCAACTACGCACCGCTGGGCACCGAGAACGAGAAGTCCGTGAAGCTCGCGGTGGAGCAGATCAACGCGGCCGGCGGAGTGCTCGGCCGCCAGATCGAGCTGCTCGTCCGCGACGACAAGAGCCAGCCCGACCAGTCGGTGCTGGCGTTCAACGACCTCAAGAGCAAGGGCATCGCCGCGGTGATCGGATCGCCGTTCTCCAACTCGGCGCTGGCCACGATCCCGCTTGTCGACCGGGAGGAGATCCCGTACATCTCGCTGACTCCGGCCGACGAACAGGTGAACCCCGTCCACCCGTACGTCTTCGTGGTGCCCGCCACGTCCGCCACCTACGCCGACCGGATCCTGCAATACCTCAAGTCCCAGGACGTCAGCAGGGCCGTGGTGGCCTACGACGGTCAGTCCTCCTACGCCCGCGCCGGCTTCGCCGGCACCAAGGCCAAGGCCGCCGAGCACGGCATCACGCTCACCGCGACCCCCGAGTTCCAGACCACGACCACCGAGTTCTCCGCGGTCTTCAACCAGGTTCGTTCGTCCGGCGCACAGGCGCTGATCGTCTGGGCCACCGGGCCGCCGGGCGTGGCGCTGGCCAAGCAGTACCCGACCGCCGGCCTCCAGGTGCCGGTCGTCTTCACCGGAGCACAGGCCAGCAAGCTCTGGCTGGACCCGGTCGGCGGGGCCGCCGAGGGCGCGGTCGTGGCCAGTTCCATCGGCGTGGTGGGCGACAGCCTGCCGGACGGGGAACAGCGGCGGGCCATCCGGGAACTCGCCGAGCCGTTCCAGCAGAAGTACGGGTACCCACCGCCACAGTTCGCGCAGGACGGCTACTCCGGGGTAAAGCTGCTCGTCGCCGCGATCGACAAGGCGGGCAGCACCGACCCGGAGAAGGTCCGGGCCGCCCTCGAAGGGCTCACCGTCACCACCCCCAACGGCCGGTACGCCTACAGCGCCACCGACCACGCCGGGCTGGGGGCCGACTACATCTCCATAAACACCGTCAAGGGCGGCGCCTTCGTGCCCACCGAGTGGGCGACACGACAACTGGCCATGGTGGCGGGCACGTGAGCGAGCCCCTCCTGCGGGTGGCTGGCGTGTCGCGCGCCTTCGGCGGCGTGTACGCCGTGCGCGAGGTCGATCTCGACGTCGCGCACGGCGAACTGCGCGGCATCATCGGGCCGAACGGCGCCGGCAAGTCGACGCTGTTCAACCTCATCGGCGGCCAGCTCACCGCGGGAGCGGGCACGATCACCTTCGCCGGGGACCGGGTCGACCGGCTGCCGGCGCACCGGCGGGCCCGGCTCGGCATCGCCATCGTCTTCCAGGGCGCACGCGTCTTCCGCGGAATGACCGCCCTGGAGAACGTGATGGTCGGGGCGCACGCCAGCACCCGGTCCGGCTTCACCGCGGCGGCGTTACGGCTGCCCCGCCACCGCGGCGAAGAGCGGGAGATCCGGCATCGGGCGCGGGAGGCGCTCGACCGGGTCGGCCTGACCGGGTGGGCGGACCGGGCGGCGGAGTCGCTGCCGCTGGGTCAGCAGCGGGCGCTCCAGGTCGCCCGCGCGCTCTGCGGCCGGCCGCGACTGCTGCTGCTCGACGAACCCGCGGCCGGGCTGCGGGCCGCCGAACGGGAGTCGCTGGCCCACCTCATCGAGGAGTTGAAGGCCGGCGGCCTCACGATGATCAAAATTGAGCACGACGTCGCCTTCGTGACCCGGCTCGCGGACCGGGTCACCGTGCTCGACCTCGGTCGGGTGATCGCCGACGGCACGCCGGCCGAGATCCGCGCCCACCCGGCCGTCGTCTCCGCGTACCTCGGCGCGGAGGTGACCAGGTGATAGAGGTGGCGGGGCTGACCGTCCGGTACGGAGCGGCGACCGCCCTGGACGGGGTGGACCTCACCGTCGGCGCCGGCGAGCTGGTCGCGCTCATCGGACCGAACGGCGCCGGTAAGTCCACCCTGGTCAACACGCTCTCCGGCATCCTCCGGCCGGCCGGCGGCACCGTCACCGTCCGGGGCCGCCTCGCGCACGTGCCCGAGGGACGGCAGATGTTCCCCGACCTGACCGTCGACGACAACCTGCGGCTCGGCGGGTGGCGCGTCCGCAACCGGGACACCGGCCCGATCTACGACGTGCTGCCCGGACTGGTGCCGCTGCGCGGCCGCCGGGCCGGCCAGCTCTCCGGCGGCGAGCAGCAGATGGTCGCGGTGGGGCGGGCGCTGATGGCCCGCCCTGAGGTGCTCGCGGTCGACGAACTCTCCCTCGGCCTCGCCCCGCTCGTCGTGGCCGACCTCGCGCGCCACCTGCGTGCGCTCAATGCCGAGCGCGGCCTCGCCGTGCTGCTCATCGAACAGAACGCCCGCCTCGCCCTGGACCTGTGCGGTCGCGGGTACGTGCTGGAGGCCGGCCGGATCGTCGCCATCGGCACCGCCGCCGAACTGGCCGGTGACCCGCGGGTCGCCGCCGCCTACCTGGGGACGGCCGCGTGAGCGCGAGGAGCGCAGCGCAGCGGAGCCCCGCAGTCGCGAGCGGAGGGGCGGCACAGTGAACGAGTTCCTCCAGTACCTCGTCACCGGGTTGGGCGGTGGTTGCGCGTTCGCGCTCGTCGGCAGCGGGCTCGTGGTCGTCTACCGGGTGACCCGGGTGGTGAACTTCGCCCAGGGCTCGTTCGCCGTCATCGCCGCGATGACCGCCTCGACGCTGCTGGCCAGCGGGCTGCCGCACGGATTGGCGGAGGCGCTCGCGGTGGCCGTCGGCGCCGTTACCGGACTGGTGGTGGGGCTGGTCGCGATCGGTCGGGCGGGCACCCCGCCCGGTGCGTCGCTCATCGTCACGCTCGGGCTGGGCGTCTTCGCGTACGCCGTCGAGGTCCTCGTCTGGGGTGACCAGCCGCGCTCGTTCGGCGGTCTGCCCGGCGCGGTCGACCTCCTGGGCGCCCGCCTCCAGGCGCACTACCTCCTCATCGTCGGCGTCACGCTCGCCGTCTTCGCCGGGGTCAGCGCGCTCTTCGCCCGCACGGACATCGGCCGCGCGCTGTCCGCCTGCGCGTCCAACCCGTACGCCGCCCGGGTGGTCGGCATCGACGTGCGCCTGATGGGTCTGCTCTCCTTCGGCATCGCCGGCGCGCTCGGCGGCCTCGCCGGGGTGCTCGTCACCCCGATCCAACTTGTCACCTTCGACTACGACGTGACCCTGCTGGTCGGCGGCTTCGCCGCCGCCATTCTCGGTGGCCTCGTGCGGCCGGCGCTCACCCTGGTCGGCGGCCTGCTGCTCGGTGTCGCGCAGGCCCTCGTCGCCGGTTACGGGCACGGCGCCTACCAACTGGAGGTGGCACTGGTGCTCATGCTCGGCGTGCTGATCTGGCGGGCGGCGCGCCAGCCGGTTGTGCAGCAGGAGATGGCATGAAGGCGGGCGAGATCTCGACCGCCGGATGGCTGCCGGCGACGGTGGCTGTGGCGACGCTGGCCCTGCCGCCGCTGCTGTCCAGCGGCCACCTGTCCATCTACATCCTGCTCGGCCTCGCCGCGATCGTCACCAGCGGACTGTCCATGTTGATGGGATACGCCGGGCAGGTCTCACTCGGTCAGGCCTCGTTCTACGCCATCGGCGGCTACACGGCCGGCCTGCTCGCCGTGCACGGCATACCACCGCTTGTGGGCCTGCTCGTCGCGCCGCTGGCGGCTGCCGGTTTCGCCCTCGTGGTGGGGGTGCCGCTGCTGCGCCTGCGCGGGCACCATCTCGCCTTCGCCACGCTCGCCATGCAGCTCATCCTGCTGTCCCTGGTCAGCCAGGCGGACTGGACCGGCGGGGCGATCGGCCTGCAGGGCATCCCCCGCCTCTCGGTGGGCGGCGTCGAGTTCGCCGACGACATCTCGTACGCCTATCTGGTGTGGGCCGCGGTGGCCGTCACGTTGCTCGTGTCCCGCAACGTGGTGGCGTCCCGACCCGGGCGGGGGCTGCGGGCGCTGGCCACCAGCGAGACGGCCGCCGCCGCCAGCGGCGTGCCGGTCGGCCGGTACCGGCTCGTCGTGTTCGCCCTCTCCGCCGCCTTCGCCGGGCTCGCCGGCGGGATCTACGCCTTCTACCTGGGCTACATCGCGCCCGGCTCGTTCCCGGTCCTGCTGTCCATCGAGTACGTGGTGATGGCCGTGGTCGGCGGGCTCGGCACCCTGTGGGGCGCGCTCGTCGGCACCACCGTCATCGTGCTGCTGGTGCAGGTGCTCACGACGATCGGCACGCAGCCGGGGATGCCCAGCTACGCGCCAAGCGTGCTGTCGTACGCCGTCTACGCGCTGCTGCTGGTGCTCGTGGTCCTCTTCCTGCCGCACGGGATCGTGCCGGCGGTCCGCGACCGGATCAGCCGGCGGCGGACGGAAGAGCCCCTCCGGGCATAGCGGGGGTGGGGGTTCATTCCTCCCGCGGGCTTGCATTCCGTACCCAGGTCCGGGTTTAGCGTGGATGGTGGCGGCGCCGACCGGGCGCCGGGTTGATCGGAGCGTAATGATGTCGTTTGTCGTCCCGGACGCCTGCACCCTCCCGACCGCTGACCAGCCACTGCGGGGGGCCGAGTTCGAGAACCTTTTCGCGCGGGCGGTCCGCTCGGTCGACCGGATCGATGCCCGGCACGTCCGGATCCGGTTGGCCGGCGAGCCGCGCCTCGATGCGACGGTGCGGGACCTGGTCGCGCGCGAGAGTCGCTGCTGCGGGTTCTTCGGCTTCACCGTGGCCGCGGATCGCGCGTCGGCGGGCGGCGAGGCGGATCGCGCGTCGGCGGGCGGCGAGGCGGATCGCGCGTCGGCGGGTCGGGCGGCCCGGACGCCGGAGGACCAGGCGGTCACGCTGGACATCGAGGTGCCGGAAACCTACGTCGACGTGCTGGACGGCCTGGCGCGGTTGGCCGAGACGCGGCTGGCCACGCGGCTGGCCGAGACGCGGGCGACCTGATGTGGTCGGCGAGCGGTCGCGGCGGACTGCGGTCGGGTGAGGTCGCCGAACGCGCCGGAGTGAACGTCGAGACGCTGCGCTACTACGAACGGCGGGGGCTGATCGCCGAGCCGGCGCGCAGCGTCGGCGGGCACCGGGCGTACCCCCCGGAGACCGTGACCCTGCTCGGGATCATCAAGGCGGCGCAGCGGCTCGGCTTCACCCTGGACGAGGTCGCGGAACTCCTGGAAACGGGCCGGCGTCGGCATCCCCCGCCGGATCTCCAGGCGCGGGCGAGGGCCAAACTGGCCGAGATCGATCAGAAGATCAGCGATCTCAAGGCCATCCGGGGCCAGCTCGAACTGGTCGTCGCCGCGCGGTGCGACAGCCTGACCAACTGCACGTGTCCCTCGTGCCCGGTGCCCTTCGCCGACCTCGCCGGGTCCGGCGGCGAACGGCAACGGCTGAAGCCCGGCCCGACACCGCGCGGTGACGTCGTCATCGATGCCCGCTTTCGGTAGTGTTCTGGTCGCTCGTCGTCGAAATCGCGGGGGAGTTCATGACCAAGCGGCTGATGCTGGCTGTCGCCGTCCTGCTCGTCGGCATTCTTGCCGTCGGGTTTCTCACGATCTGGAAGCCGGCGAGTTCCGATCAGGCCCATGGCCGGCTGGCCGGCGTGGGGCAGCGGCTCACGGAGGCCAAGACGGCCCGGATCGCCTTCACCTCGCAGATCGAGCCGCAGGTCAGCGGCCCGAAGGTGACGTGGCAGGGGACCACCGAGATCAAGTTCGGGGACGAGCCGGAGTGGTCGACCACCTACGACCAGATCCAGCCCAGCGGTCGGCCCGCCGTGCAGGCCAAAGCGGTGCGGGTGGCCGGCGAGACCTACTACAGCTCGCCCAGCATGGTCGCGCAGGACGGCCGTCCCTGGTTCAGCGCCAAGACGCCGACGTACTGGGGTGCTCCGCTCGTCAATCCCGAGCACGGCATCGCCGACTTCACGGTCTGGCAGGCGTTCCTCGACGGGGTCCGGCGGGTGCGCGAAACCAGCGAGGAGACCGACGAACTACCCGACGTCGAGGGCGCCGAGCACGAGTACCAGTTCGAGTGCTACCCGGACACGGGCCCGAACTGCCCACCACCGTACGGGACGGCCCTGGACCAGACCTTCAACGAGGCCTACCCGCCGCGGGTGTCCGTCTGGCTCGACGACGACGGCCTGCTTCGCCAGCTCCGGGTGCGGGCCAGTGTGGGCTCCTTCCCGGACCGTGACGGTGGCAGCGGCCAGGTTGGTAAGCTGTACGGCGAATGGATCATCACGACCACCTTCACGCTCGACCGGTTCGGTGAGCCGGTGAGCGTCACCGCGCCGCCCAGCGACCAGATCACGCGGAGCATGGGAGTGAGGACGACCTGAGCCGCCCGCCAGCGACTCGAAGCCGCCCTTTCTCCCACGGCGTGGATCCGGGCACCGGAAACGAGCGGTTGCCGACTACGATTCAGAACGAGATCCATGCCGGCTACGGGGAGGCATCATGGGCGAGCCGAATCCTTACGCGTCCCAGACGGAGAAGAACACCCAGGCGCCCTGGCTGACCAGTGGAGAACCGCTCGAGGTCAACCTCACCGGCCTGCGGGACTACGCCCAGCACATGCTGGACCAACAACTGGATCTGGCGTCCCGGGGCACCAACCTCATGCGACTGTCCACCATGCCGATGGAGGCCTACGAGGGGAAGGTTCTCGGCGAGGCGGCCTTCCTCCGCTCGCAGCTGCAGGCGAACGCGATGGAGTTGAACGCCTACCTGAGCAACCTCGGCCAGACCCTGTTCAACATCGGGTCCGCCGCCCAGACCATCGCCGACATCTACGGATCGGGCGACGCGATCGGTTCGGCCGACCTGTCCGAGGTGCTGTTCGCGTTCGGCGACAAGAGCGTTCCCCGGCCGGATGGCCTGCCCGCGCACATCGGCCAGACCTATCAGGAGGCGCTCGCCGCCAACGCCGGAAAGTCCGCGCCGCCGCCCGCGACGAGTGCCGAGTGGGGTGAGGGAGTGCAGACCCACTCCTCGCCGTACCAGACATCGATGATCTATCTCGGGCCGAACGGCATGGTCCGCACGGTGAACACGATGACCGTCCCGGGCACCGGCCGCACGGTCGAGACCACGACGATCCGTGACAGCAGCGGCAAGGTGATCTCGAACAACACCGTTACCACCACCTCAAGCTACGATGCCGCCAGGAACACGCAGGTCAAGGTCGTGGAGAGCGGCGCGAACACGACGACCACCACGACCCGGTACGGCAGCGACGGCGAGGTGGTCAACGAGAGCAGCCAGACCACCCGGACCACCAACGGGCAGGAGGCGTCGACCGGCCGCCGGGAGATGTCGATCGACCCCAGCACGGGCGAGCGGGTCGAGACGACCTACGTCGTCAAGGACGGCAAGGAAGTGGTGGCGGACCGGGTGGTGATCGGTCGGGCGACCGAGGACGGGGAGCTGGCTCGCACGACCATCGCGCAGGGGTACGACCCCATGGCGAAGGGCGTGGGCTGACCCGATGGTCGACTACTGGGGCGCCAAGGCCAACCCGAACTACGGATACAGCCCGTACTCGGGCCAGCTGCACTACGGGCAGCACGATCTGTCGGACGAGCCCTTCACGTCGAAGCCGGGCGCCGAGGGTGCGTTGAAGATCGAGGAGATTCAGTACCAGATCCACAACATGCACCCGGAGCTGCTCTCCGCGCTCGCGGACCAGTGGCAGAACGCCTGGACGGTGCTGGACAACGTCAAGAAGTACGTGTTCAAGGAGAGCGAACTTCTCTACGACAAGCACTGGGACTCACCCAAGGCCCGGGACGCCTTCATGCAGAAGGGCCCGGGTGAGGCGCTGGCCTACCTCGACGTGTGGATGGACTCGGTACAGAAGAACGTCACCGCGCTGCGTCACCTCGTCAACATCGCCCAGGACGCGCGTCGCGACATCGACAACCTGGTGCGGGAGTACAGGCAGAAGCTCCAGGAGGCGCAGAATGTCGACCTCACCGGTCAGCTCAGCGAGTGGTTCGATGTCGAGCGCTACTGGATGACGGGGTGGGGCGAGGCCAAGGACTACCAGATCCAGGAGCAGGTCCAGGAGGTCGAGCGGGTCTACACGGAGAAGGCGCAGCAACTGGCCTACAAGGTCGGCAATGAGCACTACGAATACACGGGCACGCTGTCGGCCGGCGTCGGCCCCCCGTACCGGCCGATGGACGTGGTGCTCAACTCGCCAGGCATGCCGCCGGCGCCGAGCCTTCCCGGCCTTTCCGGGCCGCCGTCGTTGAACAAATCGGTGCCCAAGCTGTCCGCGCCGAACACGCCGGACGTGCCGCAGGTGCCGCTCAACGCCAACGACGTACCGTCGGTGGGGGCGCCCCCGGTGGTGACGCCGCCAAACGTGTCCGCTCCGAACCCGGCGCTGCCGCCGAATCCCGCGCTGCCACCGACCGTGACCGCGCCGACCCCGGCGCTGCCGCCGAACCCGGGCCTGGTCCCGCCGGTTCCCGCGATCCCGCCGGGGCTCCGCACCGCCGACAACCCCGGCCTCCAGTCCCGTAACGCCCCGTCGCTTCGGCCACCGGAGCTGAGCCGGGGTGGACCGTCCCTGTCGCAGACTCCCCAGCAGCCGCCGAGCCCTGGGCAGCTGACCCGGAACGGATTCAACCGTGGTGTCAGCACCGGGAAGCCACCAGGCATGCAGCAGCCGCCCGGGATGAGCCAGCCACCCGGTCGTACGCTGCGTCGGCCGACCGGCCCGGGCGCCGAACGGGACCGCGGCGTTCAGCGAACCGGCATGGGCGAGCCGGGGCGGGGCGCTCCGGGTCAGCCCGGACAGCCGGGCCGGGGCGCTCCGGGTCAGCCGGGTCAATCCGGTGACCGGCGTCGCACCGGTGGTCCGACCCCCGTCGATCGCCATCCGGGCACACCGGTTGACGCCCGCGAGGCGTTCCGTCCGCCAGGGAGCCCCACCTCGCCGGTGTTGAAGAACCCCACCGGTGATCGGAGCAGGGCCCGTCCCGGCAGTCCGGCGGACCTGTCACCCGGACGTCCGGGCGCCGGGAAGGTGCGGGACGGCACCTCGTCTCCGGTGCTCAACCGGCCCGGTGGATCCGTGCCTCCGCCGGGCACCCAGGGTCGGCCGAACCGCGCGACCCCGGAACGTGACCGGAGGACCACTCCGAGTGCGGACTGGATCGGAGCGGACGGTGCGCGCGCCGACATCGGCCCGTCGGTGCTGGACGCGCCGCCACCTGCGCCGACCGGCAACCGGGTGTCCGGTTTGGAGGAGGTTCCTCGGGAGTTGCGCAGCCGGGCCGCGACCCGGTCCACCGGGCCCGCCCGGTCGGCCCGCCCGGGCACCGTGTCGCCCGAACTCGGCAAGCGCCGGACCGTCGACGAGTTGCGCGAGCGGTCGGAGGCCGACGACGAGGCCCGCGGGCTTGTCACCGACGAGCAGGCGTTCGAGGTCCGGACCCCGGGCGGCGGCGTGGTGACCAGCAAGCGCGATGATCCTGGGTACGAGCCCGAGGTCAAGCGTGTCCTCGGCGGCGGCCGGTAGCGCGGCGGCCCGACACGCCCACGAGGTGGCCGGCCGCGTCACGCGGCCGGCCCCCGGGCGGTGGTTCCGCCGACGTGGCCGCTGATCGAGGGCAGTCAGGCCGTCACGGACGGTTGATCCCGGACGCGGTCACAGCCAAGGTGCACGGCAAGGTGGCCGAGCCGGGCTCCGGCAGCTGAGGACGGTCCCCGGTCGGGCAGGGTCGCCACCCCGGCCGGCGGGTTGTGTGATCATGGTGAGATGTCGAGGAAGGTCCTGCTCGCCGGCGCCAACCCGTACGTCACCCTTTTCGACGGTGACCGCCCGACCGCCTACGCCTCGATGTGGCGGGTCGACTGGTCACGGTGGGGAAGCGGAGCGGTGGTCGTGCTCTGGGAGGCCGGGCGGTTGCGGATCCTTGCCGACGCCGAACCGCTCGCGTCGGTGGTCGAGTCTTCTTTTGTACGCCACTTCGACGAAGCCCGGGAACTGCCCGGGTGGGGTGCGCCGGTACCCGTCGAGGTGGTGGCGATCCAGGTGCGCGTCGACCCGGACGGGGGCGCGGTGGCCAACGCCGGTGACGTCACGGTGGAGTTGTCCGAGGTCCGGGACGCGCGACCGTTCGCGACCGCCGACTTCCCGCTCGGCGGGCGTAGCCACGGGCTCGCGATGCTGATGTTGCCCTGCGCCGCGGCGACGGTCCGGGTGGGTGGCCGGCTGTTGCCCGGCGCCCCGCGTACGTCGGTGACCGAGGACGGGCGGTTCGTGTCCTCCGCCGTGGCCACGATCCACGAGTCGTGGTGCGGCCCGGCGTAAGCCAGTGCTGCCGTGCTGCGGGGCCCGGCCGGCCGAGTGCGGCCAGGTCAGTCCCGGAACTCGACGAGGCGGCGCAGTCCCTCCAGCAGTGCCGCGTCCTTGGTCGCCAGGCACACCCGCGCCCAGCCGGCGCCGGCTGGCCCGAAGGCGGTGCCCGGCGCCACGGCGACGTGTTCGGCGTTCAACAACCGAAGCGCCCAGTCGGTGACGTCGCCGCCGCACCGGTCCCGGACGTCGAGCCACAGGTAGAAGGCGCCATGCGGGAGGTGGTATCCGATGCCGGCCTCGTCGAGCAGGGCGGCCGCCTTGTCACGTCGTTCCTGGTAGGTGCGGCGCATCAGCTCCACGAAGTCACCGCCGCCGGACAGCGCGGCCAACGCCGCCCGCTGTGCCGGCGCGTTCACGCAGGACAGCAGCGGCTCCTGCATGATCGACGTCACGGCGGCCACCTTCGGGGGCGCCACCAGGTAACCGACCCGCATTCCGGTCATCGCGTACGTCTTGGAGAAGCTGAAACAGGACAGCACCCGCCCCGCCTCGTCCCAGGCGGCCGGGCTGACATGGGGGACGTCGAACGTGATCGCGTCGTAGCACTCGTCGGAGATCAGCCAGAGGTCGTACGCGTCGGCGAAACGGCACAGCGCCTCGGCGTGCGCCGGGGTCAGCACGGTGCCCAGCGGGTTCGAGGGCGAGTTGACGATCATCGCCCTGGTGCGCGCGGTGACCAGCCGGTCGAGGTCCGCGGGATCGGGCTGGAAGCCGTTCTCGGGACGCAGGGGATAGCGGACCGGACGGGCCTGGAGCAGTTGCACCGCCATCGCGAAGTTGGGCCACCCCGGATCGGGCACCAGCACCTCGTCGCCACGGGAGACGGAGGCCGCGAGGGCCAGGTAGAGCGCCTGCATGCCGCCGGCCGACACGACCACCTGGCCGGGGCTCGCCGTGATGCCGTTGTGCGTCGCCACCTTCGCCGCGATCGCCTCGCGCAGGGGCAGGATCCCGGCGTTTGGCACGTACCGGGTCTCGTGCCGGTCCAGCGCGAGCCGGGCGCCGTCGAGAACGTGGTCCGGCGTGACGAAGCTTGGCTCACCGACGTGCAGCCCGATGACGTCCGGGATCGTCCAGGCCACGTCCATGACGGCGCGGATGCCCGACCGGGGCATCCGGGTGGCGTTTGCAGCCAGTGTCGGCATCAGTCCTCCGGGGTGCGGGCGACGCGTACCAGCCGGGCGACGGTGCGCGCCCGTTCCTCGATGCCGGACAGATCGGCGGCGCCGGGTCGCGGCGGCACCAGGTCCGAGCCCAGGCCCACGGCGACCGCGCCGCCGCGAAGCCAGCCGTCCACCTCGTCGTGGCGGATGCCACCGGTGGGGACGAACGTCACGTCGTGGAACGGACCTCGGAGGGCCCGCAGGTATCCGAGGCCGAGCGGTCCCGCCGGGAAGAGCTTGATCAGGCGAGCGCCGGCCGCGCGAGCGGCGGCCACCTCGGTGGGCGTGGCGGCTCCGGGGAGCGGTTCCAGGCCCGCGTCGAGGGCGGCCGCGATCACGACGGGGTCGGTGTGCGGGCTGACGCAGAATCGGGCGCCCGCCTCCGCCGCGGCCGTCACCTGGGCGACGGTGGTCACGGTGCCGGCACCGACGAGCGCCGGCTCCGGCAGTTCGGCCGCCAACCGGCGGAGCGAGTCGACGCCGTCCGGATGGTCCAGCGTCACCTCCATGACGACGAGCCCGCCGCGCAGCAGGGCCTGCCCTACCGCCACGTCGCTGCCGTGCTCGCGCAGCCGGAGGATGGCCACCGCACCGGTCTCGCGGACCCGGTCAACCACCTCGGTCGTCGAGCCTGCCGGACCGGTGGGTAGGGGTTCAGTCATGTGAATGTCCTCTCGTCAGAGTGACGGCGGGATCAGTACGGGGTCAGTCCGTAGTCTGCCGTCAGACACTGACCGTGCAGGACCTGGGCCGCCGGGGTGGCCAGGAACGCCACCACGTCGACGATGGAGTCGACGGTCGGGTGGAATCCCTTTGGCGACAGTGGGTTCGCCCACTCGTAGAAGGCGTCCAGGGTGCCGGCGAACCGTTCCACGTGGTCCTCGACCACCGACCGGCCCAGGTCGGTCTCGGCGATGAGTCCGGGCAGGATCGCGTGCACGTCGACGCCCCGGGTGCCGTACTCGACAGCCAGCACCTTGGTCAGGGCCATCAGGCCGGCCTTCGCCACGGAATAGCCGGCGTCGTTGGGGAAGCCCTTCTTCGCCGCATTGCTCGACACGAATATCACCTTGCCGGCCCCCATATCCACCATGGATGGCAGGAAGGCCCGGGTCACGGCACGGGCGCTTGTGAGGTTGGCGTCGAGCATCCACTGCCACTGCTCGTCGCTCTCCTCGAGGAACGAGCCGAAGGCGAGCGCGCCAGCATTGTTCACCAGGATGTCGACCCGGCCGAGGCGGCCGAGGACGGTCTCGCCGAGTGCGCGTACGTCGTCGGCGGAGGTCACGTCGCAGCGCACCGCGAGGGCCGTGCCGCCGCTGGATTCGATCTCTTCGGCGAGCCGGTTCAGCCGGGCTTCGTCGCGTGCCACCAGGCAGACCGTCGCGCCGTCGCGCGCGAACCGCCGCGCGATTCCGGCACCGAGTCCGCGAGATGCTCCGGTGACCACTGCGACCCTGTCGTTCAGCACCTGACCTCCCTCAAAGGTTGCGTGAGCTGCGCCACGCTCGTATTCTGCAACACCGTTGCACTATCTGCATAGGGCTGGACCGGAGGTAGGGCCGATGACCGGGAGTCACAGAGCTAAAGATCGGCGGGTTCGATGGCTGGCGCTCCTGGCCACCATCGCGCTCGTGGCCACGGGATGCGCCAGGGGTGATGGGGCGACCGCGGACGGTGAGCAGAAGGTGCGCGTCGCCTTCTTCGCGCCGCTGGCCAACACGTACGTCGAGGCGACCCTTCGGGGCATGCAGGAGGCGGCCGACGCCAAGGGTGCCGAGATCACCAAGTTCGACACGGGATTCGACGCGTCCAAGCAGTTCTCGCAGGTCCAGGACGCCGTCACGCAGGGCACCTTCGACGCGTTCATCATCATCCCGCTGGACTCGGTGGGACTGGTGCCCGCGGTCGAGGAGGCGATCGCCCAGGACGTCAAGGTGGTCACCACCGACCTCATCCTCGGCAGCGACCCGACGACCAGTGAGCCGCAGGTCGAGGGCCAGTCCGGGGCGGTGGTGAACCCACCCAAGGACCGGGCCGAGCGGATGGTCCAGGGCATCGTCGAGGCGTGTAAGGGGATCGAACCCTGCCAGGCGGGCTTCATGGCCGGCGACCCGTCGCTCGACTTCGAGCAGGAGGTCAAGAAGCTGCTGGACAACCTCGGCAGCACGAACCCGACCATCCAGCTCAAGTCGTACCAGTCAGGACACGGCTACGTGGCCGGTCCGGCGATCGGCATCGCGCAGAACATGTTGCAGGCCAATCCCGACCTGAACGTGCTGTCCATCAGCAGCGACCAGGCGGCGGCCGGGGCCGAGCAGGCGGTCAAGGACGCCGGCAAGGCCGATTCGGTGCGAATCGTCAGCTCCGGCGGCAGTTGCCCCGCCGTCGAGGCGGTCAAGGAGGGGCGTTGGTTCGCCACTGTGATCGATCTGCCGCAGACCGAGGGACGGGTCGGTATGGAGATCGCCATCGATGCCGTACGCGGCGATCTGGCGGAACCCAAGGGCGTCAACCCCATCGACACCCTGGACCGTGACCCGTACGTGTCGCAGGCGAACATCGAGGGCTTCACCTGCGAGTGGGAGGGCTGACCGCGCGGACCGGCCGCGGGGCGGAACGCCCCGCGGCCGATCCGGTCCGGGCAGGTGCGATCGGCCCGTGACCCAGGACGAGCGGATGCCCGACATGGAGATGAGCGGATGAACGTCGAACTGTCCCGAATAAGCCGCCGGTTCGGCAGCCTTCAGGCGCTGTCGTCGGTGAGCGTGACGATCCGGCCCGGTACGGTGCACGCGCTGGTCGGCGAGAATGGCGCCGGCAAGTCCACGCTGGCCCGGATCCTCGGCGGGCTGGACCAGCCGGACGACGGCGAGATCCTCGTCGACGGCCGCCCGGTGCAGTACCGCTCGCCCCGGGCCGCCCTTGCCGACGGCATCACCATCATCGCCCAGGAACTTTCCCTGGAGCCGGGCCGTACCGTCCTGGAGAACGTCTTCCTCGGGATCGAATCCCGGCGGTGGGGGCAACTCGACCGACGGGCAATGCGGCAGCGCTACGACGAACTGACCGCGAGTTCCGGGCTGAGTCTTGCGCCCAACGCGGTGGTCGGCCGGATGCGCACCGCCGAGCAGCAGAAGGTGGAGATCCTGCGGGCACTGGCCCGCGACGCCCGGCTGGTCATCATGGACGAGCCGACCGCCGCGCTCACCGCGGACGAGTCGGAACGCCTGCTTGAGGTCGTCCGCGGGCTGCGCGCCGACGGCACCACGATCGTTTACGTGTCGCACTTCCTGGAGGAGGTGCTGGCCATCGCCGACGACGTGACCGTGCTGCGCGACGGGACGCACGTCGTCACCGCCCCGGCGGCGGAGCAGACCCCGCACACCCTCGTTTCCGCCATGCTTGGCGGCCCCAGCGACCTGAGCTTCCCGGACCGCGCCGAGCGCGGCGAGCCGGGCGAGGTGGCCCTGTCGGTACGCGACCTGAGCCGCCCACCCGACTTCGCGGACATCGAGTTCGAGGTACGGGCCGGGGAGATCCTCGGCATCGCCGGGCTGGTCGGCAGCGGCCGGTCCGAGGTGGCACGGGCCGTATTCGGGGCCGACCGGCGCGGCCAGGGCCGGGTGGAAGTGGCCGGGCGGGCGTTGCGCGGTCGCTCACCGCGCGAGGCCATCCAGGCCGGGCTGGTCATGTTGCCGGAGTCCCGCAAGGAGCAGGGCCTGCTGATGCGCCGCTCGCTCGGCGAGAACGTGGCGCTGCCGCACCTGACCGGGCTCAGCCGGCTGGGAGTGATCGACAGCGGCCGGGAGGAGACCGAGACCCGGGACGTGGTGCGGCGGCTCGACGTGCGCGGGGCGGGGAGCCATACCCGGATCACCAAGCTGTCCGGCGGCAACCAGCAGAAGGCGATGTTCGCGAAGTGGCTGCTTCGTCCGCCGAAGGTCTTCATCATCGACGAGCCGACCCGCGGCGTCGACATCGGCGCCAAGCACGCCATCTATCGCATCATCCATTCGCTGGCCGCGGACGGGATGGCGGTGCTCCTGATCTCGTCCGAGATCGAGGAGATCCTCGGCCTGTCCGACCGGGTGCTTGTGATGCGCCACGGCAGGCTCGTCGCCGAGTTCGAACACGCCCAGGCCGACCAGGACGCCATCCTCCGGGCCGCCTTCGGCACCCACCACGACACGCCGCAGGAGGCATGAGTTGTCGGTCACGTCGACCACCGGGTCACCCACCAACGCGTCCGCCGACCCCGCCCAACGGCGGCTGAAACTGGACCGGTTGCGCGACTTCGGCATCCCGATCGCGGTGCTGCTGATTTTCGTCTACCTGTCCATCGCCAGTCCGGTCTTCCTGACCCCCCGCAACATGCTCAACCTGCTGGACCAGTCGGCCATCGTGGGCATGATCGCGGCGGCCGGCACCCTGGTGCTGATCGCCGGCGGGCTGGACCTGTCGACCGGCGCCATCTTCGCCATCTCCGGCGTCATCGCGGCGCAGGCGGCCCCGTCGATCGGCACCGCCGGCGCGGTGGCGGTGGGCGCCACCGTGGGCATCGTGTTCGGTCTGATCAACGGTCTCATCAGCACTGTCGGGCGGGTCAACGCGATCATCACGACGCTCGCCACCGGCATCATGATCCGGGGCCTGGCCCTGGTGATCACTGGCGGCGCACTGGTACGGGTCACCGATCCCGGTTTCTCGCAGCTCGGCCGGGGAGACCTGTTCGGGGTCAAGTACGTCGTGTTCGTCTTCATCGGGATAGTCGCGGCGTGCTGGTTCCTGCTCAGCCGGACCGCGTTCGGCCGGTACGTCTACGCGACCGGCGGCAACCCCGAGGCGGCCAACCTGTCCGGGGTACGGGTCAACCGGATCCGCACCATCGCGTTCATGATCAGCGGACTGGCGGCGGCCTGCGCCGGCGTGCTCGTGGCCTCCCGGGTCTCCACCGGCCAGGCGGACGCCGGGCTCGGCATGGAGATCAACGCGATCGCCGCCATCGTCATCGGCGGCACCAGCATCAACGGCGGAGAGGGCGCGGTCTGGCGCACGGTCTTCGGCGTACTGCTTGTCACCCTGGTCGGCAACGGGTTCAACCTGCTCAACGTGAACCCGATCTGGCAGCAGGTGTTCCAGGGCGCGGTGATCCTCGCCGCCGTCGCGCTCGACTCCTGGTCGAAGCGGGAATCCACATGACCGGCGCAACCGGACCCGGCGGGCGCCACGACACGACGGGCGGTAAGCAGATGACCGACGGTGACCCGGCGGGAACCCCGCCGGAGGACGTCCGCGCCGAGTTGGAAGGGCTGTACCGCGACTGGTTCGCCGCGCTGCCCGGCAACGACGCGGCGTTCTTCGAACGGACCCTCGCCGACGACTGGCACTACACGAACGTGACCGGCGAGGTACGCGGCAAGCGGGAGTACCTGGAGTACATCGCGCCGTTGCCGGCCGACACGCCACCGAACCGGCTCCTCGAACTGACCGTGCGCCGGTTCGACCCCGTCGTTATCGTGCACGGCCGGTACGCCGTACCGGAGTTGCTGGCGCCGCCCGGCATGCCGGAGACCCGGTTCACCGCCGTGTGGATCCGCCGTGACGGCCGCTGGTCGGCCCTCACCCACCACGCGACCGGGGTGCCGGTCACCGGGTGAGGGCGACGGCGTGTCGAGCGGTGCTTCCAGCGGGTTCCCCGCCCCTGGGAACGGGATTGAGAGTGCTAACTTTGGCTCGCTGAAGACAACAGGTGGGAGTCAGGATGGCGCAGAGTGTCGAGCGCGCACTGCAGCTCCTTGACGAGCTCGGTGCCGGCCCCATGCGGTTGGGGCCCCTCGCCGACAAGCTGGGCG
This sequence comes from Plantactinospora sp. GCM10030261, assembly GCF_042666615.1. NCBI lineage: Bacteria > Bacillati > Actinomycetota > Actinomycetes > Micromonosporales > Micromonosporaceae > Plantactinospora > Plantactinospora sp. GCM10030261. The sequence goes on from NZ_JBHTDD010000045.1 coordinate 37,458, forward strand.
TACACAAGTCGACCGCGTTGCGGCTGCTGCAGACGCTGGAGCGGTACCGGTACGTACGTCGCGAGGGCGAGGCCCCGGACTTCGCGCTGGGGTTGCGGATCGTGGAGCTGTCCGGGTCCCTGCTGGAGAGCCTGGACCTGCGCCAGGTCGCCGCGAAGCCGTTGAAGCGGCTGGGCTCCCTGACCGGGGAGACGGTGCACCTCGCGGTCCGGGACGGTGCCGCGGTGATCTACATGGACAAGGTGGAGAGTTCGCATCCGGTCCGGATGTACTCGCGGGTCGGCGCGCGGGCGCCGATCTACTGCACCGGGGTGGGCAAGGTGCTCCTGGCGTACACGCCGGTCGAGGAGTGGCCCGAGATGGACCTGCGCCGGTTCACCGACAACACGATCACGACGAAGGCGGGGCTGCTGGCCGCCGCTCGGGAGATCCGGGACCGCGGCTGGGGACGGGACGAGCAGGAACACGAGGGCAGCATCCACTGCGTCGCCGCGCCGGTCTTCGGCCCCGACGCGGACATCGTGGCGGCGGTGAGCGTCTCGGTGCCCACCAGCCGGCTGTCCACCGAGGAACTCGACGGGCACCTGCCGGCCCTGATCGAGGCGACCACCGAGATCACTACGGCGCTGGGTGGTCGCGCCCCGAGACCGGCCTAGGCCGTGTGTCAAAAGTAGTCGGGTGACGGGTCGGGTTGACTGGTCGGGCGTGTCGGTGATCGGTATACGGCGAGGTCTCCGGTAGATGGGTTATCGACCAAGACAACCATCTGCACGGAGACCTCGTGGCCAGCGTAG
>NZ_JBHTDD010000046.1:0-33046 GCF_042666615.1 Plantactinospora sp. GCM10030261
GGGGTGGCGGGGGAGGGGGTGTGGGGGGAGGGTGGGCGTTGCGCCGGGATCGCCGGGCCGGTGACCAGTTCCAGTCCGTGCGGCAGTCCGGTCAACTCGGCCCGCCCGGTGGCGTCGACGGTGACGTCGACCTGCGCCCCGGCGATCCGCAGGCCGCGCGCGGTGATCGGGCCGAACGGCGTACCCGCCATCGGCCGGAGGTGCACCCGGCCGGCCGGTACGTCTGGTCGCAGGCCGATCGCCTGGTGCAGGACGGTGACGGCAGCGGCGGCCGACCAGGCTTGCGGTACGCAGGCGGCCGGATAGGGGACGGGTCGGCCGAGGAGTGTGCGGTCGTCGCCGCTGTAGAGTTCGGGCAGCCGCCAGTTCAGCGACTCGGCGGCGGTCAGCAACCCGTCGGCGAGCTCGGCGGCGGCCTCGTCGAACCCGGCGGCGGCCAGCCCAGCCAGCACGATTGCGGTGTCGTGCGACCAGATCGAACCGCAGTGGTATGACAGTGGGCTGAACCCGGTGTCGGAGCCGGACATCGTGCGAATGCCGAAGCCGCCGGTCATCTCGGGGGTGGCGAGCACCGCCGCCACCCGCGCCTCCTCCGCGTCGGACAGCAGGCCGGTGCCGAGCAGGTGGCCGATGTTGCTGGTCAACGAGTCCACCGCACGCTTGTCGCCGTCCAGCGCCAGAGCCGGGTGGGGACCCTGGGGGCCGTCCACCCAGAACCGATCCCGGAACCGGACGGCCAGGTCGCCGGCGTAGTCGCGCCACCGTTGGGCGCCCGGCCGGCCGAACGCGTCGAGCAGTGCCGCCCCGGCGAGCGCGGCCTGGTGGGCGTACCCCTGCACCTCGACGAGCGCGATCGGTGACCGGCCCTGGCTGCCGTCGCGGAACCGGACCGCGTCGCCGGAGTCCTTCCAGCCCTGGTTGGCGAGCCCTCGTCCGCTGGTGTCGACGTATTCGACGAAGCCGTCGCCGTCCGGGTCGGCGTGCTCGCCGAGCCAGCGCAGCGCCGACTCCAGATGCGGGAGCAACTCGGCCACCTCCTCGGTCGGCATGCCCCAGCGCCAGGCGTCGTGCAGCAGGGTCACCCAGAGCAGGGTCCCGTCCACGCTGCCGTAGTAGGCGGCGGGAAGGTGGAGGCCGCCATCGACGTGGGTGGACTCGTGGCGACGCAGTTCGTGCAGGATCTTGCCGGGCGCCTCGCCGGATTGCGGGTCGACCCGCTCGCCCTGCCGCCGGGCGAGCACCCGCAACGTGCTGGCAGCCAGTTCGGTGCCGAGCGGCAGCATCATCCGGGCGGCCCACATGCTGTCCCGCCCGAACAGGGTGAGGAACCAGGGCACGCCGGCGCCGAGGAAGACCTCGTCCGGCCGGGCGGCCTCGGCCAGCCGGAGTCCGCGCAGGTCGGCCAGGGACCGGTCGAGCAGGCGGACCAGCCGGTGGTCACCGGCGGTCACCGCCGGCCGTGCCCAGGCGGGTTCGCCGGGCACGTGCACCACGACCGCGGCGGAGTCGTCGGCGCGCAGGCTCCACCGCAGGGTGGTACGCCCACCGGGCGACAGGTCGACGGCCCACGTCAACCGGTCGGGATCGGCCTCGGCGGTGGCGCCGTCGCTCCCGCCGTCGCCGGTGACGGTGACGGTGACGTCGTCGGCCGACCAGGTGAGTTCGCCGGCGTGGACCTTGGCCGGCAGCGGGTCGGTCCGGCCGCCGGACTTGACCAATTCGATGGGGGCAAGGTCGGTGGCCAGGTCGAGGGTGATCCGGGCGCGGACCGGGACACTGGCGGTGGAGACGACCTGGATCTCCTCAGTCAATCCGCCGGGCACGAGCGTGCGTATCCGGTCGATGCGGACCGTCGGGTCCGGCATGTCGTCGCCGAGCCACCGGGCCAGGCCGACGAACCGTACCTCGTGCGGTCCGGTCGCGGCGTGGCCGATGGTCTCCGTTTCGCGGTCGTCGACGAGGAGTTCCGCCCGGGACAGCACCCGCGCGTCGGCGTGGAACACGCCCTGCACGCCCGCGCCGGACCGGATCTGACCGGCGGGGTCGCTCAATGAACTGGTCGGGGCGAGGACCACGCTGACGAGGTCGTGCAGGAGGGGCTGAAGGAGGCGCTGTGGCACGGGGGCTCCTGACGCGTCTGGGGGAACGGGTCCGGGAACGGAAGTCTTGACAGAACGTTCCGGTCGGTGCAAAGTGCGAACCATTCCAGGGACTTGAACGATCCAATGATGCCGCACCCTGGTTTGAACGTTCAAGAGCAGAGGGGGTTTCGATGGCGGAGAAGGTCACCATCGCGACCGTGGCCCGGCAGGCTCGGGTCAGTCGGCAGACGGTGTCCAACGTCATCAACAGCCCACACCTGGTACGGCAGGAGACCCGGGACCGGGTGCAGGCGGCCATCACGGCCCTTGGCTACCGCGCGAACCAAGCCGCCCGGCAGATGCGTACGGGTCGGTCCCGGCTCATCGCCGTGCGGATCGAGCCGACCCGCGACGGGATCAACGGGTCAGTGCTGGACCGGTTCCTGCACGGGCTCACCGAGAGCGCGGAGGTCGCCGGCTACCGCCTGATGCTCTACACCGCGACCGACGACACCTCGGAGATCGGCGCCTTCGACGACCTGCTCGCCGCGTACGACCTGGACGCCTTCGTGCTGACCGGCACCGACCACGGCGACGCACGGACCGCCTGGCTGACCGAGCGGGACGTGCCGTTCGTGACCTTCGGCCGACCGTGGGACAGCCCCGAGCGGTACTGCTGGGTGGACGTAGACGGTGCGTCGGGCACGGCCCAGGCCACCCGCCGGTTGCTCGCCACCGGTCATCGGCGGATCGGCTACCTCGGCTGGCCGGCCGGATCGGGTGTAGGTGACGACCGCCGAGTCGGTTGGCTGACCGCGCTGCGGGAAGCGGGCATCGAACCCCCTCCCGACCTCGACCGGCAGACCCCGGACGGCATCGAGGACGGCGAGGCCGTCGCCCGGGACCTGCTCCGGGCGGCCGACCCGCCGACCGCTCTGGTCTGCGCCAGCGACTCGCTGGCCCTCGGGGCACTGCAGGCGGTCCGCACCCTGGACCGGGCCGTCGCGGTGACCGGTTTCGACGACACCCCGGTCGCCCGGGCGGTGGGGCTGACCAGCGTCAGTCAGCCGCTCCCCCAGGCGGCGGCGCACTGCGTGCGCCTCCTCACCACCGTGCTCGACGGTAGCCGTGCGGCCACGCCGGCCCATGTGCTGCTCCAGCCGTCACTGGTTCTGCGCCAGACGGCCTGACCCAACCATCCCCCACCAGGAGAACGACATGTCAGTGACGAGGTTCCTCCCCCGGACAGCCGTGGCCGGCCTGGCCGCGGCGGTGCTGCTCGGCACCGCCGCCTGCGGCAGTGGCTTCGACGACGACAAGAGCGACACCGGCCAGGAGAGCGGGCCGGCCTCGCTGCAGATCCTGATCGGCTCGTCCGGGGCCGCGGAGACCAAGGCCGTGCAGGACGCCGCCGCCAAGTGGGCCAGTTCGTCGGGCAACCAGGCAACCGTCACCCCGGCGCAGGACCTCACCCAGCAACTGGGTCAGTCTCTCGCCGGGGGTACCCCGCCCGACGTGTTCTATCTCGACGCGGCCCGGTTCGCCGACTACGCCTCCGTGGGCGCCCTGGAGCCGTACGGCGACAAGGTGAGCAACCCGGACGACTTCTACGAGAGCCTGCGGCAGGCGTTCACATACGAGGGCAAGCTGTACTGCGCGCCGAAGGACTTCTCCACCCTCGCCCTCCAGATCAACACGGACCTGTGGCAGAAGGCCGGCCTCACCGACGCCGACATTCCGACCAACTGGGAGACGCTGACCGCGGCGGCGCAGAAGCTCAAGGCCAAGGGGATCACCCCGCTGGCGCTCGGCGACACCCGTGACCGGGTCGGTGCCTTCATGGTGCAGGCCGGCGGCTGGCTGATCAGTGAGGACGGCAAGCAGGCGACGGCGGACAGCCCGGAGAACCTGCAGGCACTCCAGTACGTCAAGTCGCTGCTCACCTCGGGCCTCGCCCAGTACCCGAAGCAACTCGACGCCGGCTGGCCCGGGGAGGCGTTCGGCAAGGGTTCGACGGCGATGGTCATCGAGGGCAACTGGATCAAGGGCGCGCTGCAGACCGACTTCCCGAACGTCAAGTACACCGTCCACCCGCTGCCCGCCGGCCCGAAGGGCGAGGGAACCCTGTCCTTCACCCAGTGCTGGGGCATCGCCGCCAAGAGCAAGCACAAGGACCAGGCGATCAAGTTCGTCGAAGCGATGACCGCCGGTGACCAGCAGATGGAGTTCGCCAAGGCGTTCGGCGTGATGCCGTCCCGGCAGTCGGTGCGCGACCAGTACAGCCAGGCGTTCCCGGCGGACAAGCCGTTCCTCGACGGCGCCGACTACGCCCAGGGCCCGGTGAACGCCCCCAAGATGGACAGCGTGCTGTCCGACTTCGACACCGGAATCACCGGCCTGCCCTCGGGTGATCCCAAGGACCTGCTGGCCCGGATGCAGAAGAACATGGAAGCCGCCCTCAAGGGCTGAACCGGTGTGAGGAGGGGCCGCTTCCGGTAAGCGAAAGAAGGGCCCTTCCTCAACCCGCGAAGGGTGATCCATGGCAATCGACGTGTTACCCGCTCAAGGCGGGGCGGACCGCAACGGGCAGCGCCGCCCCGGCAGACCGACCGGGTTCGGCCGCGGCGTCCGGCGCAACGAGCAGGTCGCCGGATGGCTGTTCGTGGCCCCGGTGATCCTGATTCTCGGCCTGTTCCTGGTGCTGCCGATCCTGATGGCGCTCTGGGTGAGCCTGACCGGCTGGAATGGTCAGGGCAGCCCGTTCACCAGCGAGGTGCCGTTCGTCGGCGCCGAGAACTACACGAAGTTGTTCACCGAGGACGGGCTCGCCCGGCGGGACTTCATGACCGCCATCCGCAACAACATCTACTACGTCGCCCTCGTCGTTCCGCTGCAGACCGTGCTCGCCCTCGGCTTGGCCCTCGTGGTCAACAACCGGATGCTGCGCGGCAAGTCGTTCTTCCGTACCGCCTTCTACTTTCCCTCGGTCACCAGCTCGGTGGCGATCAGCGTGGTCTTCCTGTTCATGTTCGCCAACAGCGGCGCGGTCAATGGTCTGCTGTCGATGGTCGGTATCAAGGGCCCGCAGTGGTTCGCCGACGCCCGTGGACTGCTGCACCTGCTGCTCGGAGTGTTCGGCGTGGACACCGCGCCGGCCGCGCTGGCCGGCGGTGGGCCGTTCGGCCTGACCTGGTGGGAGTGGCTGTCCGGGCCGAGCGTGGCGATGTGCGCGATAATTGCCCTGGTGGTGTGGACGACCTCCGGCACGTTCATGCTGATGTTCCTGGCCGCGTTGCAGAACGTGCCGGTGGCGCTGGACGAGGCCAGCACGCTGGACGGCGCCTCCCGGTGGCAACGACTGCGCTACGTCACCCTGCCGATGATCAAACCCACGATGTTCCTGGTGCTGACACTCGGGCTGATCGGCACCTGGCAGGTCTTCGACCAGATCTACGTGATGAGCCAGGGTGACCCGGCGAAGACCACCCTCACCCCGGCTTACCTGTCGTACCGCACCGCGTTCCGGGACTTCGACTACGGCACCGGCGCGGCGATCTCGTTCATTCTGTTCCTGATCATCATCGGGCTCACCCTGCTCCAGCGTCGGGTCATGCGTGACCGGGACGAGCCGCGCTCGCGGTGGTGGCGGCGCGGCGCCCGGCCGGGCGCGGGGAGGTCCTGACATGGCCATCGCCACCGATCCACCGCGGACGCAGAGCCCGCCATCAGCGCCGGACCACGGCCGGCGGCGGCCGCGCGGGCTTGTCAACACCTTCGTCGGGTACGCCATCCTGGTCTTCTTCGGGTTGGTGTTCCTCTACCCGTTCGTCATCCAGATCGGCAACTCCTTCAAGACCGAATCGGACGCGGCGGCGAACCCGCTCTCGCCGTTCCCCGGTCCGGTCGACCTCACCAGCTTCGAGAAGATCTTCGCGGGCACGAACTTCCCGCTCTGGATGGGCAATTCGCTGCTGGTGACGATCATCGTCACGATCGGTCGGGTGTTCCTCGCCTCGCTGGCCGGCTACGCCCTGGCGCGGCTGCGGTTCCGGGGCCGGTCCGCGGTCTTCGCCGGCGTCATCGCGGTGATTGCGGTGCCCGGTGTGGTGCTGCTGATCCCGAAGTTCCTGGTGCTCAACCAGCTCGGCATCTACAACAGCTACACCGGGCTGATCCTGCCGCTGCTTGTCGACGCGGCGCAGGTGTTCATCATGAAGCAGTTCTTCGAGTCGGTCCCGGTAAGCGTCGAGGAGGCGGCGAGGATCGACGGGGCTGGCGTCTTCCGGACCTACTGGTCGGTGGTGCTGCCGATGGCCCGGCCAGCCCTGATCACGGTCACCATCCTGGCCTTCCAGGGCTCCTGGAACGAGTTCCCGCACTCCCTGGTGGCGGTGCAGGATCCGGACCTGTTCACCCTGCCGCGCGGGCTCGCCGACCTGGTCAGCGGCTCACTCGGCCAGGGTACGCAGTATCCGCTCAAGCTCGGCGCGGCGCTGCTCGCCACCATCCCGGTCGCGGTGATCTTCGTGATCTTCCAGCGGTACTTCGTCCGGGGCGCTAACGAGGGCGCCGACAAGGGCTGACCGGTCGGGGACCGGCGGTCGCACCGCCGCCGGTCCCCGCCGGACCGTCGCGGACCGGTAACGGCTCGGCCCGTGATGAGTGGCGTCCCGCTGTCGGACGGCTACCGGTCGGCCGGCGGCTCGTTTTCCGGTGCCTCGGCCGGTGGTTCGCTCTGCGGTGCCTCGGCCGGCGATTCGGTCTGCGGCGCCTCGGTTTCCGGTGCCTCGGTCGGCACCGTCACGTGCAGCCGAACCTGGGGGACCAGCATGTCGTCCACGTCGAGCGCGCGGCCGGCGCCGTCGGGCTCCCAGCCGGCGCTGGTGAGGAACTTCCGGGTCGCCTGGTCACCGTCGAACACCCAGGCCACTGCCGAGGTCAGGCCGTCGCCGCGCCACAGGTCCACGGTCGCGGCGAGCAGCCGGCTGCCGTGCCCGCGCCGGCCCCACCGTGGCTCGACCAGCAGATCGGTCACCGCCGCCATGCCGCTGCCCAGCCCGTCAGCCGGTTCGTTGGGGGCGAGGGCCTGTTCGTCGGCCGGGCCGGATGCGGCAAATCCCACCAGATACGATTGTTCGGCCTGCTCGACGGCTACCAGAACGCGGTGCCGGTCCGACGGGGGCGCTTCGACCGCGGCGCGCCACCGCTCGGTCAGAAACGCCTCGTCCAGCTCGTCGAGCACGTGCCTCGGCAACAGCCGGCGATAGGCGACCCGCCAGGTCGCGAGCTGGATGCGTGCGATCTCGCCGGCGTCGGATGGACGCGCCGGGCGGACGTACCCGAGAGCCATGACTGGTGAGCGTACGGACGCGAGGGGAGCGACGATGGCGCAGGGGGTCCGCCGACCCGGATCGGCCGGGCCGCTGTCCGGGCGCCGGCGCCAGGTCGCGATCGTGCTCGGGCTCGCCGTGATCACCACGGTGTTCGCCGCCGTCGTTTCGGAACGACACGGCTTCTTCGACCTCAAGGTCTATTCCGGCGCGATCCGTTACTGGGTCCGCGACGGTGGCCAGATCTACGACTTCCTCAAGCCCAACAGCACGTACGGCTTCACCTATCCGCCGTTCGCCGCCCTCACCATGCTGCCGATGGCGTACCTGCCGTGGCATGTGGTGATCGTGCTCAGCGTGCTGGCCACCGTGCTGGTCACGCTCCTCCTGCTGGTCTGGCTGGTCGGCCCGCTGGCCCGGCGGGCGGGCTGGACCGGTTGGTTCGCCGTCGCGGTGGCCGCGGCCCTGGTGATCGCGTACGAGCCGATGCGGGAGACGGTCACCTTCGGCCAGGTGAACATGTTGTTGCTCGGGCTGGTGGCGGCCGACCTCCTGTTGCTGGCGAGCGCGAGGAGTGAGCCGGGTTTGCGAGCCTCGCAGTCGCGAGCGGACGGCGGCTCCATCGCGGAACGGACGCCGACCGGCCCGACGGTGCCCGCCGGGTGGCGGCGGTGGGCCGGCGTGGGCATCGGGCTGGCCACCGCGATCAAGCTGACGCCCGGCATCTTCATCGTCTATCTGCTGGTCACTCGACGCTGGCGGGCGGCGTTCGTGGCGTCCGGCACCGCCGCGGTCGCCACCGTCCTCGCCGGTGCCGTCGCTCCGGATGCTTCCCGGGCGTTCTGGACCGAGGCGCTGTGGAACACCGACCGGGTTGGTTCGCTGGCCTTCATCTCCAACCAGTCCCTGCAGGGCATGGTGGCCCGGTTGAACCCGCTCGAACCGAGCACCCCGGCCTGGCTGCTGCTGGTGCTGGTGACCCTGGTGGTCTGGGCGTGGCGGTCGCGCACCGCGGTGGCCGCCGGCGACGAGGCGACCGGCCTGGCCCTGACCGGTGTGGTCCAGTGTCTGGTGAGCCCGGTCACCTGGGTTCACCACCTGGTCTGGCTGCTGCCGGCGATCGTGCTGCTTGTCGACAACGCGGTGCGCACGCCGGAACGGCGCCGGCGGCGGATCCTGCTGGTCTTCGCGGCGGTGGTTTATCTCTTGCTGTGCAGCCGGCTGGTCTGGTGGTGGGAGGACGGCGCGAGCGGTGTCACCGGGTTCCTGGGCAGCAACGCGTATGTCTGGGCCAGCCTGGCCCTGCTCGTGGGCCTGCCCGTGCGGGACCGGTCCGCGTCAGCCGAGCCGGCCGGTGTATCGGATCTCCGCCAGCCCCAGCGGGGAACGGCCTCCGGAGCGCTTGATTTCGTAGCGGGAGCGTTCGCCGTCCGCGACCATCCCCGCCCTCTCGTAGAACGCTCGGGCCCGCCGGTTGTCCTCCAGCACCCACAGCCGCAGCTCCGTCCAGCCGCGCTCGGCCAGCGCCGCCCGCGCCGCGGCGAACAGGGCCCGCCCGGTGCCGTTGCCCCAGCGTGACGGTTCGACGTAGAGACCCAGGATCTCGGCGTACGCCGGGTCGAGCCGGTCCCGGTCCTGATCGATGCGGTACGGCCCGAACGTGACGAATCCGGCGACGGCTGGGCCGTCCTCGACGACGAGGGTGGTGAACGGATGGTCGGCCGCCGCGGTGCCCAAGTCCCGTCGGCGCTGCGCCCACGCCGCCGGGTTGAGCAGGTTGAGCGTCTCGTCGGGGATGATTCCGGCGTAGCCGGTCTGCCACGCGCGCACATGCGTCGCGGCGATGGCCGCCGCGTCGTCCGGGGTCTCCCGGCGGATCGTCACCACCCGTCCCGTTGTAGCCGTCCCGCCCGCCCCAGGTCCAGCCCATTCCTCCCGGCGCGCCCCCACCCCACCCTTCCCCGCGATCTTGCATGTCGGGTTGGCGATACGCGCCAATTCGACCGTTCCGGGGGAGCCGGAAGTGCAAGATCGCGAGGGAAAGGGTCGGGGGGATCGGTTAGCGTGCTGGTCGATGGCCGTAATCGAGGAATTTTCCCCCGCGCAGGTGCGCCGGATCGCGCTGGCCGCCCAGGGCTTCGCCGATCCCGCGCCGACCGGCGTGCCGACGCGCCGGCACCTGCGCCGGGTGCTCGGCCGCACCGGCGTGCTCCAGGTCGACTCGGTGAACGTGCTCCAGCGGGCGCACTACCTGCCGATGTACAGCCGGCTCGGGCCCTATCCGACAGAGTTGCTCGATCGGGCCGCCTACCGGGCACCCCGAGACCTTTTCGAATACTGGGCGCACGAGGCGTCGCTGGTGCCGGTCGAGCTGCACCCGGCGTTGCGCTGGCGGATGGCCAAGGCTCGCACCCATGCCTGGGGATGGATGCGCACGATCGCCGTGGAGCAGCCGGACCTGGTGAACTGGGTACGCGAGGAGGTGGCCGCCCGGGGTCCGCTGACGGCCGCCGAGATCGAGCACGACGTTCCCCGGGTGACCGGCAACTGGGGCTGGAACTGGTCGGTGGTCAAACGGGCCCTCGAGTACCTGTTCTGGGCGGGGGAGGTGACGGCGGCGGGGCGTACCAGCTCCTTCGCCAGGCTGTACGACGTACCGGAGCGGGTATTGCCGGCGGCGGTGCTGGCGGCGCCCACCCCGAGCGACACCGAGGCGTACCGGAGGCTGGTGGCCGGGGCGGCGCGGTCGCTGGGGGTGGCCGCGGAGCCCGAGCTGCGCGACTACTTCCGGTTGCCGGCGGAGGTCGTCCGGCCCGCGATCGCCGACCTGGTCGAGGCGGGGGAACTGCGTCCGGTGCGGGTGCGGGGCTGGCGGATGCCGGCCTACCTGCACGCGGAGGCGCGGCTGCCCCGGTGGATCCGGGCCAGCACACTGGTGAGCCCGTTCGATCCGCTGGTCTGGGAACGGGCCCGCGCCGAGCGGCTGTTCGACTTCAGCTACCGGATCGAGATCTACGTTCCGGCGCCGCGCCGGGTGTACGGCTACTACGTGCTGCCGTTCCTGCACGGGGACCGGTTCGTGGCCCGGGTCGATCTCAAGGCCGACCGCAAGGTGGGAGTCCTGCTGGTGCCGGCGGCCTGGGCGGAGCCGGGGGTCGATCCGGGGGAGACGGCGGAGGCGCTCGCCGCCGAGCTGCACCGGCTGGCCGGTTGGCTGGGCCTGAGCGCGGTCGCGCCGCCGGTACGCGGTGATCTCGCGGCACCCCTGGCGGCCGCACTGACCCGCGCCGCCGGTGTACCGTGAGCGCGAGCTGGTTTTGCGAGCCCTGCGGTAGCGAGCGAGAGGGTGACCGTGAGCGCGCGGAGTGAGCCGGGTTTGCGAGGTGAGGGGGAGATGGCGAACGTGGGACAGTCGATCGGCCATGACACCGGTCCGGGCGAGGCTCTCGCGCATCCCGTCGCCGACCCGACCGGGCCCGAGCGCGCCGCTCCCGAGCACACCGCGTTCGAAGCCGGCGGTCCCGGACACGCCGTGCCCGGCGCGGGCCACCCCCATTACGCCGCGCCCGGCCACCCCCATTTCGCCGCGCCCGGTCACCCCGCACAGCAGGCGGAGCGGGACCGGCTGACCCGGTTGGTGCTGCGGATGCACGCCCGAGCACCGCGCTGGGTGGTGCCGCTGGCCGCGCTCGGTTGTATCGGTGCGGCGATGGGCTACACCCTGCTGAGCAACCCGACGGTCAGCGCGCCCGACGCCGCCCCCACCTGCCTGCTCAAGTTGACCACCGGCTTGGACTGTCCGGGCTGCGGCGGCACCCGGGCGATGTGGTATCTGTTGCACGGCGACCTGCCGGCGGCGGCCCGGCACCACCTGGTCTGGGTGTTCGTGTTGCCGTTCCTGATCTACCTCTATGTCGCGTGGGCGGTGGAGCGGGTGTGGGGCCGGCAACTGCCCAAGCTGCGGATCACCCCGCGGGCCCTCGGCTTCGGGCTGGCCGCCTGGGCGGTCTTCACGGTGGCCCGCAATCTGCCCTGGGCGCCGTTCACCGCCTTCTACGTCTAGGGGGAGTGTCGAGGGGCGGCGGAGCTGACCCCGGTCCGATCCCCGACCGGTCGGGGCCGGCCCCAGCGACGAGCTACCGGGGCCGGCGACGACCGGGTCAGCCGTTCGGACTCGGCCGGTCGACGATCTCGACGTTGGTGACCACGAGCCGCTGGATGGTCCCCTTCTTCACCTGTACGGTGCCGTCGTCCCCGTTGAGGGCCTAGCCGCCGATCTGGTACGCGCGCAGCACGGTCTGCTCGACGGTGTTGCCGTCGGTGTCGGTGGCCCTGGCCCGCAGCGACGCGTAACCCTTCGCCGGGTTCGTGACCCGGACGGTCCAGCGGTCACCGTCCCGGGCGACGGCCGCTGGCCGCCAGGTCGTCCCGTCGTCGTAGGAGACGTCCACGGCGAACGAGGCGACGGCCACCTCGTCGGTGCCCTGCCGTTCGACGTGGGCCGGGAAGGCGAACTGACCGGCGGGAGCCTGGTTCCGCAGCGTCACCGCCGGGTCGAACCGGGCCGTCAGCAGTGGTAGGACGGCCGCCTCCTGGGCCGCCGAGGAGCGGAAGGTCCACGCGGCGGACACCTCGGTCGACAGCGGCCACCAGTCGACCGCCCGGCCGGTGGTCGCGACCAGCCGGTACGTCGCCGCGTCGTCGGGTACGTCGAACCGGGCGGCGTCGGGCCTCGGCTCGGTCCGCACCAGCGTCCCGTTCCGGTAGAGGCCGATCGAGCCGGTGTCCGTGCCGTCACCGGGAAACGGCACCCGGGCCCGGCCGGCGGCGTCACCGTACATCGGCAGGATCACGTCGATCGCGCCGTTCTTGCGCCAGGCCCACGGCCTCGGTCCGTCGAAGGTGCCGGTGGCGCCGCGGAAGGTCGGTCCGGCGACCGCCTTGTTCCACACGATCCGGTGCTCACGGCCGGCCACAAGCTGGCGCGTGTCGCGCAGCGAGTCCGCGGCGCCGTGCCTGCCGCTGCTCTCCAACTCCCAGGTCCCGGGGGTGAAGTACTCGGTGCGTTCCTGCGGGACCCGCACCGGATGTGACCAACCGGCGTCCAGGGAGGTGCCGAAGAACGGGGTCGCCGCCCGGTAGTTGCGCACGGATTCCGGTTCGTTGTCGTGATAGGCGGTCCGTACCGCGGCGAGATCCCGCGTCCGTGGCTTGTGGACCTGGGCCGAGGTGAGCTTGCCCCGCACCCCGTACGCCAACTCGTAGCGGAGTTTGGTCTCCGGGCGGCTGGCGTACGACACCGTGGCTTCGCCGGCCTTGACGAGGTCGGCGAACCGGCGAGCGGTCTCGCCGTAACCGACAAGCGCCGGCACCGGCTCGGCCATCCGCTGTCCGGTGGTGCGCGGGCCGGCGCCCTCGGCCACCTGGGTGATCAGCGTCAGCCGACCCCCGGCCTCCTTGACGGCGGTGGCCCGCCGGAGTAGCTCGTCCTCGCCAGTGTCGCCGGGGACCTCGATCACCACCAGCTTGCCCTTGGCGTCGATTGTCGCCAGATCCTCGGGTGTGCCACCGCCGCCGTACACGGCGGGCAGGATGAGCGACTCGGCCGGCATGGTCGCGGCGAACAGCCAGCCGACCGCCACCTCGAACCGCTGCGGGCCGTCGGCGAACAGCTCCACGGTCGGCTCCGTCGCCCTCCGGGCCTGCCCGAAGGCGAAGCTCGGCGAGCTGGTGCCGGGTACGGTCGCCGCGAACGTCTCGTCGAAACGGGGATCCACGGCGCCGAGGAGGTTCTGGGGACAACCGCAATCGGCGACCATGGAGTGCACCGAGACCATGTAGCCGCCACCCCGGGCATCAGGGTTGTCGGGATTGGCGGACACCGGCTTGCCGTCCCGGGCGTCGAGGGTGACCGCCCGGGTCCGGTCGATCTTCAGCTCCGGATGGGAGATGAAACTGATCGACGGATCCTGCCCGGCTCGCGGGGTCTTGATGGTGCCGTGGATGGCGTAACGGCCGGCCGGTAGCCGTACCGTGCCCGGGGGACCCCAGTAGAAGACTCCATCGCGATCAAGGTTGATGATCGACACGCTCGCGTAATCGGCCGCGGGCGGGATGGCTCCGGACCGGTTGATCAGGTTGACCGTCAGGTCGTACGCCTCCGCCTCCTGCCGCACCGACAGCGCGGTCCGGGTGCCGATCGTGCCGTCCGCGGCGCGGGCGACCAGCGTCCCGCCGTACGTGCCGGCGGCACCGTCCCGACCAGTCGCCGTCACCTGCACCGAGGCGCTTCCCCGCGCCGGAACGGTCACCGACGTGGCCGACAGTCCGAGGAGTCCGGTCGGAGCCGGCTGCCCGTCGTCTCTGGTGAGCGTCGTCGTGAGGGCCAGGGTCACCGGCGCGGACCCGCTGTTGTGCCAGGTGACCGTGTTCTTCTGGGCCTGACCCAGGTTCGGCCACCGCAGGAACGCGGACACGCTGCCGGTCGCGGTGACCGGCTGGCCGGTCGCCCGGGCCACGTCCACCCGGCCGGTGCCCACCGCGAACGGCCCCGCACCGGCAACCTCGGCCGCGGTGCTCATCAACGCCGACTTGATCCGCTCCGCCGTCCAGTCCGGATGCTGCTGCGCGATCAGCGCCGCGGCACCGGCCACGTGCGGCGCGGCCATCGACGTGCCATCCAACTGCTGGTAGGCGTCGCCGACCGGCGTGCCGCTCGGCGGCACACCGTCCGGCCGCGCCGCCACGATTCCCTCACCGGGAGCGGCCACCTCCGGCTTCACCGACCCGTCCCCACGGCGGGGACCCCGGCTGGAGAACGGGCTGAGCTGGTCGTGCTTGTTCACGCTGCCCACCGCCAGCGCCATGTCGGCCGCGGCCGGGATGGTCACCGTCTCGTCGGCCCCGTCGTTGCCCGCACTCGCGACGAACAGCGTGCCGTAGTCGCGGGTCAGTTCGTTGACCACCGCGGACACCGGGTCGTTGCCGTCCGTGGCGTCGCCGCCCAGGCTCATGTTCACCACGGTGGCCCGGACGTCCGCCGCCGCCCACCGCATGCCTTCAATGATCACGTCGAAGGACGCGTAACCGTCGTCGTTGAGCACCTTGCCGACTGCGAGGCTCGCGCCCGGCGCCACCCCCCGGTATCGGCCGCCCGAGGCGGCTCCCGAACCGGCGATGGTGGAGGCGACGTGGGTGCCGTGTCCGTGACCGTCCTCGACGCTGCCCTTGCCGGAGAAGTCCTTCGATCGCGCCACCTTCCCGACGAGGTCGGGGTGGTCGGTGTCGACGCCGGTGTCCAGGACGGCCACCGTCTCACCCGTGCCCGTCAGGCCCTTCGCCCAGGCGGCTGGCGCGCCGATCTGCGGCACGCTCTGCTCCAGGTTCGCCCGCACCGTGCCGTTCAGCCACACTCGCTCCACACCACCGGCCAACCGGGTCGTGGCGCCCGACTGCCGGGTGCCGGCCCGCAGTCCCCGCCAGAACTCGGCCGCGCGGGACTTCGTCACGTCGAGGGCCGCCATGTCCAGTCCCGACAGTTCCCGGCGGAGGCTCGCCCCCGGGGCGGGCGCCGAGCGGGAACTCGCCACGCCCTCCGCGTACCGCACCAGCAGCGGAGCTTTTGGGGTACGGCGGTCGTCGTAGCCCTGCCGGACCAGGCCGGTCACGTTGAACAACTCCCAGTCCAGGACATCGGCCCGCACCAGTTCAGCCGCGTCCGCGGGCAGCAGGTACCGGTCGCCACGCCGGGTCAGTTCCCGGAAGAACACCGGTTCCGACCGGCGAGCGGGCTCCACCGTCAGGTCGGTACGCCCGGCATCGGAGCGTACGAAGACCCGGTCACCGGTGATCAGGGTGACCCAGTTTCCCGTACCCGGTGCCGCGGTTGGGGCCGGCGGTGCCGCGGCGGCCTGGGTCGCCGGCAGCACGGCCGACGTGACCAGGACCGCCACCGCCAACACCCTGGCCAGACCCTTGCGTCTGATCATTTCGCTCCTTGCGTCGCCGAAAGCTGACGACTGTTGTTGCCCGCAGCCGTTCTGAGGGTTCGCGGCGACACCGCGGCACCCACCATCGGGGGAGCCATCGGCGACGGATCGACGCAAGGAGGGATCGGGAGGCACTAACTCCGCGCCGAGACCACCGGCCGGGCCTCGCGGATCCCCTGGCTGGTCGTGGCGATCACGGCCGCCCCGCCCATCACCGCCGCGAAGGCGAGCATCGCCACCATGCCGCCGAACCGGTCGAGGAGCAGGCCCGCCACCGCGGGCGCCACCGCTCCCAGCGAGGTGGCACCGAAGAAGATCACACTGAGTACCCGGCCCTGGAGCCGGTCCGGGGTGATCGCGGCCTGGTGGCCGAACAGGGCGGCGTTGCAGGCCGGGCTCAGCAGGATGGCGAGGGCCACCGGTACGGCGGCGGCCAGCGGCGGCGCCGGGACCACTCCACCGGCCAGCAGGGCACTCACCCCGGTGAGGCCGGCCAGTGCCCAGCAGATCGCGATTGTCAGGACGGAAAGCCGTACGCGTCGTTGCAGTGCCGGGGCGGCGACGGCACCGAGCAGGCCGCCCACGCCGATGATGGCCGACGCGGTGCCGATCAGCGCGGGCGGGGTGCCGTTCCGTTGCAGCACGACGATTAGCGCGAAGATGACGCCACCGACGCCGAAGTTGAGCGGCACCGCGATCAGCAGCACCGCCCGCAGGAACGGCGTGCGGAGGACGAACCGGACGCCCTCCATCAGGTCAGCGCCGTGTCCCTGCCGGGTGGTGGCGCGCGGTTGCTGCATGGGCCGGCGGATCAGCAGCACGCAGATCAGTGACAGCAGGAAGCTCACCGCGTTGCCGAGAAACGGCAATGCCCGGTCGAGTCCGAACAGCACACCACCCAGGGGTGGTCCGGCCAGTTCGGTGCCGTAGCTGCGCGCCTCGTTCCGGGCCACGGCGGCCGGTAGTTGGCCGGCCGGTACCAGGCTGGCGAGCGCGGCGTGCTGCGCCATGTCGACAATGGTGCCGGCCACGATGCCGACCAGTAGCGCGCCGATGATCAACGGCAGGCCGGCCGCGTCGGCGAGGACGGCGAGGCCCAACCCGAGGTAGGTCACCAGCCGGACGGAGTCGCTGACCAGGATCGTCCGGCGGCGGTCCAGCCGGTCCGCGAGCACGCCGGCCGGCAACCGGCAGGCCACCCCCGCCATCAGGACCACCGTGCCGACGAGGCCGGCCTGCCAGGGTGAGCCGGTCAGGGCGAGGACCAGCAGCGGCACCGCCAACCCGGACATGGAACCGCCCAGGTCGGACATGGACTGGCCGATCCACAGCAGGTTGAAGGAGCGGTTGCGCCACAGCGGCACCTCGGGCGTCGGATCGGTCCTGGGAACGGCGACGGCAGGCGCCACGCCAACCTTCGCCGCCACGCCACTCGCCGGCTCCGTCACGGGGCTCGCCGGATCTCGATGTCGCCGCTCACCGTGCGGACCTCCAGCCGGAGCTGCCCGCCGTCACCCGTGCCGGTCGGGCTGTCGGCCATGGCGAGCCGGTTGTTGACGGTGCCGGACGTGGTGTTCAGGTCGAGCCAGACGCCGGTGCCGGCGCGTATCCCAACGCCGACGTCGCCGGAGGCGGTGGCGAGCCGGACGGCACCCCGGGAAACGGTACCGACCTCGATGTCCCCGGATGCGGTGCGCGCATGGAGGTCGCCACCCGCCTCCTCCACCGCCAGATCGCCGCTGGCGAATTCGGCGCGTACGGCGCCAGCCACCCGCCGGATGCGTGCGTCGCCGGAGGCGCAGTTGATCACGAGGTCGCCGTCGACCCGGGTCAGCTGGACGTCACCGCTGGCCGTCTTTATCCGGGCCGCACCGGTCACGTGCTCGACCTCGACCTCGGACGACGCGCCGTCGATGACCAGCGAGGCGTACGTGCCGCGGCAGGTGACGTCCGCGGCGGCGGTGTCGATCCGGGCCGAGCTGTGGCCCGGTACGGCGATCCGGACCCGGATGGCACCGCCGCGGCGCAGCAGGCCGCCGTTGGCCCGGGGTGCGATGACGCTTAGCGTGTCGCCGGACATGTCGACCTTGGTCTGCTCGGCCATTTCGCGGGACTGGGCGCCGAACCCGGCCGGCTCGATGTCGACGGTGGCCGAGTCGCGCTCCTCGGCGACGACCTCGATGCTGCCGGCCGGCACCTTGACCACGAGGCTGACCGGGCCGGTGAGGGGAAATTCGAGCATGACTCCTCCAGGGTGGGATGCGGAGTGGGGTGACGGAACCGGGGTTGGCGGTTCAGGCTTGGGCGAAGCCGGTGACGCGGCGGCCGGGCCGGCCCGGCCGACCGGTCGTCGGCGGCTGGCCGTGCAGTGCCGCCGTGGCGGCGCGGACCAGCCAGTTGTTGACCGAGAGGCCGTCGGCGGCGGCGGCCCGTTCGACGCCCTCCTTGAGCGATTCGGGGAGCCGCAGCGTGATGCGGGTGACGTCGCCGGTCGGCTCGGCCGGCGGGGGAGCGGGTCGTTCCGGTGCCGCCGGCTCGTTCACCACCAGCTGCGCCTCCCGGCCGCGCAACCGGACTTCGACGGCGCCGCCGTCCATTCCGGCGGTGATCTCGGCCGCGGCGTCGGAGAGTACGTCCAGCAGGCACAACCGGATGGCCGCGTCGAGCGAGCCGGCCAGCAGGTCGGCGGCGCGGACCACGTCCGGCCCTCCGGGTGCCGCGGCGGCGGCCAGATCTCTGCGCAGTGATTCGAGGTACGGTGCCAGATCCATGACGTCATCATGACGTCATTTTGACATCAAGTCAACGGCATAAAGATGTCATGGCTGATGCTCGAAGACGCCGGCGTGCCCGGCTTTCGTCGGCGGACCGCCGGCCACTACAGTCACCAGACATGCCGGAGATCGTGCCGCCGCAGGTCAAGCTCATCGCCTGGACCCATTTCGAGGCCCCCGACGAGGTGCCGTGGTCCACGGACGCCGAGGGCGGTCAGGCGCTCGCCGAGTTCGCCGGGCGGGCCTGCTACCAGTCGTGGCGTAAGCCCAACCCGGCAACCGCCACCAACGCCGGCTACCTGGCGCACATCCTGGAGGTCGGGCACCTCTCGGTGCTCGAACACGGCAGCGTGACGTTCTACTTCACCGGCGTCTCCCGGTCGTTCACCCACGAGCTGATCCGGCACCGGCACTTCTCGTACTCCCAGCTCTCCCAGCGGTACGTCCCCGAGCGCGACGCCGCGATGGTGGAGCCGGAGGTGATCGCCGCCGATCCGGAGCTGCACAAGAGGTTCGTCGAGGCCACCGAGGCGAGCGTGCGTGCCTACACCGAACTGCTGGAGGGGCTGGAGCAACGGTTCGCCGATGTCGACAACCCGACGCTGCGCCGCAAGCAGGCCCGGCAGGCGGCCCGGGCGGTGCTGCCCAACGCCACCGAGACCCGGATCGTGGTGACCGGCAACTACCGGGCCTGGCGGCACTTCATCGCGATGCGCGCCACCGAGCAGGCGGACATCGAGATCCGGGAGCTGGCCGTGGAGTGCCTGCGGCAGCTCCAGCGGGTGGCGCCGAACGTGTTCGCCGACTTCGCGATCAGCGCGATGCCCGACGGCACGGAGATCGCCACCAGCCCGTACGCCCAGACCGCCTGAGCCACGGTCGTAGCACGCGCGGCGCCGCGACGGCCGCCGTGGGTATGTGCCGGCCGGACGCGCGGCGCCACCCGACGGACGTCCGATAGGTTGTCTGCATGACGCACCACCACCCTGTTCCCGCCGACCGAGCGGCACCGCGGCCGTTCGGGCGGCTGCTCACCGCGATGGTCACCCCCTTCACCCCGGAAGGCTCGCTCGACCTCGACGGCGCCGCCCGGCTCGCCACCTATCTGGTCGACGAGCAGGCCAACGACGCGTTGGTGATCAACGGCACCACCGGTGAGTCGCCGACCACCACCGACGCGGAGAAGGAGCGGCTGATCCGGGTCGTCGTCGAGGCGGTCGGTGGCCGCGCTCAGGTGGTCGCCGGCATCGGCACCAACGACACCCGGCACACCATCGAATTGGCCGCCGCCGCCGAGAAGGCCGGCGCGCACGGGTTGCTGCTGGTCACCCCGTACTACAACAAGCCGCCGCAGGCCGGCCTCGCCCGCCACTTCACCGCGGTCGCCGACGCCACCGACCTGCCGGTCATGCTGTACGACATCCCGCACCGCACCGGTACGGCGATCGCCACCGAGACCCTGGTCCGGCTGGCCGACCACGAGCGCATCGTGGCCGTCAAGGACGCCAAGGGTGACCTGGCCGCCACCTCCTGGGTCACCAGCCGCACCAACCTGGCGTACTACTCGGGTGAGGACGCGCTGACCCTGCCGATGCTGGCCATCGGAGGCGTCGGGCTGGTCGGGACCTCCACCCACCTCAGCGGTGCGCTGACCAAGCAGATGATCGAGGCGTACGACCGGGCCGAGGTGGTCGCCGCCAGGGAGCTGCACCGCCGGCTGCTGCCGCTGTTCACCGGCATCTTCCGGACCCAGGGCACCATCCTGGTCAAGGCCGCGATGGCGGCGGTCGGGCTGCCCGCGGGTCCGGTGCGGCCGCCGCTTGTGGACGCCACCGATGCCGAGCTGGCCCAACTCCGCGACGACTGCGCCGCCGCGGGACTGGAGCTGCCCGCATGAGTAGCGTCTCCCTCTCCATGACCGGTGGCGGCGAGCAGCGCGAGGTGCCGCCGCCGCTGCCCACCGGCGGCCTCCGCGTCATGCCGCTGGGTGGCCTCGGGGCCATCGGCCGCAACATGACCGTTTTCGAGTACGACGGCAAGCTGCTGATCGTGGACTGCGGCGTGCTCTTCCCGGACGTGGAACAGCCGGGCGTGGACCTGATCCTGCCCGACTTCGCCCCGATCCTGGACCGGCTCGCCGACGTGCAGGCGATCGTGCTTACCCACGGTCACGAGGACCACATCGGGGCGGTTCCCTACCTGCTCGCCCACAAGCCGGACATCCCGCTGGTCGGCTCGCAGTTCACGCTCGCCCTGGTCGAGGCCAAGCTGGCGGAGCGGCGGATCGAGCCGTACACGTTGACCGTGGCCGAGGGCGGCCGGGAACGGCTCGGCCCGTTCGAGTGCGAGTTCTTCGCGGTCAACCACTCCATCCCGGACGCGCTCGCGGTGGCCATCCGGACCCCGGCCGGCCTGGTGCTGCACACCGGCGACTTCAAGATGGACCAGCTGCCGCTGGACGGCCGGATCACCGACCTGGCCGGCTTCGCCCGGCTCGGTGCCGAGGGCGTGGACCTGCTGCTCTCCGACTCCACAAACGCGGAGATCCCGGGCTTCGTCACCCCGGAACGTGAGATCGGCCCGGTCCTCGACTCGATCTTCGCGAAGGCGCGCGGCCGGATCATCGTGGCCTCGTTCGCCTCGCACGTGCACCGCGTACAGCAGGTGTTGGACTCCTCGGCCGAGCACGGTCGCAAGGTGGCCTTCATCGGCCGGTCGATGGTGCGCAACATGGGCATCGCCCGCGACCTCGGGCTGCTGCGCATCCCGCCCGGCCTGGTGGTCGGCCTGGACGAGGCCGCGGCGCTGCCCCCCGACCAGATCGTGCTGATGTCCACCGGCTCGCAGGGCGAGCCGATGAGCGCCCTGGGTCGGATGTCCACCGGCGACCACCGGCACATCACCATCGCCCCGGGCGACACGGTGGTGCTGGCCAGCTCGCTCGTGCCGGGCAACGAGACCGCCGTCTACCGGGTGATCAACCAGCTCTCCCGGGCCGGCGCCAATGTGATCCACAAGGACGTCGCGAAGGTGCACGTCTCCGGCCACGCCCCCGCCGGCGAGCTGCTCTACCTGCTCAACGTCACCCGGCCGAGCAATCTCATGCCGGTGCACGGCGAATGGCGGCACCTGCGGGCACACGCCCGGCTGGGCGTGGAGTCCGGGGTCGCCGCCGACCGGGTGGTGATGTGCGAGGACGGGGATGTCGTCGACCTCATCGAGGGCCGGGCGTCGGTGGTGGGACACCTGGGCAGCCGGTACGTCTACGTGGATGGCCTGGCGGTGGGCGATGTCGGCGAATCGCTGCTCACCGAGCGGCGGATCCTCGGCGACGGGGGTTTCATCTCCGCCACCGTGGTGATCGACTCGGTGACCGGCAAGGTGGTCGGCGGCCCCACCGTGTCGGCCAAGGGGTTCTCCGACGACCCGGCGGCCTTCAACCCGGTCATTCCCCTGATCACCGAGGCTCTCGGCCGGGCCGCGGCGGACGGCATCAGCGACCCGCACCAGCTCCAGCAGGTGGTCCGGCGCACGGTCGGCCGGTGGGTCAACGACGCGTACCGCCGCCGGCCGATGATCGTGCCCACGGTGGTCGAGGTCTGAGCATCCGTACCCATGTCGCCTCCCGCCGGCCGGCCTAACGTTGCCGGCGGGAGGACCGCATGGCATACCGGACGCTGACCTGGATCGTGGTGGTGCTGCACTTCGCGTACCTTGGCTATCTGCTGTTCGGCGGGTTTCTGGCCTGGCGGTGGCGGCGCGCGATCTGGCCGCATCTGGTGGCGGCGGGCTGGGCGGTCGCGGTGCTCGCCGTGCCGCTGGAGTGTCCGCTGACCCTGGCCGAGAACTGGTCGCGGGGGCGGGCCGGCGGGCCGGTACCCACCACCGGCTTCATCGACCGGTACGTCGAAGGTGTGCTCTATCCGGATCGGTTCACGATCGGAGTGCAGGCCGGCGTCGCGGTGCTGGTCCTTGGCTCCTGGTTCGGATACCTGGCCCGTCGGCCGCGACCGGTGCTCACCCGCTAGCTCGTGGTCGCCTTCCGCTGGCCGGACTGGCGGGAAATCCGTGGCGGTTCGCGGCGAGCACCACGATCAGCACGGGGACCAGGAGCACGAGCACGCTCCACGGGAAGGCGCGGCTGCCCAGCATTCCCAGCAGCACGCCACCGACGACTCCACCACCGGCCATCGCCGCGTTCCACAGGGTGACAAGCATGGCCTGTGCGCTGTCCGCCGCGTCGCCGCCCGCCTCGGCGGCGGCGGTTTGCAGGAGCGTGGGCACCCCGCCCCAACCGAGGCCCCACAGCGCCATTGCCAGGTAGACGAGCCAGGGGCTGCGCGCCAGGACGGCGAGGATGGCGGCGGCGAGCGCGACCAGGATCGCGCTGACGATGGTGAGGGTCCGCAACCGGCGGTCGATGTGCGCGCCGACGACCCAGATGCTCACGAGGGCGGCCACCCCGAAGCTGAACAGGGCGATGTCGACGGTGTCGGTCATGCCGACGGCTGCCAGGAACGTGGCGACATAGGTGTAGAGCACGGTGTGGCCGAGCACGAACATGGCCGTGACCACCAGGACCGCCGGCACGCCGGGCACGCCGAGGGCCCGCCGGACCCCGACCGGTGCGGTGGACCGCCGACCAGGTCGGTCCGGGACCAGTGCGACGATCCAGCCCAGCAGGACGACGGCCAGTCCACTCATCAACCAGAACGGCGTGCGCCAGCCCAGCGCCGCACCGAGAAATGTGCCCGCCGGGACACCGAGAGAGAGGGCCGCCGGGATGCCGGCCATCACGATGGCGATGGCCCGGCCCCGCAGGTGGGCCGGGGCAAGGCTGCGCGCGTACCCGACGAGCAGCGCCCATACCAGGCCGGCGGCGACGCCGGCGACGAACCGAGCCAGCATGGTGAGCGGGTACGACGCCGACGCGGCGGTGACGGTGTTGGCGACGGCGAATCCGGCGATGCCGGTCATCAGGACGGTCCTGCGCCGCCACGCGGCCGTGGCGACCGACAACGGGATCGCCGCGAGGGCGGTGCCGATCGCGTACACCGTCACCGCCTGGCCCGCGGCGGATTCGCTGACGGTGAGGTCGGCGCTCATCGCCGGCAGGACGCCGGCCGGCAGCGCCTCCGTAAGCACGGTGACGAAGGCCGCGGTGCCGAGCGCGGTCAACGCGGGCAGGGAGAGCCGGTTCTGGACCGGCGTCGCCAGCGCCACGGCCGGCTCGGTGGTGTCGTTTCGCACGGTCGTATGCTCGAACCGTCACATTCGTGTGAGGGTCAAGGCGACGAGATGCGAGGCCGGTCACATGCGAATCGGAGAGCTGTCCGAGCGGACCGGCACCTCCCGCCGCCTGCTGCGCTACTACGAGGAACAGGGACTCGTCTTCCCCCGGCGATGCGCGAATGGCTACCGGGACTACGACGAGCGGTGGGTCGACCGGGTACTCCAGATCAGGGCGCTGCTCGACGCGGGCCTGCCGGTCCGATTGATCAAGCTCGTCCTGCCCTGCCTGGACAAGCCGACGGCGATCCACTTCACCGACGCCACGCCGGACATGCTTGCCACGTTGGAACGCGAACGCGACCGGATGACCGCCCGGATCGCCTGCCTCGCCCGCAACCGGGACGCCATCGCGGACTACCTGGACACCGTGCGCCGGTATGCCCGTTCCATCGACGTCGTCCCGACATCAGACCGATCCTGACCGGAGCGGCTGGCCGGTGCATCGTCCACCGTCAGACCACTATGTCTCGTCGGACGGCTGTGTCTCGTCTTTACGGCTGTGTCTCGTCGGACGGCGCGGGCCCCGTGGCCGGGGGCGGTTCGGCCCACCACCCGGCGAGCCGCCGGCGCTGGTGGTCGCCGCCGTTGCGGGCGTCGAAGCGGTCCGCCAGGTCGCGGGCGGTGGCGAGCAGTTCGGCGCCGAGCGAGGCGACGTCCGACGGGTCGAGGGAAGCTGCCGACCCGGCGACCGTGGCGCTGGCCTCGGTGGCGCTGGCCTCGGTGGCGCCGGCCTTGGTTACGCCGGCCTTGGTGGCGCCGGCCTTGGTGACGCCGGCCCCGACGGTCCGGCGGCAGACCAGGGTGCCGGCGGCGGCGAACTCCATCCTGGACCGGTCATCGACGGCCCCGGCCAGCCGGGGCCGTTGCGCGAGGAGGATGTCCAACCCTCGTGCCGGATGCTCGGCCAGCGCGCAGAACCGCAGGTGCGTGGCCATCCGGGGAAACGCCGCCAGTTCGTCGCGGTGCCGCCGGTAGGCGGTGACGTGCGCGGCGGCCGCCTCGGCGTACCGGCCGAGCCGCAGCAACGGCAGGACGGTCGCGGCCAGCGCCCGTTCCGGCTGTTCAGGACACTGCGATCGGCCGGCCAGTACCGGCTCGACGACCCGGATCGCGGCCGCGTCGGCGTCCCGTCCGGTCAGCGGCCCGGTTCCCGGCCTCGTGGCCCGGTCCGCCAGGACGTCCGCCTGCCGGCAGGCCACGCAGGCCGCGCACTCCCCGGCGACCCCCTGCCCAGCCAGGTCGATCATGAGGTTGGCGGGCGTTCTGCGGATCGAAATGTCAGGTAACGTCGTGATCAACTCGGGGGCGGTGGTGGTCAGCCAGGCGAGAAGCGCGTCGGTGGCGGCCGGTTCGTCGCCGGCCTGGGCGGCCAGTTCGGCTCGCAGGCCGACGAGACCCGGGGTGCCGGCCGGGTCGCGTCGCTCCAGGTCGGCAAGCATCGCGTACGCCACGTCCAGCGTGATCCGCAGGGTGCCGACGGCGAGAGCGACGATCCGCCGCTGGAAGTGGTCGAGCAGGTCGGCCGTGCCGGGGTCGATCTCCTCGACGGTCGACCGGCACCGGCGCAGCACCGACGGCATCCGCCAGCCGGTGCCGGCCCGGTCCAGGGCGTCCAGCAACTCCACCCGGACGGCCAGTGCCAGCTCGGGCGGCCCGGCCGCGTCCGCCTCCGCCGCGAGTTCCGTCAACCGGTCCACCCGGTCGGGTCCGTCGGCCAGGTCCCGCGCCGCGTCCAGGCGCACCAGCAGGTCGGCCGAGCCTGCTCGGGGTACGGGCACGTCGGCCGAGCCTGCTTGGTGGACCAATGGGTCTGCCGAGCCGCGCCGTGCGGCGTACCACCGGGGCAGCGTGACGGGCGTGGTGCCGGCGGCGTCCGGTCCGGAGAGTGGGGACACGCGACGTCCCTTCTGGAGGCGTTTATCACACGATTACCGACCGGGGCGCGGCGGCAGGCCGGACACGGCCGCTGGAAGCCGTGGATTTTCCGGCGACACGACTACCCTGTGACTCTATGGCGGGCCGTACCCCACAGACGAGCCGGCGACGCGGCGCGTCGTCGACCCGGTCGAACACGCGCGGCGCCGCCACCCGGTCCCGGCAGCCGACGCGGGGCCGCCCCGCCGCCCGGCGTACCACCAGGAACGCCAAGCCCGGAGCGGCCGTCTACGTGGGACGGGCGCTGGGCGGGATGTGGATGGGGGTCGCGCACGGGCTCGGCTGGGCCGTCCGCGCCGCCGGTCGACAGGCTGCCACGGCGCGTGACCTGGACCCGGAGCATCGACGGGACGGCGCGGGGTTGCTGCTGTTCGGCCTCGCGATCCTGACCGGGGTGGCGGTCTGGTTCTCCGGGGCGGGCCCGCTGGGCAACCGGATCGCCGACTCGCTGAGGTTGTTCTTCGGCGCGGTCGCGGTGATCCTGCCGGTGCTGCTGGGCATCGGCGCCTACCGGCTGTTGCGGCATCCGGTGTCCGACGAAACCCCCGGCGGTCGTGGCCTGGTGGGTTGGTCCGCGCTCATCGTGGGCACCGACGCGCTGCTGCACATCGCCCAGCAGCCGGTGGACACCGCACAGCGGGACTATGCCGGCGGTCTGATCGGTGCCGGTGTCGGCGACCTGCTCGAACGCGGCGTCACCGCGTGGGTCGCCGTTCCGCTGCTGGTCCTGCTGCTGTTCTTCGGACTGCTCGTGGTCACCGCCACGCCGATCAACAAGATTCCGGAACGGCTGGGCCTGCTGGCCGGCTCGGTGACCGGCGCCGAGCCCACGGACGCCGGGACCGACGAGGAGGACGCGGCGGCCGACCCGCCGCGACGTGCCCGGAAGCGTCCGCTGAAGCGGCCGGCCGCCTTCGAGCCGGACGCCGGCGACGACCCGGTCGATCTCGACGAGGACGAGGACGCGGGGATGCGGCGGGACACCGTCGTGTTGCCGCGCAAGCCGTCCCGCGTCCCGGCGGCCCGCCGGCAGCCGGATCCGCCCGAGCACTCGCCGGCACCCAGCCGGGCCGAGCAGTTGGCCATCACTGGTCTCGCGGGGGACTACAAGCTGCCGCCGAGCAACCTGCTCCGGACCGGCAGCGCCCCGAAGTCCCGCAGCCGGGCCAACGACGAGGTGATCGCCGCGCTCACCGGCGTCTTCGACCAGTTCGATGTGGACGCCGCGGTCACCGGGTTCACCCGGGGGCCCACCGTCACCCGGTACGAGGTGGAGCTGGGGCACGGCGTCAAGGTGGAGCGGATCACCCAGCTCTCCCGCAATATCGCGTACGCGGTGAAGTCGCCCGACGTGCGGATCCTCAGCCCGATCCCGGGCAAGAGCGCGGTCGGCGTGGAGATCCCCAACAGCGACCGGGAGGACGTGGCTCTCGGCGACGTGCTGCGGTCCCGGACGGCGTCCGCCGACCACCACCCGATGCTGGTGGGCCTCGGCAAGGACATCGAGGGCGGCTACCAGGTGGCCAACCTCGCGAAGATGCCCCACATCTTGATTGCGGGCGCCACCGGGGCTGGGAAATCGAGCTGCCTGAATTCGCTGCTTGTGTCCATATTGGCGCGGGCCACGCCGGACGAGGTACGGCTGCTGCTGATCGACCCGAAACGGGTCGAGATGAGCGGGTACGAGGGGATCCCGCACCTGGTCACCCCGATCGTGACGAACCCCAAGAAGGCGGCCGAGTCGCTGGAGTGGGTCGTCCGCGAGATGGACATGCGGTATGACGACCTCGCCGCGAACGGGGTCCGGCACATCGACGACTACAACCGCAAGGTGCGGGCTGGCGAGATCACGGCGCCGCCGGGCAGCGAACGGGAGATCCGTCCGTACCCGTACCTGCTGGTGATCGTGGACGAGCTGGCCGACCTGATGATGGTGGCGCCGCGCGACGTGGAGGATTCGGTGGTCCGGATCACCCAACTCGCCCGGGCCGCCGGCATCCACCTGGTGCTGGCCACCCAGCGGCCGTCCGTGGACGTGGTGACCGGTCTGATCAA
The DNA here is from genome assembly GCF_042666615.1 of Plantactinospora sp. GCM10030261. NCBI lineage: Bacteria > Bacillati > Actinomycetota > Actinomycetes > Micromonosporales > Micromonosporaceae > Plantactinospora > Plantactinospora sp. GCM10030261. Next base: position 27,456 of record NZ_JBHTDD010000046.1, read on the forward strand.
GGCGAACGTGCCGTCCCGGTTGGCGTTCGCGACGTCGTCGCTTGCCGACTCCCGCGTCATCCTCGACCAGCCGGGTGCCGAGAAGCTGATCGGCCGGGGCGACGGGCTGTTCCTGCCGATGGGAGCCTCCAAGCCGCTGCGGATCCAGGGCGCGTGGGTTTCCGAGAAGGAGATCGACGCGATCGTCAAGTTCTGCAAGGACCAGCGCGAGCCGGAGTTCCGGCCGGACGTGCTCACCCCACCGCAGGACAGCAAGAAGAAGATCGACGAGGACATCGGCGACGACCTGGACCTGCTGCTCCAGGCGGTGGAACTCGTGGTGACCTCGCAGTTCGGCTCCACCTCGATGCTGCAGCGCAAGCTGCGGGTCGGCTTCGCCAAGGCGGGCCGGCTGATGGACCTGATGGAGACCCGGGGCATCGTCGGGCCGTCCGAGGGCTCCAAGGCCCGGGACGTGCTGGTGAAACCGGACGAGTTGGAGGAGGCGCTGACCGGCATCCGGGGCGCCGACGGCTGACGGCCCACGGGTAGGCGTTCGCGCCGCCTGCCGGCGGGTATGACGCTGACGTCGCGCCGGTGCGCCAGATATCCGACGCACGGGCGCGACGTCAGGCTGTCAGGCGCCGCCCGCCAGGTCGCGGCGGCGGAACATCGCCACCGCGCCCTGGAACAGCACCCCGGCGAGCGCGACGAGCACGACGACCGCCACCACGCTGATGTCCTCCAGGGGATAGTCACCGACGTGCTCGAACGGCGACAGTCGCAGCGCGCCGTCGGGGATGTCGAGGACCGGGGCGAAGTAGCCGGCGATCAGCCCGTAGCCGAGGACCACCCAGATCACCGGAAGCACTCTCGGTGCCGCCGCGTACAGCAGGACGGCGGCGGCGAGCACCAACCACACAGCGGGGGTGTGCGCCACATGCCCGAGCAGCACCTCGCCGATCAGGCTGGCATCGCCGGCGCTCACCGCGGCACCGACGCCCACCCCGAGGCCGGCGACGAGCAGCAGCCACGGTATGCCGGCAGCCGCCACCGCGGCGTGGCTGCCGACCCACGCCGTACGGCTCACCGCCGTGGCCAGCACCGGCTCGGTCCGCCCATCGGTCTCCTCGGCCCGGAGGGCCTGGACGGCGAGCACCGCGTAGACCCCGACGACGAGCGCCATCGTCAGCCCCATCATCGCGAGGTAACCGGCGAGCAGGTTGTCCGCCCCGCCAAGGATTGCCACCATGTCGTCGGGGCCGTCGGTGAAGCCCTCCAGCAGCGGCTGGGTGAACGAACCGTAGGCGAGCCCGGCGACGAGCAGGGCCGCGCTCCAGCCGATCAGGCTGGCCCGGTGCAACCGGAACGCGAGGGTGAGCGGCCCGGCCAGCCAGGCGGCGGCCCGGGGCGAACCGGGACGGGGCGGCACCAGGCCGGCGCCGAAGTCCCGGCGGGCCGAGAGCCGGTAGCCCGTGGCGGCGGTGGTGGCCACGAACGCCAGGTTGACCGCCAACGGCCACCACCGGTCATGGACGTACGGGGCGGTCTGCTGGGACCAGCCGAGGGGGGACAGCCAGGACAGCCAGGACGGCCCGCTGCCCTGCACCGCCGCCATGTCGCCGAGGCCCCGCAGCAGGAAAGCGGCTCCCAGCGCGGCGCCGGCCATGCCGGAGGCCGCCCGCGGATACTCCGACAACTGCACGGTGACCGCCGCGATGCCGGCGAAGGCAAGCGCCACCGCGCCGATGGAGGCGCCGAACAACAACGAGCCGCCCGCGTCGAACCCCCGGCTGGCCATCGTCCCGGCGACCAGGAGCGCCACCAGCACCGCCATCGTCGCGGTGAGGACGAGCGCGGCGGTGAGCTGGGCGTGCTTGCCGACCACGTTGGCCCGGATCAGCTCGGCGCGACCGGAGCGCTCCTCGACGCGGGTGTGCCGCACCACCGTGAGCAGCCCCATCAGCCCGGCGCCGATGGCCACGTAGAGGCCGTACTGGCCGGCCAGGAACCGTTCGATGGTGATGTCGTCGAAACCGAAGCCGCGGCCGCCGAACAACGCACCGGCGGGACTGCCGGAGAAGGCGCTCAGCCCTTCCAGGTCCTCAGGGGACTTCGCGACGGTGTCCAGCGCGGTGGCGAAATACATCATGAGCAGCGGTAGGCCGAGGGTCCACGAGGGGAACCGGATCCGGTCGCGGCGCAGCATGAACCGCAGCAGGACGCCGGTGCCGGTGACGGCGCTTCCCCGGGCGGCGGCGGTCGAGGTCGGGCGGCTGATCACGGCCGTGGTCATCGGGCCACCTCCGAAGCGCCGTTGTGGACGAACCGGTCGTCGTAGTGGCGCAGCAGCAGTTGCTCCAGCGTCGGCGGGCGGACGGTCAACCCCTGGACGCCGAGGGTGCCGAGTTCGCGCACCACGGCGGCGAGCTGGTCGCCGTCGACATCGAAGCGGACGCGACCATCCGCCGAGTGCCACTCGTGGATGCCGGGGAGACCGGCGAGGCCGTCGGCCGGCCGGTCGGTGACCGCCTCGACCGAGGTGCGGGTGAGGTGGCGCAGCTCGGTCAACGAGCCGGTCTCCACGATCCTGCCCTGGCGGATGATCGAAACCTGGTCCGCGAGCACCTCGACCTGGGCGAGGATGTGACTGGAGAGCAGCACCGTGCGACCGGCCTCCTTGATCTCCCGGATGCAGTCCTGGAACACGGCCTCCATCAGCGGGTCCAGGCCGGCGGTGGGTTCGTCGAGCAGGAGCAGCTCCACGTCGCTGGCCAGTGCCGCGATCAGGGCCACCTTCTGCCGGTTGCCCTTCGAGTAGGTGCGGCCCTTCTTGCTCGGGTCGAGGTCGAAGCGTTGGCACAGTTCGTCGCGCCGAACGGGATCAGCCCCGCCGCGCAGCCGGGCGAACAGGTCGATCGCCTCGCCACCGGTGAGGTTGGGCCACAGCTCCACGTCGCCCGGAACGTACGCGAGGCGACGGTGCAGCCGCACCGCGTCCCTCCAGGGGTCGCCGCCGAGCAGCCGCGCCTGGCCCGCGTCGGTGCGCAGCAGCCCGAGCAGGATCCGGATGGTGGTGGACTTGCCGGCGCCGTTGGGGCCGAGGAAGCCGTGCACGGTGCCGGGTTCGACCCGCAGGTCGAGCCCGTCCAGGGCCTTGACCCGGCCGAAGGACTTGTCGATGTGTTGGATGTCGATGGCAGCAGTCATTGTGGTGTACCTCGTTCGGGTAAGGCTGCGGGCAGCCTGGTGTCCGATGACGTGGATCGCGATGGTTCGCGGGAAGACGCGGGGATCGCCGGGATTCGCCGAGGATCGCCGGGATGGGATCGCCGGCTCGCGGAGGAGGATGGGTCACGCCGGGGGCGTGGAGTCAGGCGTTGTCCGGGTCGGCCGCCGGCGGATCCGGGACGTACATGAGGTATTCGTCGAGCATCGACCGGTCGACGAGCAACCCCTCCGTGAACAGTTCCAGGGCGGGCAGCGCGAGTTCGTCCATGTAGCGGCGGAACAGGGCGGGGAACTCGTCGGGGTGCGCGTCCGCGCCGTGCAGGGTGAACCAGAGCAGCATGCTGCCGCTCGCCTGATAGGCCAGATACCGCGTACGGGCGGCACGGTCCCGGCTGGGCCGGACGACACCCGCCGCCTCTCCCGCCGACAGGTACGCCTCGGCGTCGGCGATCAGGTGCTCGATCGTCGTGCGTGCCAGTTCCCCGCCGGTCTGCAGGCTGCGTAGCAGGTAGTGCACCATCGGCGCGAACTGCTCGACCTGGGCCATCTGGGCCAGCAGCATCGTCCCGGTGCCGTCGGTCAGCGCCTTCGACTTCTCCCGGTGCACGAACTCCAGCACGTGCTCGTCACAGGCGCGACGTAGCCCGTCCTTCGAGCCGAAGTGGTGGATGACCAGGCCGGCTGCCACCCCGGCGTCGGCTGCGATGGCGCGCAGCCCCACGGCGAAGCCATCGCGGGCGAACCGGGCGATGGCGGCGTCGCGGATCCGGCCGGCGGTGGCGACCTGTTCGCCATTCCGGCCCTCGGAAGCCACGCCACCCGGTGCCACGTCGCCAGATTAAACACTTGTTCAATCGCGGCGCAAGTGCGTATTGAACGTATGTTCAATTGGAGCTGGGGAAGGGCCGGATCGCCGCCCGGCCCGGTCAGTGGAAGATCTTGAGTCCCACCACGCCAGCCACCACCAGGAAGAGGCAGGCGATCCGGGGCAGGCTGGCCGACTCGTTGAGCGCCAGCATGCCGACCAGGGCGGTGCCAACCGCGCCGATGCCAACCCAGACCGCGTACCCGGTGCCGACCGGGATCTCGCGCAGCGCGTACGACAGCCCGATCATGCTGAGGATCGCGGTGACCGCGAAGACGAGCGACGGTACGAGGCGGGTGAAACCGGCACTGCGGTCGAGGGCGATGGCCCACGCGGTCTCCAGCAGTCCGGAGATCACCAGTGCGATCCAGGCCATGATGTCCCTCCACCAGGACGAGTTGGGCACCCGACTGTGGCACGCGCACCGGTCCCGGGGAACGACCGGACCGCCGTGGTGGGCAAGGTCACCGCCGCCCGTCCGGGTCTTGACCTCAATCCCGGTTCAGCTATCACCATGCCGGCATGACTGTGCTGCTGACCGACGCCGATGTCGCCGCGGTTCTCGACGCCCCGGAGGCGGTGGCGGGGATGCGGGACGCGCTCCGGGCCGCCTACGCCGGCCAGCTCGTCGCCCCACCTCGGGCGTCGTCCCCGCTCGACGGCGGCCGGCTGGTATTCACCACCGGGCAGTCCGCGCAATGGTACGGCTTCCGGTCGTATGACACGTTCGGTCACCCGGAGGGCGAGCAACTGGTGGTGCTGCACGACGCCGGCTCCGGCCGGATCCGGGCGATCGCCGTCGGGGACGAGCTCGGTTCCCGGCGTACCGGGGCGATCGGCGGCGTCGCGGTGGACGCGCTGGCCCGCCCGGACGCCGGCACGCTGGGCGTGGTGGGTGCCGGCGGACAGGCGTGGACCCAGGTCTGGGCGGCCGCGGCGGTCCGGCCCCTGCGCGAGGTACGGGTGTTCAGCCGTACTCCGGGCGGCAGGGAGGCGTTCGCCGCCCGGGTCCGGGCCGAGTTGGGCGTGCCGGCCCGGGCGGTGACCGACGCCGCGACGGCGGTACGCGACGCCGACCTGGTGGTGCTCGCGACCACCAGCCCGCGTCCGGTGATCTCGGCGGACGACCTGTCCCTGGGCGCGCACGTCAATCTGGTGGGCTTCAAGCAGCGCGGCCGGGCCGAGTTCGGCCTCGACCTGCTGGACCGCGCGGACCTGCTGGCCACCGACTCGCCGCAGCAGGTGCGGGCCTACGACCCACCGATGCTGGCCGCCGCGCCGCCGTACCTTGGCCGGCTGCACCACCTGGGAGCGGTGCTGGTCGGGGCGGCTCCCGGGCGGTCGACGGCGGAGCAGGTCACGGTCTTCTGCTCGGTGGGCCTGGCCGGGACCGAGGTGTTCCTCCTCAACCGGCTCACCCGCACCCTTTCCCCCGCGATCTAGGGCAGATGGTCGCGATTGGAGATCAAGTCACGACCATCTGCCCTAGATCGACGGGGAGGGGGGTGGGGCGGTG
>NZ_JBHTDD010000047.1:0-29493 GCF_042666615.1 Plantactinospora sp. GCM10030261
CCCGCCCCCGCGTCCCCGCGCGTTGATCAAGAGGTTTGCGTCACCAGGGTGCCGGTCCGGTGACGCGAACCTCTTGATCAACGTTCGAGGGGTGGGTGGGGGCGGTGGCGGGTGCGCGGTCGGGACATCAGGCGGGCCGCTCGGGTGGCCCGGACCGCCCACGGACGCAGCGGCGCATCGCGGTAGCCGCCGGCGCCCAGGCCGGCCCGCCGTTCGAAGACATTGCGCGGGCCCGGACTGCCGGTCAACGCGTACGACCAGCCGCAGGCCACCCAGTACGCCGGCCAGAACAGCGGGCCGAGCACCGCGTACTGGGCGACATGGCGCAACTCGTGACCAAGCAGGTCGGCCCGCTCCGGACGCAGGAGCCACTCGGCGGGACGGCGGGTGATGATAACCGAGCCGACGGTGAAGCAATCCTGACGCGGGATCCGCAGCCGATACCCGCCCGCCACGATGACCCCGTCCGGGCAGCGCACCCGGCGGGTGCGGGTCGCGACCGCAATCGCCAGGCCGGTGAGCGTGGTGCCGTTGAGCCAGGTGGCGACGCGTACCCGGCGAGAGGTGGCGGGCATGGGACCAGGATGCGCCCGGGGGCCCCGGCCGTCCACCGGGGCGGAGGTGTCGCATCACCGTCGCGGCGGCACGTTCGGCCGCGGCGGATCCGGCGTTCGATGGTTGGCCCGGCCCCCGGTCTTCGAGGGACGGAATGTCGCTGTCACCGGCGCGCCGCTGTCACCGGCGCGCCGCTGTTACCGGCGCGCCGCCGCCACCGGGCGCCACCGTCACCTGCCGGGCTGAGCGACGGAAGTACGAGTTCGCGGCCGGTTGGAACATCAGCACCATTGCGGCGATCACAAAGCCGACATGCAGGATCCGGCTGCCGGCGAAGGTCAGCGCCAGCGGGCCGGCGCCGGCGATCGCCGCCGACAGTGAATTGCCCTCGACCAGCCACCGGACTGGATCCACCACCAGCGAGAGCGTGCCGAGGACGCCGAGCAGCACGGCGAGGGTGAGGCGAGCCCAGTTCGCGCCCGACCGGAGCCGGACGGCGAGCCAGGTCGCCAGCAGGAAGACGACGACCCGGATGCCGACACCGGTGACGATCTCGGTCGTGGAGGCGTCACCCTGCCGGAGGAGGTCCGTCAGGGCGAGGAGGGTTTCGAAGCCGCCGGCGGCCACCGCCGCAAGCCACAACAGGGAGGCGGTACGCACCGCGGGCGGGGGGCTGGCCTGGTTCTTCATCACGAGGTTACCTTTCTCGAGGTTGCCTCCAGCCTGTCCGCGATCGCCTACAAGATCATTCCGGCAGCGCCCTGATGTGGTGTAGAGCCCGCCCCACCGAGCCGCATCCCGCTGGCATTACCGGTCGGGGACGGCCTGGGGCATGATGGCGGGCATGACGGAGACCCCGCATCCCCTCTACGCGGCGCACGCCGAGACCCTCACCAGGGCCCTGCACGCGATCACCGAGCGCGGCTACTGGTCCGCCTATCCCGAATCGCCAAGCCCTCGGGTGTACGGAGAGACCGCCGCAGCCGAAGGCGAGGCGGCCTTCCAGGCGTACCTGGGCAACCGGTTCCCCCTCGACCAGCCCGGCGAGCGGGACGAGGTGGCCACCGAGGTCAGCCCGTTCGGCGTCGACCTGGGCGTGCGGTATCCGCACAGCGACCCGGACGCCATGCTCGTCGCCGCCACCGCGGCGCTGCCCGCCTGGCGCGACGCTGGTCCGCAGGCCCGCGCGGGTGTCTGCCTGGAGATCCTCGCTCGGCTGCACAAGCACGTCTTCGAGCTGGCCAACGCGGTGCAGTTCACCAGCGGCCAGGCCTTCGTGATGGCGTTCCAGGCCGGTGGGGCGCACGCGCTGGACCGCGCCCTGGAGGCGATCGCCTACGCGTACGCCGAGATGACCCGGCACCCCGCCACCGCAGACTGGGAGAAGGCGGCCGGCAAGGGCGACCCGTTGCGGATGACCAAGACGTACCACGTGGTGCCGCGCGGCGTCGGCCTGGTGATCGGCTGTAACACCTTCCCGACCTGGAACTCGTATCCCGGACTGTTCGCCTCGCTCGTCACCGGCAACCCGGTCGTGGTGAAGCCACATCCGCGGGCGGTGCTACCGCTCGCCGTCACCGTCCGGTACGCCCGGGAGGTGCTCGCCGAGGCCGGCTTCGACCCCAACCTGGTGCTGCTGGCCGCCGAGGCGCCCGGCGAAGGCCTGGCGTCGACCCTGGCCACCCGTCCCGAGGTGAAAATTGTCGACTTCACCGGCTCTACCGAGTACGGCGACTGGCTGGAGGCCAACGCCCGGCAGGCCGCCGTCTACACCGAGAAGGCCGGACTCAACACGGTCGTCATCGACTCCACCGACGACTTCGCCGGCATGTGCCGCAACCTCGGCTTCACGCTGACGCTCTACAGCGGGCAGATGTGTACCACCTCGCAGAACATTCTCATCCCGGCCGGTGGCATAGACACCGACCAGGGACACAAGAGCTTCGACGAGGTGGCCTCCGGCATCGCCGCCGCGGTCGGCAAGCTCACCGGTGACCCGGCACGTGGGGTCGAACTGACCGGTGCCATCGTCAACGACGGGGTGCTGGAGCGGCTCGCCGAGTCGGCGAAACTCGGTGAGGTGGTGCTGGAGTCGCGTACCGTCGAGCACCCGAAGTTCCCTGACGCGGTGGTGCGTACGCCGACCATCGTGAAGCTGACCGCGGACGCCGCGGCGACGTACGGCCGGGAGTGGTTCGGGCCCATCTCGTTCGTCATCGCGACCGGGTCCACCGAACACAGCCTGCAGATCCTCCAGGACACCGTGGGAACTGGCGGGGCGTTGACCGCGGGCGTCTACTCCACCGACGAGCACGTCCTGGACGCTACCGAGAAGGTGGCCATGGACGTCGGGGTGCACCTGTCGTGCAACCTTACCGGCGGGGTCTTCGTCAACCAGTCCGCGGCCTTCTCCGACTTCCACGCCAGCGGTGCCAACCCGGCCGCCAATGCCGCGCTTACCGACGGCGCGTACGTCGCCAACCGGTTCCGCATCGTCCAGAGCCGCCGCCCCGCGTGACGGAAGGGCCCTTTCTGTCGGCCGTCGGGTACGGGAAGGGGCCCCCTCCTATGGCCGTTTCGCGGTGAACGGCTCAGGTGGTCGGTGCGCGTGCGGCGGCGTTCGTGGGCGTTCGGGTCAGGCGGGGCGACGCATCTGCAGCTCGGTCATCCCCGGCACGGTGGGATGCGGTACGCCGACACCCGTATCGACGAACCCGAGCCGCTGGTATGCCCGGACCGCTCGATCGTTGCCCACCACCACCTCGAGCAGCAGTTCAGGCCGCCCGCAGGATCGGGACCAGGCGGCCACCGCGTCGATCAGGGGCCCGAGCACGCCGCTGCCCCGCCAGGTAGGCGTGAGGTAGACCGCGAAGATCACGGTGGTCCCGGTGTCCCGGGGGGCCACCACACCGCCGGCGTGACCGACGAACCGGCCGTCGTGATCGGCGATGAACTGGCCGCGTTCGGTCCCGCTCGCGCTGCCGGCGATCCGGGCCGCGAACTCGGCGTGCGGTCGGGCGGCCGCTTCGGCCACCGTCTCGAGGAACGCCAGCGGTGAGTCGGCCAGCATCTCCAGCCGCAGGGCACGCATCCGGGCGCTGTCCGCGATCTCCACCCGGCGCACCGTGACGTGGTCCGGTTGGATCGCACGCCGCTCCGCCGCCAGTGGCCCGCCGCGTTGGTCGGACGCCGGGACCGTGCCGGCGCGATCGGATGTCGTGGTGGTGTCGCGGCGGTCCTCTTCCCGGACAGAGGATGTCGGGGGTGCGGGTGGCATGCGTCATGCCTACCGGCGCGGCACCTGCCGGGCAACCCGATTGGCCGACCTGAGATACCGATAGGTGCCCTCCTGGCCGGGTCTATCGGCGCCATCCGGAAAGCGCGCCGAGCGTCCGTTTTGGGGTAGTGCACCGGCGTGACCCCTCGTGTACCGTGCGATTTCGATCGCCGGTTCCGTTGGCCCGCCACGGGTCACGGATCGGTGGCGCCGGGCCGGCGCATGTCGCGCCCGAGGGGGTAATCAGCCCCGCACCATCGAAGTGAGGAAGTGCGCCGTGGCACAGGGCACCGTGAAGTGGTTCAACAGCGAAAAGGGCTACGGATTCATCGCGGTCGACGGTGGGCAGGACGTGTTCGTCCACTTCTCGGCTATTGAGATGGACGGTTACAAGGCCCTTGACGACGGGCAGCGCGTCGAGTTCGAGATCGCGCAGGGACAGAAGGGCCCGCAGGCCGAGCAGGTCCGCCTCATCGCCTGAACCTTGCCCCAAGCCCGGCCGTTCGGCGGCTGGGACACCGGTCGCACCTCGGGCAGGATCATGGTTCCACGCCAGCCGTCGCCAGGAGCACGATGAGCCAGCCCTCCGAGCCGTCCCACCCTGCCACCGACCCGCCCCCGGGGCCAGGGGCCGGCCCACCACAACCTGACCCGACGCATCAGCCGGGTTGGCCGCATCAGCCCGGCCCGCAACAGCCCGACCCGACGCATCAGCCCGCGCCCGGTTGGCCGCAACAGCCCGGTTGGCCGCCGAACCCGCCCGCGCCCAGCGTCGAACCGATGCCGGGGGCGGCCTGGCCGTCACCACAACAGGGCTGGCCGCCCCAGCAGGGTTGGCAGCCGCAGCCGGGTTGGTCGCCACAACCGGGCTGGCCGGGGCCCGGCTGGCAGTCCGCGTACGACTGGAACGACCCGCTGGTGAACCCGCCCGGCGCCGGCGTCGGCGGCTGGTTCGCGCGGAGCTGGGCAGCGGCCCGGCGGAGTTGGCGACCGTTGCTGCCGATCCTGCTGCTCACGCAGATCGCGCCGGCGATCGCGGTCAGCCTGGTCGCCGTGCCCTTCGAGGCCGAGGCGTTGGCCGAGCCGGCGACCGCCGAGGTGACCACGGGTGACCTGCGGCTGATGCTGGGCAACCTGTTCGTCTACTACGGGGTGCTGCTCGGCGGCGCGGTCCTGGCGGCCGTCGTACAGGCGATCGGATGGGCCGCCGGATTCCGGGTGCTCGCCGGTCAGGCCGCGGGGCAGCCGGTGAGCGTGGGTGACGCGTTCCGGTACGGGGTGCGCCGGGCTCCCGGTCTCTGGGCCTGGTCGCTGCTGGTCGGGTTGATCATCGCCGTCGGCCTCTGCGCATGCGTGCTGCCGGGGTTCTATCTGGCGTTCGCCCTGAGCATGACGCTCCCGGTGTACGTGTTCGAGCGCCGCAACCCGATCGGTCGCTCCTTCGGGATGGTGCACACCCAGTTCGGCATGGCGCTCGGCCGGATCGCGATCATCGTCGGGCTGGCCGTGGGCTGCTCCCTGGGGGTCGTCGTCCTGCAGGCGTTGGGGATTGCGGCGACCGGCGGCTCGCTGACCGGACCGAGCACGCTCACCCCCGGGTACGTCGTGGTGACAGTCGTCGCCACGGTGTTCTTCCTGCCTGCCTATCTCCTGGTGCAGGTGGGGCTGCTCACCACGTACGCCGAGCTGCGGGGAAGCGAAGCGCCGGTGACGACCACACGACTCGCCGGCGAACTCGGTTGACCAGCGTTCAGGCGCTTGCACTCGATGGGGGAGAGTGCTAAACAAGGAATTGGCACTCGCGCCATGTGAGTGCCAATGGTCGGGGCGGTAGGGCCGCGGCCGGGGTTCGCTAGGAGTCGGACCGCGGCACGTGGCCGGTCGTCGCGGGCTGTCCGCCCGGCCGGCGGACGTCACTGTCGCCAGGTAGTGACGTCCGAAGGTGCGTAGTTCGTATGCGGTACGCGCGGGCCAACCGGCTCGGGCGGCCGCGAACGTCCAGGAGGACAACGCCGTATGGCCAAGATGATCGCGTTCGACGAAGAGGCGCGCCGCGGCCTCGAGCGGGGCATGAACCAGCTCGCTGACGCCGTGAAGGTGACCCTCGGCCCCAAGGGCCGCAACGTCGTGCTCGAGAAGAAGTGGGGTGCGCCCACCATCACCAACGATGGTGTGAGCATCGCCAAGGAGATCGAGCTCGAGGACCCGTACGAGAAGATCGGCGCTGAGCTGGTCAAGGAGGTCGCGAAGAAGACCGACGACGTGGCCGGTGACGGCACGACGACGGCGACCGTCCTCGCCCAGGCGCTGGTCAAGGAGGGTCTGCGCAACGTCGCGGCGGGCGCCAACCCGATGGCCCTGAAGCGGGGCATCGAGGCTGCCGTCGCGAACGTCTCGGAGGAGCTGACCAAGCTCGCCAAGGACATCGAGACCAAGGAGCAGATCGCCGCCACCGCGTCGATCTCGGCCGGGGACAACAGCGTCGGCGAGATCATCGCCGAGGCTATGGACAAGGTCGGCAAGGAAGGCGTCATCACCGTCGAGGAGAGCAACACCTTCGGCCTGGAGCTGGAGCTCACCGAGGGTATGCGCTTCGACAAGGGTTACATCTCGCCCTACTTCTGGACCGACCCGGAGCGCATGGAGGCCGTCCTCGACGACCCCTACGTGCTCATCGTCAACAGCAAGATCTCCTCGGTGAAGGACCTGCTCCCGATCCTCGAGAAGGTCATGCAGTCGGGCAAGCCGCTGGCCATCATCGCCGAGGACGTCGAGGGCGAGGCCCTGGCCACCCTGGTCGTCAACAAGGTGCGCGGCACCTTCAAGTCGGTCGCCGTCAAGGCGCCGGGCTTCGGTGACCGCCGCAAGGCCATGCTTACCGACATCGGCATCCTCACCGGTGGCCAGGTCGTCAGCGAGGAGGTCGGCCTCAAGCTGGACGCCGTCAGCCTCGACATGCTGGGCCGCGCCCGCAAGGTCGTGGTGACCAAGGACGAGACCACGATCGTCGACGGCGCCGGTGACGCCGAGCAGATCAACGGCCGGGTGAACCAGATCCGCGCCGAGATCGAGCGCAGCGACTCGGACTACGACCGGGAGAAGCTGCAGGAGCGGCTGGCCAAGCTGGCCGGTGGCGTCGCGGTGATCAAGGTCGGCGCGGCCACCGAGGTCGAGCTGAAGGAGCGCAAGCACCGCATCGAGGACGCGGTGCGCAACGCGAAGGCCGCCGTCGAGGAGGGCATCGTCCCGGGTGGTGGCGTCGCGCTGGTGCAGGCCGGCAAGACCGCCTTCGACAAGCTGGACCTGACCGGCGACGAGGCGACCGGCGCGCAGATCGTCAAGATCGCGCTGGACGCCCCGCTGCGGCAGATCGCCGTCAACGCCGGCCTGGAGGGTGGCGTCGTCGTCGAGCGCGTCCGCAACCTGGAGGCCGGTCACGGCCTCAACGCCGCCACCGGCGAGTACGTGGACATGCTGGACGCCGGCATCAACGACCCGGCCAAGGTGACCCGGTCGGCGTTGCAGAACGCCTCGTCGATCGCGGCCCTGTTCCTGACCACCGAGGCCGTCGTGGCGGACAAGCCGGAGAAGACCCCGGCCGCCCCGGCTGCGCCGGGCGGCGGGGACATGGACTTCTGAGTCCACCCGGATCCGGTAAAGCAACACGACCGAGCCGGTCGGAGCCCGCGGGCTCCGACCGGCTCGGTCCGTTTCTGGAGGCCCCGCCTGCCGCTCGACAGCGGTCAGCCGTGCGTCCGTCCCGCCGACCATCCGGCTAGCCAGGCGATCGCTGGAGATCTTGGACAGCACGCGCCCGGCTTCTTCCGGCTGGTCGGCCGCTACGACATCGAGGTGACCGCGACGGGCCGCACCGTCTTCCACGCGCGCGGTACGGAGGAGGACATCTGCCGGCAGCTCAGCTGATCGCGCCGGTGCCCGCGAGTTGCTTGCGGAACAGGAAGAAGACCCGCTCGATCCGGGCGTCGGCCACCCTGGCGTAGAACGGCACCGGACCCACCCAGCTGATCTGCGCCCGTCGCACCCCGGCGGCCCGCTGGTCGCGCAGGCATCGGCGCAACAACACAGCGCCGATGCCGAGCCCCCGGGCCGCCGGTGCGGTGCCCGTCGGTCCGAACCAACTCGGCCGCCCCGAGCCGTACGCGGCGAAGCCGAGCAGCTCACCGTCGCCCCGGACGGCCAGGTGGCAGCCGGCCCCGGGGGATCCGACCGAGCCGGTCAACTCGCCGGCCCACTCGCCGCCGAACTCCCGGGCCAGAGCCACCAACGCCGGTACGTCCGCCGGCCCGGCCGCCCGGACGGTGATTCCCTGATCGGCCAACCGTCGTTCGGCGGACCCGGGGTCCCGGAGCCCGGGGGCGTCGGGATCGGTGAGGTCGACGGTCATGTTCCAGGCCGTACGGTCATGGCGGTAGCCGAGGGCCTCGGCGAGGCAGATCGCCGGGGTGTACCGGACGTCGACGCCGGGCCAGGCGTAGTGCGGCGGGTTGCCGGCGAGCAGCACCTCGGTGGCTCCGCGCCGGGCCAGAGCCGTCTCCAGCGATGCCAGCAGCGCACGTCCGGCTCCCTCCCGGCGTACGGCCGGATGGACGGCGACCAGATCGACGTGTCCGTGGCCCGGCATCCGGTCCGCGAGCGAGCCGATCGCCACGCCGCGCACCTCGTCCCTGGCGCGCGCCACCAGCCCGACCGCGGGATGTGTCGCCGCGCGTCGGGCGGCGAGCCCAGTGACGATCTCGGCCGCCTCGGCGGCGTCCTCCGGCAGGTCCAACGCCGCCCGGCACAGCTCGATCAGCGCCGGTACGTCCCGATCGGTAAGTGCGTCGACGGAGATTTCAACGGCCATGGTCGCCGACCCTAGGGCATGCTCCCCGGCCGGACGCCCGACTCGCGGCCGTGGACCCGCTGGCTACATTGTTCGGGGGTTGTCTATCGATGTGAGGTGCGAATGCGACGGATGGCACTGGTCGGGGTGGTCCTGCTCGGTATGGCTGGGGCGGGGTGTTCGAGCGACGCGGCGAGTCCGGAGGCGCCGGCGACCAGCGCGGAGACGCCGGTGACCAGCGCGGAGGCGCAGCCGGCCGGCACGCCCGGCCCGGCCGTCACGGACGCCTGCTCGTTGGTGGGGCAGGCTGACCTCGCCCCGCTGGGGCTGGCCGACGCGAAGGCGACGGAGACCAAGCTGACGGAGACCGCGCGTTCGTGCGACTACCAGGGCGGCGGGGGGAATCTGCGGCTCTTCGTCGCGACCGAGCCGGCTACGGGATCGGCCGAGTCGGTGGCCAAACAGGCCTTCGGAAACTCCGCGACGACCGCCGAAGAGGTGCCGGGACTTGGCGATTTCGCCCTCTACGACAAGGCTCCGAAGCTCAACATCATGGTTGCCGTCCGGATCGAGGGTTCCCAGCAACGGGTGTACACCCTGATGGCGCACACCGACGAGTCCGTCCGGGAACCGATGGCCAAGCTGCTGCGTACCGCGCTGGAGCGGTCGTGACGCGGACCGGGGGCGGGGCGAGCCCCGCTCACCCCGCCGCGCGGACCGCGGCGTAGGCGTCGACCATGCCGGCACCGGCAGCGTCCGGGCCGGCCGCGCATCCGGTGGGGGCCCCGGAGCCCGACCGCGGTGGCGCCACCGGGCTCGCCGTGTCGCGCAGGATCGCCGCCGTCCGGTCGACGTCACCGATCAGCGTCGGATTGGCCGACCACATGAGCGCCACCACCCCGGCCACGTGCGGGGTCGCCATGGAGGTGCCGTCCAGGGTGCCGTACCCACCGTCGGGTAGTGCGGACAGCACCGCCGCCCCGGGTGCCACCAGGTCCGGCTTGGTGCCACCACCCGGCGCCGGTCCCCGGCTGGAGAACTCGGTGATCCGGCGATCCCGATCGACCGCACCGACCGTCAGCACGTTTCCGTACGCCGCCGGCGGGTCGGCCACCGAGCCGCAGCGCGGGCCGGTGTTGCCGGCCGCGGCGACGACGAACTGCCCGGCCACCGCCAAGGCGTCGGTCGCCGGGCGGAGCACGGCGACATCGCAGCCCTCGATCGGTGGGCAGCCCCACGAATTGGTCAGCACCTGAGGCGCTCGGTCCGGGCGGCCGGCGGAGAACGGGTCGCCACCAGCCGGGAACGGCGCCAGCATGAACTGCAGGCAGTCCAGGTAGCGGGCCGGGTTGCCGAGGTTGCGGTCGAGATTGACGCAGCCGATCCACTCGGCTCCCGGGGCCACCCCGACCCGGTTGCCGACGGCGCTGGCCAGGGTGTGGGTGCCGTGGCCGCCACCGTCGCGCGGACCGGAGGTGGCGCGCCACGGGTCGTACCAGGAATCGTCGCCGCCCCGGAACCCGTCGGCCAGTTCGGGATGCGTGCCGTCGACCCCGGAATCGGCGCCGCCGACCACGATCCCGGCGCCGTTCACCCCCAGTTCGGTGCCCACCCGGTCCGCGCCGATCAGCGACAGGTTCCACGGCGTGGCCGCGGGTGGCTGCCGGCTGCCGTCCATCGGGTCGGGCGCGGCCGGCAGCGGCCGCAGTCGTTGGCTGACCAGTACGCGGTCCACGTCAGCACGCCGGGACAGCCAGCCGCGCAGCACCGGCCCGCCGGTCACCTCGATCCCGTTGACCAGGTAGTAGGGGGTGTACTCCAGACGCAGCCGGTCGAGGTCCCGGCGCAGGTCGACCTGGGTCCGTTCGGCGTGCTCGACCAGCCGGCGATGCACCTCCCGGCCCCGGGCCGCGCGTCCTTCCGGACCGGTCCGGGTGGCGTCGATGCCGGAGAGGTCAGCCTGGGTCCGCAGCACCACGAACAGCCGGTCGCCGTGCTGGCCGGGCTGACCCGCCAGATACCCGACGAGGCCGGCGACCAGCGCGACCGCCGTGCCGGCCGCGATCACCCCGCGACCCGGGATCCGTGCCCGGCGACGGGCGAAGCCGACCCCGTACCCGAGGCTGAGCAGCAGCGCGACGACGAGTGAGGCGCTGGCGGCGACCGCCACCCAGAACGGAACGTCCCGGCTGGTGGCCAGCAGCAGCGAGATCTCCTCCGGATCCGCGAACGCGAGCGGTCCGGCGACCGCCGCGCCGACCAGCAGACCGACCGTCAACCGGGTGTCCCGATCGACTCGGGCCTGGAGCGCGGCGCGGCGGGCCACCGCCCGCAGCGCCCCGGCGGCGACGCCGAGGGGTGGGAGGAGCGACAGCGCGGCGAGTTGCGTGCCGTCCTGACCGGTGCCGGCCGCGATCAACAGCAGGGCGACTCCGGCCACCAGACCGGCCAGCAGGACGGACAGCGCCGGGCCCGCCGAGCGGCCCGCGGGCCACACCTCGTACGCCGACCAGAACCGGACATCGAGCATAGCGGCGGCGAGCCAACCGACGGCCGCGGCCGCTGCCACCGCGAACGCGGTCTCCAGCGGACCACCGAGTGCGCCCACGATCAGCCACGGCAGCAACATCAGGAGCCCGCCGGTAAGCGCCAGACCCACCGGTGCGGGCGGTGCGGCGCGCCACCACGCCCGCCGGACGGCCCCGGCGGGCGCGTCGCCGGTGGCCTGCGCCGCAGGTGCCGCCGCGGGGGCGCGGCGGCGGGTCGCCCGGCCCAGCCCGGCCGCCGCCAGCCCGGCGGTCAGCGCCAGGACGGCCAGGTAGACCTCGTGCTCGGCCATCGGGATCGTGCGCACCAGGCCGAGCACCGCGAGCGCGGCGGAGCCGAGCAACCACACCCGCCCCGCCGCGCGGACCGGCACCGATCGGGGCAACCCGGCCAGTAGAGCGGCCGGCACGGCCACCAGGATCGCGCCGCCCACCGCCGGCACCGAACGCGACCACCCGGGCTGCTCGATTCCCGACACCAGCAGCACCTGGGCCACCAACCAGCCGACACTCTGGGTGCCGAAGGCCACCGCGACGGCCCACAGGCCCACGAACACGGCGGCGACCACCGGCCACGGGCTGCTGCCTGTGCCGCCGGACCGCACTGAGACGTTAATAGGGGACCCTCCTCTACGAAAGGTGATGATAGGGGCCGCTTCGCCACACGCGTTACGGTGGACGGGTGCGTGATCCAGCCGTGTCCCGCTACACCGCCAGCCAACTGTCACCGCAGCGTCGGGCGGCGGACCTCCGCCGGCTACGGGCCGAACGGTTCGACGTCCTGATCATCGGGGGTGGTGCGACCGGCGCGGGTGCCGCCCTCGACGCCGCTTCGCGCGGACTCAAGGTGGCCCTCGTCGAAGCGCGCGACTACGCCGCCGGCACCTCCAGCCGGTCCAGCAAGTTGATCCACGGCGGCCTGCGCTACCTGGAGCAACTGGAGTTCCACCTGGTGCATGAGGCGCTTACCGAGCGCGGGCTGCTGGCCACCCGGCTTGCCCCACACCTGGTGCGCCCGGTCCCGTTCCTGGTGCCGCTGCCGGCCGGGTCCGGAGCCCGTGGGCTGGCCGGTCGGGCCTGGCGACGGGCCTACTACGGCGCGGGGGTGGCCGCGTACGACGCGTTCGCCGGCATCTTCGGCACGGGTCGCGGCATGCCGCTGCACCGGCACCTGACCCGGGAAGGCGCCCGGCGGCTCTTCCCCAGCCTGCGCGCGGACGCCGCCGCCGGGGCGATCCGCTACTACGACGGCCAGGTCGATGACGCCCGCCTGGTTGTCGCTCTCGCCCGGACCGCCGCGAGTCAGGGGGCGGCCGTGGTGACCAGCGCCCGGGCCGTCGGCCTGGTCCGGCAGGCCCGTGAGGTGACCGGGGTCCGGGTCCGGGACCTGGAGGCGGCGCACGGCTCGCCGGACGCCGAGTTCGAGGTCCGCGCCCGGACCGTCATCGCCGCCACCGGCGTGTGGAGCGACGACATGTCCCGGATGCTGAACGACGTGGGGCTACGGCCGGGACTGCGGGTCCGGGCGTCGAAGGGGGTGCACCTGGTGGTGCCCCGGTCGGCGATCACCGGTGAGGTCGGGCTGATCCTGCGCACCGCCTCGTCGGTGCTGTTCGTCATCCCGTGGGGTGGCCACTGGATCATCGGGACGACGGACACCGACTGGCGGCTGGACCGGGCCCACCCCGCGGCCTCCGCCCGCGACATCGACTACCTGCTCGGCCAGGTCAACACGGTGCTCGACCGACCGCTGACCGCCGCCGACATCGAGGGGGTGTACGCGGGGCTACGCCCGTTGCTCTCCGGCGAGGCGGACTCGACATCCAAGCTGTCCCGGGAACACGCCGTGGTCGAGCCGATGCTCGGACTGCTGCTGGTGGCCGGCGGGAAGTACACCACGTACCGGGTGATGGCCGCCGACGTGGTGGACCGGGCGGCCCGCCGGCTCGGCTCGGTGCGCCCGTCCCGCACCGCGGACCTGCCGCTGCTCGGGGCCGACGGCTACGCCGCCATGTGGCGGGACCGGGCTGACCTGGCGCGCCGGCACGGCGTACCGGTCGGGGTGATGGAGCACCTGCTGGAGCGGTACGGGACGCTCACCGTCGACCTGCTCGCCCTGATCGACGCCGACCCGTTGCAGGGCTCACCGCTGGCCGGCGCCCCCGAATACCTGGCGGCCGAGGTGACCTACGCGGCGCGGGCGGAGGGCGCGCTGCACCTCGACGACGTGCTCACCCGACGGACCAGGATCTCGTTCGAGACCGGTCACCGCGGGGCCGAGTCGGCCGAGCACGCCGCTGAACTGATGGGCGCGGTGCTCGGCTGGGACGCGGAGGTGCGGGCCCGGGAGGTGCGGCATTACCTGGCGCGGGTGGAGGCGGAGCGGCAGTCCCAGCGGATGCCCGACGACGCGACCGCCGACGCGGCCCGCCTCGGCGTGCCGGACGTCCGCGGTTTCGCCGCCGATCGGGGCGACGAGCCGTCCGATACGCCGCTACCCGGCCTGATCAAGCCGGGCGGGGCCGGCTCATAGCACCTTTCCGGGGTTGAACAGGCCCGTCGGGTCGAGCGCGGCCTTGATCGCCTGGTGTACCCGGACGCCCACCGGTCCGATCTCGCGAGCCAACCAGTCCCGCTTGAGCAGGCCGACACCGTGCTCACCGGTGCAGGTGCCGCCCAGTGACAGACCAAGCTCCATGATGGCGTCGAAGGCCCGCCGGCCCCGTTCCACGCTGGCCGGGTCGGCCCGGTCCACCACGATGTTCGGGTGCAGGTTCCCGTCGCCCGCGTGACCGACCACGCCGATCGGCACCCCGTGTTCGGTGGCTATCCGGTCCACCCCGTCCAGCATGGTCGCGAGCCGGTCGCGGGGCACCGCCACATCGTCGATGATCAGGCCACCGTGCCCGTCCGGGTAACTCGTCGCGGCGAGGTGTTCCATCGCCGGATGGGCCAGCCGGCGGGCCCGCAACAGGTCGGCCGCCTCGACCGCGTCGGAGGCCGCGTACACCTCGGAGGCGCCCGCCGCCACGCAGACCTTCGCCAGCCGGTCCAGGTCGGCCGCGGCCCGTGGCCCGGTGTCCGCCGTGGCGAGTAGCAGCGCCTTCGCGTCCCGCAGCCCCATCGGCCGGTACGCCTCGATGGCCCGCAGGTGGGTCTGGTCGAGCAGTTCCAGCAGGCTCGGGCTGAGTCCCTGGGCGGCGATCTCGGCCACCGTGGCGCCGGCGGCGGCGGTGGTGTCGAAGACCGCCACCAGGGTCAACGACTCCTCGGCGGCCGGCCGGAGCGACACGGTGATCTCGGTGATCATCCCGAGGGTCCCCTCGGAGCCGACGAACAGCCGGGTCAGGTCGTAGCCGGCCACCCCCTTCGCGGTTCGCCGACCGGTGCGCAGCACCTCGCCCGAGGCCAGCACCACCTCCAGGCCGAGGACGTACTCGGCCGTCACCCCGTACTTGACACAGCACATGCCGCCCGCGTTGGTGGCGACGTTGCCGCCGATGGTGGAGGACTCCCAGGAGCCGGGGTCGGGCGGGTAGCGCAGTCCGTGCCGGGCCACCTCCGCCGCGAGGGTCGCGTTCACCACGCCCGGTTGCACCACGGCGATCCGGTTCACCCGGTCCACCTCTACGATCTCGGCCATCGCGGTCGTCGACAGGACCAGCGCGCCGTCGACCGCGTTCGCCGCGCCGGCCAACCCGGTCCGTGCCCCCTGCGGCACCACCGGTACGCGGTGCCGCGCGGCCAGCCGGACCGCGCTCTCCACGTCGGCCGTGCTCCGCGGCCGGACCACGACGGCCGGCACGCCGGCCGGGCACAGGTCGGCCTCGTCGCGCTGGTGCCCGAGTAGCAGGTCGGGGTCAGTGATTACCGCGGTCTCGCCGAGCGCGGCGCGGAGATCTTCGATCAGGTCCGGCATGGGGGCGAGGTTATCCGCCGGGCTACCGTGGCGACCATGCTGTACGTCGACCGCCCGGTCTGGCCCGCCGGCGGGCGGCTCTGGTCACACCTGGTCAGCGACGTGTCGTACGCCGAGTTGCACGTGTTCGCGGAGATGCTGGGCGCGCCCCGGCGGGGGTTTGACCGCGATCACTACGATCTTCCCGCCGAGCGGTTCGCGATGGCGGTCTGGTTGGGTGCCCGGGTCGTCCCGGGGCGGGAGATCGTTGCCCGGCTGCGGGCCGCCGGGCTGCGCCGGCCGAAGCGGAACACCCGGTGGGAGGTGTCGGCAGACCCGTCGACACCGTGACCGGCGCCGGTCAGCTCTCCAGTTCCGCCAGTTCCCGGGCCAGGTTGGCGCGGGCCGGTGCGGTCCACCGCGCGGCGAGTCCGGGCAGCCGGTAGAGCGCCGGCAGGTCGAGCAGGTGGCGGAGCACGGCCGACCGGCCGGCGCGGAACGAGGCTTCGGGGAGGTGTCCGTACTCCCGGCGGATCGCCCTGGCGTACCGGTCGTACGCGTTCGGCTCGGCGGCCAGCACGGCCAGGTCCGCGTCGCAGAGGAGTTCGCCGTCCCGGTCGCCGGGCGCCACCTGGTGGCCGTCGGTGAGCAGCACCAACCGGCGAACCTCGTCGACCGCGGTAGGGGACAGGCCGCATCGGGTCAACAGCACACTGGCGAGCGCCGCGCTGTCCCGTTCGTTCTGTCCGGGTGCGGCCCGTGGGTCGTACACCGCGTCGTGGCACCAGGCAGCGAGCCGTACCAGATCGGGGTTGGTCGCGGTGGCCGACCACTCATCCACGGTGGACAGCACGGCGGTGAGGTGGTCCGCCGTGTGGTAGTGCCGGTGCGGCTCGCGCCAGCGACGTAACAGCTCGTTGCCGGCGGCGGCCACGGTCTCCGGGTCGATGACCGGGTGGACCGCGGCGGCGCGGATGGTTGAGCACCACCGTTCGAGTTCCTGGTCGGTGTCGCGTGATCCGGACATGGTGTCGAGTGTGCCGCAGGACCTCGACCAGTCCAGTCCGAGATGTCGGGATTCAGGCCGTTGCGACGGGGTATTCCCCGCCATGGCGTCGGAGCGGGACAGACCGGGCACGGTGCACCTCGACGGGGTGGAAGTGCCCGTCGACCGTCGCGGCCTCGCCACCACCACCTCCGAACTGCGTCGCCAGCTCCGCCCGGCGCTACGCGACCGGATCCACCGCGTCCGGTTCAACGCCGTGCTGGCCATCCAGGCCGGCCTCGCCGCCGGCCTGTCCTGGTGGATCGCCGCAGTGGTGATCCAGAATCCGGACCCGGTGTTCGCACCGATCGCCGCGGTCGGCACCCTGGCCTCGTCGGTGGGCCAGCGGTTCCGCCGGACCGTGGAGCTGATCATCGGGGTGGCGGTCGGTATCGCCCTCGGTGACCTGTTCATCTTCGCCTTTGGTGTAGGCCCGTGGCAGCTCGGCGGCATCGTCACCCTGGCCGTCCTGGTCACCATCTTCCTGGGTGGTGGCCCGGCGGTGGTGACCCAGGCGGCGGTGACCGCGCTGCTGCTGATGGCCCTTACCCCGAAGATCGCGGACCTGGAGTTCTCCAGAGTGATCGATGCCCTGATCGGGGGATTCGTGGCACTCGGCGTGGCGCTGGTCCTCCTCCCGTTCAACCCGCTGCGGGTGGTGGACCGGGCGGCCCGGCCGGCCCTGGAAGCGCTGGCCAAGGAACTGGAGGTGACCGCCAAGGCACTTGCCAGCGGTGACCCGGACCGGGCTCAGGCAGCGCTCGACCGGGTGCAGGAGGTGCAGGAGCACATGGCGGGACTTCAGGAGGCGCTGGAGGGCGGGCGGGAAACCGCCACCCTGGCCCCCGTCCGGTGGCGGGGACGCGGGGCGTTGACACAGTACGTGGAGGGGGCCGAGTTCATCGAACACGCCGTGGCCAACGCGGGAACCCTGATCCGGCGCGCCGTCACGGTGCTGGAGGATCAGGAGCCGGTCCCGGAGTCGCTGTCGGCGGCGGTCGGCCAGCTCGCCGAGGCGGTTCGTCACCTCGTCCACGAGCTGGGGGCGGGGGTGGATCCGGAGGCCACCCGGGCTCGGGCGCTGCGCGCGGTCAGCGAGGCCGGGCGGGCGTACGCGGTGGGGGTGGGGTTCTCCGGCAGTGTGGTGGTGGCGCAGATCCGGACCACCGCGAGTGATCTGCTCCGGGCCTCCGGGGTCGAGCGGATCGAGGCGAACAAGCGGGTACGGCAGGCCGTGGACAACGGCCGGAAGGACGTCACCGGCCGATCTCCCAACGAGCCGACCGATGCCGCCAGTCGACCCGGCACCCGATGACTACGCTGGCAGCATGGCCGACTCCCCGTCCGGCGGAGGTTCACCTCCGCCGTCGCCGCCTCAGGGCTCCACCCCGCCCACCGCCGCCGATCAGGTGCCCGCCCCGCGGAAGGGTTGGCTGCGCTGGGTGGTCCTCGCCGTGGTGATCCTGGTGATCGCGGGTTGTGCCGTGGCCATGCTGCTCACCCTCGGCGAGAGCCTCGGCGCCGAGGCGCTGCTCATCGGCATCGCGGCCGCCGTGGTGCCGGTGCCGGTGCTGGTGGCCGCCTTCCTGTGGCTCGACCGGTACGAGCCCGAACCGACCCGCTACCTGGTTCTCTGCTTCGCCTGGGGAGCGTCGGTCGCCACCTACGCCTCGCTCCAGGTAAACAGTTTCGCCGCCGAGCGGTTCCAGGTCTGGGGTCTGCCGGATGCGCTGGTCGCGGTGCTCGTGGCCCCGTTCATCGAGGAACTGACGAAGGCGCTGTTCCCGATCCTGCTGCTGATCTTCCGGCGCCGGGAGTGGTCCGGCATCACCGACGGCATCGTCTATTGCGGACTTTCCGCGATCGGCTTCGCGATGGTGGAGAACATCCTTTACCTCGGCGGGCACGGCTATGCGTCCGGGGTCGACCAGTACGGCCCGGCGACCGGGGCGCAGAACCTGTTCCTGATCTTCATCGTACGGATCCTGCTGACCGGGTTCGCCCACCCGCTGTTCACCTCGATGACCGGGGTCGGGCTGGGCATCGCGGCCCGGTCGGCGGACCGCCGGATCCGGGTGCTCGCACCGATCGCCGGGCTGCTGGTGGCCATGATGCTGCACGGCGCGTGGAACCTCGTGCCGTCCCTCGCGGTCGCCCTCGAACAGGGCGTCATCGTGCTGTATGGCTACATCGGCGTGATGATGCCGATCTTCTTCGGGATGGTCGCCTACGCCCTGTGGCTCCGCGGCTGGGAGGGTCGGCTCACCGAGCGGACTCTCACCGACTACGTCCGCGCTGGCTGGTTGACCCCGCCGGAGGTGGCCGCCCTGGGCAGCGTCGGTCGCCGGCACGCGGCCCGGCAGTGGGCACGTCGGGTCGCCGGTGACCCGGGACGTCGGGCGATGCGCGACTACCAGTTCGCCGCCACCAGGTTGGCGCTGCTGCGGGATGGGCTGCGCCGTGGACTGGACACCGGGCCGAAGGATTCCGCGCGCACCGCCGCGGAGGAGCGGGAGTTGCTGGACCGGATCGGCTCGCTGCGGCGAGCGTTCGTGGGTCGTGATCCGCAGGCTCCGCAAGCGGTCTGGGATGGCCTGCGCTACCACATCAGTTTCCCGGACGGGGTGCGTCGGGCATTCGACCCGCCGGACGATCCGGTGGTGCCGATCCCGGTGGTGCTCACGGCGGCGCCCGCCGGCCCGTCGCACCCGCCGTACCAGCACCCCGGCGGGTACGGTCCGCCACCAAACCCCGGGCAGCCGGGTGGGTACGGCGGGCCGGGTGGATACGGACCGCCGCCGGGCCACGGGCAGCCGGGCGGGTACGGCCCGCCGCCCGGCGGGTACGGCCCGCCGCCCGGCGGGTACGGCCCTTCCTTCTACAGGTAGAGGCCGGTGGCGCCCTCGTCCACCCGTTGGGCGGCGACCGCGTGCACGTCCCGTTCGCGGAGCAGCACGTACCCCTGACCGTGCAGCTCGACCTCTGAGCGGTCATCGGGATCGAAGAGCACCCGGTCGCCGACGACGAAGGAGCGCACGTTCGGGCCGACGCCGACCGTGGTCGCCCAGGCGAGCCGCCGGCCGACCGACGCGGTCGCGGGAATGACGATGCCGGCGGTGGAGCGCCGCTCTCCGTCGTTGCCTTCCAGTCGTACCAGCACACGGTCGTGCAGCAGGCGGATGGGCAGGCCGGATTCGTTGTTCGGGTCGGCGGTCACGACGCAGACGCTACCGTGCCCGCCTTCGGCTGGGCGCGGACGGTTGACCGGCGCCGTGCCGGGGCATTGCCCATGTGCGGGGCCCGGCAGGTGGGTGTCGCCGGATACCGTATGGGTGCGGATTCCCGGGAGGTGCGCTTGAGCCGGTTCGAGCAGGTGCGGGCACGGCTGCGCCGTGCGTACGAGTCGGGCCGTGAGGCGGTCCGCAACTCGCGCGGGTCGGAGTCCACCCGCGACGCGTCACCCGTGGCGCCACCGGTGGCGCCACCGTCCGTACCGGTTGCCGGTGCCGAGCCGGCCGAGCCGCCGCACGCGTCGACGGCCAGCCGGGACGACGCCGATGTCCCGGTGGCCTTGCGGATGGCGGCCGCCTGGTCTTGGCGGTTGATCGTCATCGGCGTCGTGGGCTGGGCCCTGATCCGGCTGGTCGGTCGGATCCAGGTGGTGGTGATCCCGTTGGCCGTGGCGTTGCTCCTGTCCGCGTTGCTGGCGCCGGCCGTGGGTTGGCTGCTGCGCGCCCGGTTCCCCCGGTCCCTGGCCACCGCGGTGGTGCTGATCGGTGGGCTGGCTGCCGTCATCGGCACCCTCACCGCCGTGGTGAACGAGTTCATCGCCGGCGTGCCCGAGTTGAGCAGCAAGGCGACCGCCGGGGTCCGGCAGATCCAGGACTGGTTGCGGACGGGCCCGCTGCACATGTCCGACAACCAGCTCAACAAGTACATCGACCAGGGTCAGCAGTGGGTGGACCAGAACACCGAGTCGCTGACCAGCGGCGCGCTGTCCACCGCCACCACGCTGTTCGAGGTGCTCACCGGCGCGGTGCTGGTGCTCTTCGCGACCTTCTTCTTCCTCCGTGACGGCAGGATGATCTGGCGGTTCGTGGTCCGGCTGCTGCCGGTGAACGCCCGTTGGCGGGTCGACGACGCCGGCACCGCCGCCTGGGCCACGCTTGTCGCCTACGTGCGGGCCACCGTGCTTGTCGCCTTCATCGACGCGGTAGGCATCGGCATCTTCCTGATCATCTTCGACATCCCGTTCGCCGTGCCGCTCATCGCGCTGGTCTTCCTCAGCGCGTTCATCCCGATCGTCGGGGCCACCCTGTCCGGCGCCGTGGCGGTGCTGGTCGCTCTGGTCGACCAGGGTTGGGTGATGGCACTGGTGATCCTCGGCGCGGTGATCCTGGTGCAGCAGATCGAGGGCAATGTGTTGCAGCCGCTGATCATGGGTCGGGCGGTGGCCATCCATCCGCTCGCGGTGATCATCGGAATCGCCGCGTTCGCGGTGCTCGCCGGCATCGTGGGCGCGATCGTCGCGGTGCCGCTGATCGCCGTGGTCAACACCGCAGTCCGGCGGCTGACCGCTCGCCGGGTGCCGGCGACACCACCGGACGCCGTCGTGGTGGCGGCCAGCGCTCCCTGACGACGAACTCGATGCCCGCTCAAAGGAGACTCCAGGACACGACCGATTTCACGGCGTACGTCGTGCGGAGCGGCACGGGCCGTCTCGACTGACGACGTCTTCGCCATTCCCCGGTCCCGAGCAGAGGATCGCCGCCCCGCCCATCGCTGGCCGACCTCATCGAGCGATGTGGATCCCACGACCCGTCGGCCGCCGACTGGCGTCCGGGTGACACACTCGTGATCGGAGTGACCGCGAGCGGTCGGGAGTCGACATGGTCGTACCTGATTCAGTTTCGGTCACCGCCCCCGCCTGGCGGCCCGGCGACTGGTGGAGTGCCGCATTCCGCATGTGCCTGCTCCTCGTCCTTTCTGCCGGCGCGGTCGCCGTGGTGACTTCGGTCCGCCCGGCTGAGCGGCCCGAGTCGGATCTGATTGCCGACCTCGCCGCGGGCCGGGTCACCCACCTGGACTACCAGCGTGGCAGCCACACGGTCCGCTGGGCGAACGGGTGGTGGCGGTGGCGTGCCACCACAATGGTGTCGTGGAGGGAGAGCGTCGACCTGCGGTCCACCCGTGATCCGCAGAGCGACGCGGCGCTGGAGTGGCTCGACCGGCAGGTCGTAGAGTCGGGTCATCCCGTCCAGACGAGAATCCGCGCAGACCATGAGCCGAGGTGGTGGCCTGCCGAGGTTGTGTGGGAACCGCTGCGAGCGGCGACGGTGGCCGCCTGGTTCGGCACATTCCTCGTGATGCTCGGCGGCGCCCGGCATCGGTACGCCAACCGGTGGGCGTGGTTCTGGTTGTTCACAGTCGGTCAGGCAGGTGCCCTGCTCTACCTGATACTGGAGCCACAACCGGTCTGGCGACCACGGTCGTGGCAGGCACGCACCGATCGGGCGCTCGTTGGTGGGGGAACTGGCTTGATATGGGCAGTTCTCCTGTCGATCACGGTCAGCCTGGTGGCAGCGGGCGCATCGGCACTGTGAGCGTTTCCCGGTGTCTGACCGCGACGAGGCGCCACGCCAGTCACCCGCCGGTCACTCCTGGCCGAGACGTTCCAGCACACCTTCACCCGAACTTCGTCCATCGCCCTTCGGAGACCACCTCGACGGAGCCGTCGACGACCGTGATGGCCGTCTGTTCGTCGATGGCATAGGCGGGGACGCCCAGGTCAGCGGCCCATCGCTCCGCGTCGGCCAGGGTGTTCTCCGGGAAGGCGTCCAGGTGCGGGAAGATCGAGAAGTCGACGACTCCCAGGGTGCTGTCGTCCGGCGCGGACGGCCACTCGACGAACTCCGCCCCGATCCGGGGCGTCATCACCATGCTTCCCGCGCTCACGCCCACCCAGACCATGTCGGGCAACGAAGGCAGCAGATCGGCCAGCCCGGACTCCCGCATCCAGTGATACAGGTACGTCGCGTCACCCCCGTCGACCAGGAGCACATCGGCCTGCCGGACCCAGGGCATCCATCGTTCGGCGCCGATCGTGGGCAGCGCGGTGAGTTCCAGCAACCCCAACGACTTCCAACCCAGGTCGCACATGGGTGACGAGTTCCGCCCGGCGATGAAACGCCAGGCCGAGGCGGGGGTGCACATGGGGTGTCCGTACACCGCCGTGGGAATGCAGAGGGCGTCGGAGTCGCCGATCGGCTTGCCTAGGAGCCGCACGAGCGCCGACTGGATGCTGGGGTTCGTGACCCCACCCGAGGTGAGCAACAGCTTCACAATGCCTCCAGTTCGCGCGGACGGGTAGCGGCCGAAGATCGCGGTGTCGGGGGATCGCCACGACGACGTACCTGGCGATCAATCCCGTCCGAGCCGCTCCAGCGCCCCCCGGGCCACTTCGGGGCGCGTGGTGTACCAGAACGGCGGCAAGGAGCGCCGCAGGAACGCGCCGTAACCGCGGGCCGTCTCCAGCCGGGAATCCAGCACGGCGACCACTCCGCGGTCGGCGGTCGACCGGATCAACCGGCCCACCCCCTGCGCCAGCCGGATGGCCGCGATGGGCACGCTCACGGCAGAGAACCCGGAGCCGCCGGCGGCGTCCACCGCCGCCGACCGGGCCGCGGCGAGGGGTTCGTCGGGGCGGGGGAACGGCAGGCGGTCGATCACCACGAGCTGGCAGGCGTCGCCCGGGACGTCGACGCCCTGCCACAACGACAGCACGCCGAACAGGCAGCTCGACCGGTCCTCCCGGAACCGCCGGACCAGCAGCGGCAGCGACTCGTCGCCCTGCAACAGCACCGTCAGCTCGGTGCGGGCCCGGACCAGCTCCGCGGCCTGCTGCGCGGCCCGGCGGGAGGAGAACAACCCGAGGGTACGGCCGCCGAGCGCGCCGACCAGGCCGAGCAGTTCCTCACCGGCCGCCGCCGGCAGCCCGGACGCGGCCGGCCGGGGCAGGTGTGCGGCGACGTACAGGATGCCCTGCTTGCCGTAGTCGAACGGCGAACCCACGTCGAGTGAGTGCCAGCCGGGACCGGAGGCGCCGTCGCCGGAGAGCGGCTTTCCGGCGGGCCGAGCCCCGTCCGGCGTACCCGATCCGGAGCGGGCGGCACCGGCGGACCGGACGTCCCGGGCGGCGCGGTCGGCGACGGCGGCCGCGGCGGGGCTCGGTGGGCTGGCCGCCGGCGCCTCCAGCCCGAGCGCGCGGGCCACCGTGTCGAACCGGCCGCCGAGAGTGAGCGTGGCGGAAGTGGCGACCACCGTGCGCTCGTCGTACAGATGAGTGGCGAGCGTGCCGGCGACGGAGAGCGGCGCGACGACCAGCGCCCGCCGGCCGCTGGCCGCGCCCTCCGCCTTCTCCACCCAGGCCACGTCGTGCTCGTCCTCGGTGAGCAGGCGTTGCGCGGTGTCGGAGAGCTCGTCGAGGACCGCCTTGGCCTGCTGCTTGCGGACCGGGTCCGGGTCGTCCGAACGGATGTCGCCGATCGCGTCGAGCGCCTGCCGGGTCGCCGAGTCGAGCAGTGTGCACGCCTGCCGCAGCGGGCCCGGCAGCCCGGCGGTGATCCGGCCGGCCGGCGCCTCGGCCAGCCCGACGGACAGCGCGTCGCCCGCCTCGGCCAGCGCCTCGGCGGCCTCCGGGGACAGCAGCGGCCGGGCCCGGCGAGCTGCCCGGTCGATCAGTTCGGGTACCAGCTCGGCCTGGGCGGCGGCGGAGACCCGGTCGGCCAACTCGTGCGCCTCGTCCACGACCAGCAGCTTGTGCGGTGGCACGATCTGCCGACCGGCGAGCATGTCGATGGCGAGCAGGCTGTGGTTGGTGACCACGATGTCGGCCTCGCGGGCGCGGGCTCGGGACGCCTCGGCGAAACACTCGTCGCCGAACGGGCAGCGGGCGGCGCCCACGCACTCCCGGGCCGGCATCGAGGCCAACCGCCAGGTCTGGTCGTCGACGCCGGGGTCCAGCTCGTCCCGGTCGCCGGTGGTGGTCTCCTCCGCCCAGTCGCGGAGCCGCTGCATCTGCTTGCCCATCCGGCCGGCGGCGGCCAGCCAGCGGGTGCCGCCGCTCGACGCGGGCTCGTCGAACAGGGTGTCGGTCGGTTCCGCCTCGGTGCTGGCGTCCAACCGGGCCAGGCAGAGATAGTGGTGGCGGCCCTTCAGCACGGCGAACGTGGGCCGGCGACCGAGCAGCGGCTTGACCGCGTCGGCCAGCCGGGGCAGGTCGTGGTCGACCAGCTGGGACTGGAGCGCCAGCGTCGCCGTGGAGATCACCACCGGGCCGTCCACGGTGAGCGCCGGGGCGAGATAGGCGAGCGACTTGCCGGTGCCGGTGCCCGCCTGGACGAGCAGGTGCTCCCCGGTCGAGATGCTCTGCGCAATCGCCGTGGTCATCGCCTGCTGGCCCGGTCGCGGCTTGCCGCCGGGCACCGCGCCGACCGCGGCGGCCAGCAGTTCGTCGGCGCTGGTCCGGCTCCCCGAGCGACGCCGCTTCTTGGCGAACGGCAGGTCGGGCTCGGCCGCGGTGTCAGGGCCGGGCTTTGCCGCGCCGTCGGGGTCGACGAGCGTGGGACTGGCTTCGGTGGCTGGCAGGGTCACCGTGCGACGGTACCCGCCGGTGACGACATCGGTCCGCCGCGACGCAGGGGTAGGCCCCCGGTAATCGCTTCCGGAAATGAGGAGGGGCCCTTGTCAGCGTCCCACCGATGGGACGCTGACACGAAGCCCGTGCCATGCCTATCTACCGTCCCCGGTCCCTCGTGGATCCGGCCTCCCCGGTCCCTCGTGGATCCGGCGGACATCGACGTACCCGAGGCTGTCGGTGGCGAAACGGACACCGTTCGAGCAGCGGTCCGTAACCCGGCTTCGACACCGGACGTTCGCCCGGATCGGTTAGGGTGCGGAACATGCCGAGCGACATGGTCCGGGTGGTCTACCGCAAGTACGACGGGAGCGCCCACCGTGACTACCCCGCTCGCCGGCTGGCCGAGGACGACCTGGGGACATGGCTCGGCGTCACGGTCGGCACCGCGTCCGTCTACCATGGTCGGCCATCCGTGGAGCAGATCCCGTTCGTGCTGCTGGTGCCGCACGACGCCTGGTGGACGGGGATGTTCAATCCGCCGCCGCGGACCAGCGAGGTCTACTGCGACATCGCCACCCCGGCCCGGTGGGACGGGGACACCGTGTACCTGGTCGACCTGGACCTGGACGTGGTGCGACGGCGTGCCACCGGCGCCATCGAGTTGCGCGACGAGGACGAGTTCGCCGAGCACCGGGTCCGGTTCGGTTACCCGGCCGACCTGGTGGCCCGAGCCCGAGAAGCCGCCGACTGGCTGTTCATCGCACTCGGGGACGGCACCGAGCCGTTCGCCGGGGCGTACCGGAAGTGGCTGGCCCTGGTGCTCTGAGCCGACGTCACAACCGCGGCGGCCAGTCGCCGTCCCCCTCGGGCAGCGTCGGCACCCGGCTCAGCTTCACCGGGTTGAGCTGCATGAAGACGGCACCGATCCGGCCGTCCTCGCCGACCGCGAAGGACAGCACGGCTCGTGCCGGCCGGCCATCGGCGAGAACGCCCTCGACCTGCACGCCGAGGGCGCCGTTCACCAGCACCGCCCGGCCGCGTAGCGAGGTCATCTCGGCCGCGCCGCGGTGGTGCCACAGGCCGACCGTGAAGCGGGCCACCCGGAGGGCGCCGGTGACCGGCCGGCGATTGGCACTCACGTATCCGCCGCCGTCGCCGAGGAACGTCGCGCCAGGGGCGAGCACCGCGACCAGCCGGTCGAGATCACCGGAGTGAGCCGCCGCGAGGAACGCCGCCACCGCGCGGTGCTGCTCCTCCGGGTGGGCGGTGTGCCGGGGAACGTCGGCGCCGGAGACCGCCCGTCGGGCCCGGGACGCGTGCTGTCGGGCCGCCGCCTCGGTGGTACGCAGCACCGAGGCGACGTCGGCGAACGGCATCGCGAACACGTCGTGCAGCACCAGGGCCACCCGCTGCTCCGGGGTGAGCCGTTCGAGCAGGACCAACATCGCCAGCCCGACCTGGTCGGTGGTCACCGCCCGGTCGGCCGGATCGGGCGCGAAGCCGCCGCCTCGGTCCGGTTGGTGGTCCGGCAGCCGGGTGACGACGGGTTCGGGCAGCCACTGCCCCGGGTACGTCTCCCGACGCACCCGCGCGGACCGCAGCACGTCGAGACAGATCCGCCCGATGGTGGTGGTCAGCCAGCCGCGCAGGTCCCGGACGCGGGCTCGGTCCTCCGGTCGGCCCAGTGCCGCCGCGTACCGCAGCCAGGTCTCCTGGACGGCATCCTCCGCCTCGGCCCGACTACCCAGCATCCGGTAGGCGACCGCGGTGAGGTGGCCGCGTTCGGCCTCGAACTCGGTCGGATCCTGCACCGGTCACCTCCGCCTCGGTTGTCCGGGCCTGCGGCGGCGGGTCCTGACGCTGATACGTCGAGCATCCCTCGCCAACCGGATTCTCCCCGACGGTGCTCGGGTGGCCGATGCCGGTCCACCGGGTGATGATCGGGCCATGGACGAGCCGGAGTTCTCCGTACGCGAGTTGTTGCGGGCCCGCCCTCGGGGGCCGGGCGCGCCGGTCGACCTGGCCGCGGTGGATCCCCGGTCCACCCCCGGTGTGCCGACCGGACTGGATCGGGCGGCGGCCAAGCGCTGGGCGGCCGAGCGGGTTGGGGCGCTCGCCGTCGACCTCGCCGGGCTCCAGGAGAAGCTGTCCGCGTCGGCCCGGGCCGACCCCGCCTTCACCGGCCGGGTGCTGCTGGTCCTGCAGGCGATGGACGCCGGGGGCAAGGACGGGACGATCCGCCGGGTGGCCGGCGCGATGAATCCGCTTGGGTTGCACATCCGGTCGTTCGGGCCGCCCACCGAGGAGGAGTCGCGGCACGACTTCCTGTGGCGGATCCGTCGCGCCCTGCCCCGGCCCGGATACGTCGGTGTGTTCAATCGGTCACATTACGAGGACGTCCTGATCGCCCGGGTGGAGTCGCTGGTGCCCGAGGCGGTGTGGCGCAGCCGGTACGACGAGATCAACGCGTTCGAGCGGGGCCTGGTCGGCGAGGGGTTCACGCTTGTCAAAGTGTTCCTGCACATCTCGCCCGAAGAGCAGTTGGACCGGTTGACGCGGCGGCTGGACAATCCGGAGAAGCACTGGAAGTACGATCCCGCCGACGTCGATGCGCGGGCCCGGTGGGACGACTATCGGGCCGCGTACGCGGATGCGATCACTCTGTGTAACGACGTGAATGCGCCATGGTACGTGGTGCCGGCGGACCGGAAGTGGTACCGGGACTGGGCGGTGGCGAGCCTGCTCCGGGAGACCCTGGCTGAGCTGGGTTTGGCGTATCCGCCGGCGAACTTCGACGTGAACCGGGAGCGGCACCGGCTGGCCGGCGCCGTTCGAGTCGGACAACGTGACCGACCTGCGACCGCGCGCGGCCTAAGGTGAACGCCGGGTGAACCAGGGGTTAATCAAACCTTTCCAGGGGTAGGCCGCGCGGAGTGGCGAATCGCCGGGTCCTAGCATTCCCCCCGGTGGGCCGGCCGTCGGTCCAACCAGCTGTCATCGAGACGACGAGGTCCGCGCCGTGAAGTTTTCCTTCCGTCCCACCGAGGGTGCCTTCTACGAGCTCTTCACCAGAGCGGCCGAGAACCTGGTGCGCGGCACCGACCTGCTCCAGGAACTGGGTCTGCCGGGCGCCGACGTGCAGTCGGTGAGCGAGCGGCTCACCGAGGTGGAGCACGACAGCGACCAGATCACCCACGAGCTGTACAAGAAGATCAACTCCTCGTTCATCACCCCGTTCGACCGGGAGGACATCTACCGGCTCGGGTCCCTGCTGGACGATGTGATGGACCACCTCGAGGCGGTCGGCAACCTGCTCTACCTGTACGGCCTCACCAAGCTGCCGTCGTTGCCCCGCGAGATGCACGAACTGGTAAACGTCCTCGAACAGCAGGCGAAGCTGACCGCCGGGGCGATGCCGAGGCTGCGATCGATGAAGGATCTCGAGGATTACTGGATCGAGTGCAACCGGCTCGAGAACGACGGCGACCAGGCGTACCGGATGCTGCTGGTCCGCCTGTTCAGTGGCGAGTACGACGCGTTGACGGTCCTCAAGATGAAGGAGGTCGCCGACGAACTGGAGGCGGCCTGCGACGCGTTCGAGCACGTCGCCAACACGGTCGAGACCATCGCGGTCAAGGAGTCCTGATCCAGTGACACCCGAACTCATCGCCGTGCTGGCGGTGATCGTCGTCGCGTTGGCGTTCGACTACACCAACGGCTTTCACGACGCCGCCAACGCGATCGCGACAAGCATCTCCACCCGGGCGCTTACCCCCCGGGTGGCGCTGGCCATGGCGGCCGTCGGCAACTTCATCGGCGCCCATTTCGGCGCTGAGGTGGCCAAGACGGTCGGCAGCGGTCTGGTGAGCCTGCCCACCGGTACGGCGAGTCTCGGCGTCGTCTTCGCCGGCGTGATCGGCGCCATCGTCTGGAACCTGATCACCTGGTACTTCGGCCTGCCGTCGTCCTCGTCCCACGCGTTGATCGGTGGCCTGGTCGGCGCCACGCTCGCCGCCTCCGGGACTGTGCTGTGGGGCGGCATCGGCCAGGACGTCATCGTCCCGATGGTGCTGTCGCCGATGGTCGGCTTCCTGCTCGGTTACCTCGCGATGATCGCCGTCATGTGGATCTTCCGGAATGGCCAGCCCGGCAGGTTGAACCGGGGGTTCCGGTGGGCCCAGACCGCCTCGGCCGCCGCCATGTCGGTCGGCCACGGCATGCAGGACGCGGCCAAGACGATCGGCATCGTGGTGCTCGCCCTCTACGTGGGCGGCTACCAGGACAACCCTGAGTTCATTCCGGAATGGGCGTTCTGGACCTCGGCGGCGGTGCTGGCCGCGGGCACGTACGCCGGCGGCTGGCGGATCATCCGGACCCTCGGCCGGAAGATCATCGACCTGCGACCGCCGGAGGGCTTCGCGGCCGAGACGGTGGCCAGCTCGGTGCTCTACTTCAACGCGCTGGTGCTCGGGGCGCCGATCTCCACCACCCACACCATCACCTCGGCGATCATGGGGGTTGGCGCCACGAAGCGGCTGTCCGCCGTCAAGTGGGGGGTGGCCGGCAACATCGTCGGCGCATGGGTGCTCACGTTCCCCGCCGCCGGCACCATCGGGGCGCTTATGTACTTCCTCGTCCGCCCGCTGTTCTGACCCCCACCCCACCCCACCCCACCCCACCCCACCGCCACC
>NZ_JBHTDD010000048.1:0-28435 GCF_042666615.1 Plantactinospora sp. GCM10030261
CCCGACGGCTCCACAGCCGACTGTCCCACGGTGGTCTCGGTCGTCATCTGGCGTCTCTCCCTTGATCGGTCGATCAGCCGTTATTTGTACAGTCCCGGGATAGAGGGAGGTGGGGTGGGGTGGGCGCGCCAGGGATGATTCATCGGGTACGCGAACTGCTGGGTTCGGACGTTCGTACCGTCGTGCCGCTGGGCGAGGGCACCGACCACGTCGCGTACGAGGTGGACGGCGCGTACGTGGTCCGCCAGCGCAAGCCGGTGGATGGCGTGGACCTGGCCGAGGCGATCCGGCGGGAGGCGGACCTGCTCGGCGTGATCGCTGGTGTGTCGCCGATTCCGGTGCCCGAGGTGGTCGCGGCGGCACCCGACGAGGGTCTCGTGGTGCAGCGGAAGTTGCCCGGAGCCACGCTGCTCGATCGTCCACCCGTCGACCCGGCGGCCCTGGTGGACCAGCTCGCCGACTTCCTCAGCGCGATCCACGGCGTCCCGGGCGAGCGGGTGGCCGGCCTGGTAGAGGAGGACCGCTATCCCCACGCCGACTACCTGGCGGAGGCCGCCGAGACGGTGCCGGACCTCACCCACCTGCTCGATGCCGACCAGCGCCGGGCAGTGGACCGGTTCCTGGCCACCGCCCCGCCGCCCGAGCCGGACGACCTGCTGCTCTGCCACAACGACCTCGGTGCCGAGCACCTGCTCGTCGCGCCGGACGGGGTCCGGTTGACCGGGGTGCTCGACTGGTCCGACGCGGCGCTTGCCGACCCCGCGCACGACCTCGGTCGGCTCTACCGCGACCTCGGTCCGGACGTTGCCGCCCGGCTGGCTACGCGGCTGTGCCCGCCGGTCTCGGACGCCCAGGGCGCCGATGTCCCGACCACCGACGGCCCGGGCGCGGAGGTCCCAGGCGCCGACGGCCCGGGCGCCGGAGCGTCGGTGGCCGACGATCTGCTGGCCCGCGCCGCGTTCCACGCCAGGTGCGCGCTGATCGAGGACCTGGCGTTCGGGGTGACCGGCGGCGACCGGCGGTACGCTGACGCGGCACTCGCCCGGCTCGCCCGCACGTTCGCGGTCTGAGCGCGGCGGCGGCCGGCACGTTCGCGGTCTGAGCGCGGCGGCGGCCGGCACGTTCGCGGTCTGCACCGCGGCCGTGGCCTCAGGTTCCGGACCCCGGCCGGCGGTCGCGCCACATGAAGCGGGTGTCCACGCCGAGGATCTCCCGCCGTACCGTCACCTCGAAGCCGAACCGTTGGTAGAGCGCGACGTTCCGGTCGACGTCGGTTTCCAGGAACGCCGGGATGTCGCTCCGGTCGGCCAGCTCGACGAACGCCCTGAGCAGCGCGGTGCCGACCCCGAGCCCCTGCCGGTCGGGATGGACGGCGACCGGCCCGACGTGCCAGTGTGGCCGGCGCGGATCGTGCCGGGCCCGTGCGTCGCTCAGCCGCAGGAGGCGGGGGAGCGCGCTGCCCACCGTCTGGAGCAGCGCCGGCCCGCCACGCAGCTTCTCGCCCGGGGTGGGTTGGCAGCGTGGCCATTCCACCGCGTTCAGCACGCCGACGAGTTCGCCGTTCAGCTCGGCGACCAGCACATGACCGAGCCGGTTGCCGAGCTTCACCACCCGGGCCACCGCCCGCATGGTCCGGTCGGCCCGGTCCCGGTCGCCCCGGGTCACCGCCAGGACGCCCGGGTTGTCCCGGAACGCCAGCCCGATCAGCCGACCGGCCGCGTCCAGCTCGGACGCGGCCATGGTTCGGACGGAGATGTCGCTCATCCTCCCACTATAGATGTAGTGTGCGCTCCAGTGGTCGGGCGTGGACCGGCGCCGCCGACGACCGGGTCAGTCGGCTCGGCCACCAGGTCCGTGCGCCGAGATCGAGGGCGAACGCCGGCACCAGCAGGCTGCGGACCAGCATCGTGTCGAGCAGGACACCGACCGCAACGATCACCGCGACCTGCACCGACGGCACCAGCGGCAGCACGTTGAGGGCGGAGAACGTGGCGGCCAGCACCACACCGGCGCTGGTGATCACACCACCGGTCACCGCGAGGGCACGCAGCACGCCGGTACGGTGACCGCGTACCGCCGCCTCCTCCCGGGCCGCGTCATCAGGAAAATGGTGTAGTCGACTCCCAGGGCCACCAGGAACAGGAACGTCTGTAGCGGAACCCCGTCCCACAGCCGTGGATGTCCGAGCGCGTGCAGGATCAGCCCGCTGAGACCCAGCGCGGCACCGTAGGAGATCACCACACTGCCCAGCAGCACCAGCGGCGCCACCACGGCGCGCAGGACCAGCAGCAGGATCCCGAACACCACCGTGAGGACCAGCGGCATCACCACCCGGTTGTCCCGCCACGCCGTACGCTCGACATCCAGCGTCGCGGCGGTCTCCCCGCCAACCAGCGCTCGGGCCTCGGGCACGGCGTGCACGGCGGCGCGCAGCCGGTCCACCGTCGCCAGACCGTCGTCGCTCTGCGCCGGGTACGCCAGCACGGCGTCCAGCCGGACCCACCCGCCGTCGGTGGATCTCCCGACCTGCGCCACCTTGGCGACGCCCGGCACCGTCCGGGCCGCGGCCGCCACCTGATCGGCCTTGGCAACGGCGACCACGATCTCGGCGGGCGAGACCAGCCCGGCCGGATAGTGCCGCTCGATCATCCGCTGACCCGTCACCGAGCCCACCTCCCTGGTGAACGACTCGTCCCCGGGCAGACCGATGCTGAGCAGGCCGATGCCGGGCAGCAGGGCGACGAGCACCGTGAGGGTGCCGATCCAGACGGCGCGTGGCCGCCG
Organism: Plantactinospora sp. GCM10030261; assembly: GCF_042666615.1. Taxonomy (NCBI): domain Bacteria; kingdom Bacillati; phylum Actinomycetota; class Actinomycetes; order Micromonosporales; family Micromonosporaceae; genus Plantactinospora; species Plantactinospora sp. GCM10030261. The sequence goes on from NZ_JBHTDD010000048.1 coordinate 2,785, forward strand.
GCCCACCCACGCGGCGATCCCCCGCCAGACCCGATGCTCCCGGGGCTCCTCGCGGGTCACTTCTGGACGAGGTTCCCCGTCGCGGACTCGCGGGACGAACGGCCAGAACACCCACCTGCCGCACACCACCAGCACGGCCGGCAGCAGAGTCATCATGGTGGCGAACGCGATGGCCACCCCCACCGCGGCAACCGGGCCGAGCCCTTGGCTGGACGGCAGATCGGCGGCGAGCAGGCAGAGCAGCCCGATGCCGACGGTGGCCGCCGACGCCGCCACGGCCGGCAGCGTGCGGCGCACCGCCTCCACCATCGCGGGACGCCGGTCGGCGTGCCGGTGCAGTTCCTCCCGGTACCGGGCGATGAGCAGCAGCGCGTAGTCCACCCCGACGCCGAAGACCAGGATCGTGGTGATGCTCTGGCTCTGCATGTCCACGGTCAGCCCGGCGTGCCGGGCGAGCAGGTAGACGATGGCGCTGGTGACCTGGCTGGCGACGCCGACCACCAGCAACGGCAGCAACCACAGCACCGGACTGCGGTACGTGACGATCAACAGCAGCGCCACGGCGAGCGCGGTGACGACGAGCAGCGTGGCGTCCATGCCGGCGAAGGCGTCGAAAAGGTCGTCATCGGCTCCGGCCGAGCCCGTCAGCGCCGTTCGCAGCCCGTCCGGCCGGTCCGCCGCCAACCGGTCCCTGATATCCCCGACCGCGGCGGACTGCGCGTCACCGGACCCGGCCAGCGGGAACGACAGCAGCAGCGCCGCACCGTCCGCGCTGGGCACCGGCGGAGAGATCCGGCCGCCGTCGGCGTACCCGGTAAAGGCCGTGCGGTCCGCCGCGACCTTGGCCCGGTCCGCCTCGGTCAGCCCGCCGTCCCGGACGTAGACCGCGACGGCCACCAGCGCGTCGCGTTCGGGAAAGGTGGTGGCGACCTGGTCGGCGTACCGCTGGGCCTCGGAACTGGCTGGCAGTGCCCCCAGTTGGTCGTTGTTCTGCACCTCGGCCAGCTTGCCGGCCAGCGGACCGGCGACTCCGGCGAGCACCAGCCAGAAAGTCAGCACGGCGAACCTGGTCCGCCGCCCGGCGACCAGCCGGGCCAGGCCCCGGGCGAGCGCGGCCCGTCGATTGCGTTCGGTGTCCATGCCACCGATACAAGGCGTCGCGGCGGCCGGACACAGGGGTCGCAGGCCGCCGGACGAGGTGGTCCCAGCACCACCGTTTTCCGGCGCCCCCGTCCGCCACACTGTCGAGGTGGACCTCACCCTCCTGGACGAGCCGCGCGAACTGGCCCGGCGTTACCTGTGGCCCGGCCTGCTCGCCGCGGCACGCGGACTCGCCGTGGCGATCCTGGCGCTGGCCGGCAACATCCCGCTGTTCGTGCTGTCGGTGGTGTCGCTGGCGCTCATCCCGGCGGCCGGCGTCGGGTTCGCGGCCTTCCCCGTGCTGGTGGTGGCGGTCCGCTGGCGGGCCGAGCTGCATCGACGGTTCGCCCGGTGGGCCGGCGTACCGATCCCGACGCCGTACCGGCCGATCCCGGCGGACGCGTCGCTCGGCACCTGGCGCCGCTTCCGGCTGGTTGTCAGCGACCCGGCCACCTGGCGGGACTTCGCCTGGCTGCTGCCCGGCGCGCTCGCCGGCGCGGTGCTCGGCCTCGTCGCGGTCGCGCTGCCGCTGTACGGCCTGGAGGGGCTGCTGGTGACGCCGCTGCTGACGGCCTACGTGGACTGGTGGGGGTACGGGATCTTCTGGCCGATCGACAACGTCGTCAAGCAGATCCTCTCGCTCCCGCTGGCCGCCCTGATTCTCGTGGTCGGAGTGGTGGCCGCACCCTGGCTGCTCTGGATCGAGGCCGAGTTCGCCCGGTACTTCCTCGGGCCGACCGCCGAGGCGGCGCTGCGCGACCGGGTTGAACGGCTCACCGAGACCCGCGCCGACACGGTCGACGCGCAGGCCGCCGAACTGCGCCGGATCGAGCGGGACCTGCACGACGGGGCGCAGGCCCGGCTGGTGTCGTTGAGCATGAACATCGGGCTCGCGGAGGAACTGGTCCGGCGCGATCCGGCGGCGGCGGAGCAGCTGCTCGCCGAGGCCCGCGAGTCCAGCGGCCGGGCCCTGGCCGAGCTGCGCGACCTGGTCCGCGGCATCCATCCGCCGGTGTTGGCCGAACGCGGTCTCGACGGCGCGGTCCGGGCCCTCGCCCTGTCCGTTCCGACGCACGTCGACGTCGCGGTCGACCTGCCCGCTCGGCCGGACCCCCCGGTCGAGTCGGCCGCCTACTTCGCGGTCGCCGAAGCGCTCGCCAACATCGTCAAACACAGCCGTGCCCGGCTCGCCTGGATCGACGTGTCACACCGGGACGGCAGGCTGGTCATGACGGTCGGCGACAATGGCGCCGGCGGGGCGGATCCGGAGGCGGGCACCGGGCTGCGGGGTGTGCGGCGCCGGCTCGCCGCGTTCGATGGAACGATGTCGGTGTCCAGCCCGCCGGGCGGACCCACCGTCGTGACCATGGAGCTGCCGTGCGCGTTGTCGTCGCCGAAGACCTCGCCCTCCTCCGGGACGGGCTGATCCGCCTGCTCGGCGCGTTCGACATCACGGTGGTCGCGGAGGTGGACAACGGCCCGGCGCTGCTGCCCACCCTGCTGGAGCACCGACCCGACGTGGCGGTCGTCGACGTCCGGCTGCCGCCGACCTTCACCGACGAGGGACTCCAGGCGGCCATCGCGGCCCGCACCGAGGTGCCCGGACTGCCCGTGCTGGTGCTGTCCCAGCACGTCGAGCAGCTCTATGCCCGCGAACTGCTCTCCGACCGCGCCGGTGGGGTCGGCTACCTGCTCAAGGACCGGGTGTCGCACGTCAGCCAGTTCGTCGACGCGGTGCGCCGGGTGGCTGGCGGCGGCACCGTGATGGATCCCGAGGTGGTCGCCCAGCTACTCGCCCGCCGGGACGGCGAGCAGCCACTCGGGGCGCTCACCGCCCGGGAACGGGAGGTGCTCGGCCTGATGGCCGAGGGCCGTTCGAACGCGGCGATCGGCGCCCGCCTGTTCATCACCGAGAAGGCGGTCAGCAAGCACATCAACAGCATCTTCGGCAAACTCGGACTGCCGCCCTCGGACGACGACAACCGCCGGGTGCTCGCCGTGCTGGCGTACCTCAATGGTTGAGTGGACCCGGCTGCGAAAGCCGGGTCCACTGATCGCCGATGTTGGTCAGGTGCAGGTTCTGACGGTTGGCGAGAACCCGTACGGCGGGTCGCGGGATCAGGTGGCCATCCGCACCAGCGCGGTGAGGCCGACCGCCACGATGAGGGCACGCAGCGCGGTGTCGGGCAGCCGCCGACCGTACCGGGCGCCGAGCAGCCCACCCACCACCGATCCGGCCGCGATGAGCAGCGCCGGCTGCCAGGCCACCTGCCCGGCGCCGAGGAATACCACCGCGGCCACGCCGTTGACCAGCGCGGTCAGCAGGTTCTTGATGCCGTTGAGGCTTTGCAGCTTCTCGGGCAGCAACACGCCGAGCACGCCGAGCAGCAAGACCCCCTGGGCGGCACCGAAGTAACCCCCGTACACGCTGGTGCCGTAGGCGCCGACCAGCAGCAGCACGCCGGCCCGGCCGCCCGGCAGCCGGCCGGTCGGTCCGGGCGGTGTGGCGCCGGGTGTCCGGGAGCCGGCCGGCTCCCGGACACCGTCAGGAGTCCGGGAGCGGCGCAGCCACCGGGCGAGCCGGGGTTGCGCCGCCACCAGCAGCACCGCCACCCCGATCAGCCACGGCACCACGAACTCGAACGCGGTGGCCGGCAGGACCAGCAGCAGCGCGGCACCGGTGACCCCACCGACCAGCCCGACCAGCATGAGCGGCAGCAGCAACCGGCGCCGGCCAACCAGTTCGGCGCGATAGCCGTACGCGCCGGAGAGGGACCCGGGCACCAGCCCGACGGTGTTGGAGGCGTTCGCGACGACGGGTGGATATCCCAACGCCAGCAGGACGGGGAAGGTGATGAGCGTGCCGGAGCCCACCACCGCGTTGATGGCGCCCGCCGCCACGCCGGCGGCGAGCACGACCAGTTGGTCGAGCATGTCGGTAACCCTTTTCCGCGGTCCCGGTCGCCGCCCCGTGGGGTCACCGCCGCCCGCTGATCGGGAGCACAGCGGACCGAGCCTATGGACCGTTGGCCCCGGTCGGACAGACCGGTGTGCGGGAGATCACCTGGTGGGCGGAGCCCGGTGGATCCGCTCGGCGAGGAACTCCTGCTCGGCGGTGTTGCCGGTGAGGGCGAGCGCCGCCCGGTAGGCCGTGACCGCCTCGGCGTCGCGGCCCAGCCGGCGCAGCAGATCCGCCCTGGTCGCGGGCAGGTAGTGGTAGTCACGCAGCCGGCCGTCCCGGTCCAGCGCGTCCACTTCGGCCAGCGCCGCCTCCGGTCCGTCCACCATGGACAGGGCGACGGCCCGGTTGAGGGCGACCACCGGTGACGGCCAGACCCGCAGCAACTCGTCGTAGAGCCGCAGGATCTGCGCCCAGTCCGTCTCCGGGTAGCTCGGTGCCTCGGCGTGCAGCGCGGCGATCGCCGCCAGCAGGGTGAACCGACCGGGCGGCCCGGCCCGCAACGACGCCACCACCAGCCGGTCGGCCTCGGCGATCAACTCCCGGTCCCACCGGGACCGGTCCTGCTCGCTCAGCCGCAGCAACCGGCCGTCCGGGTCGGTGCGGGTGGCCCGCCGGGCGTGGTGGACCAGCAGCAGCGCCAGCAGGCCGGTCACCTCCCGGTCCGCGGGCAGCAGCCGGCGCAGCAGCCGGGCGAGATCCAGGGCCCGGCCGGCGACCTCGTCGAGGACGAGCAGGTCGCCCCGGTACGCGGTGTGCCCGGCCGCGTAGAGCACGTGCAGCACGGCCAACACCGCGTCGACCCGGGCCGGCAGCTCGTCGAGGGCCGGCACGGCGTACCTGATGCGGGCCACCGCGATCTTCTTCTTGGCCCGGGTGATCCGGGCGGCCATCGTGGCGTCGGCGACCAGGAACGCCCGCGCGATGTCGGTGGTCGGCAGGCCGCACACCAGCCGCAGGGTGAGCGCGACCTGGGCCTCCCGGGACAGCGCCGGGTGGCAACAGGTGAAGACGAGGCGGAGCCGGTCGTCCGGTATGTCGGGTGGCTCGGCCTCCGGCGACGCTACCTCGTCCCGGTCGAGCAGCAGCGGCAGCCGCTTCGCCAGGTCGCGCCGCCGGTGCAGGTCGTTGATCGCGATCCGCCGGGCCGTGGTGGTCAGCCAGGCGCCGGGCCGGTCCGGAACGCCGTCCCGCCGCCAGGCGCGCAGCGCCCGGACGTACGCCTCCTGCACGGCCTCCTCGGCGGCGTCGATGTCACGGGTGACCCGCACCGTCGCGGCGAGCACGTACGCCCACTCGCGACGGTGCGCGTCAGCCACCGCCCGATCGACCGCGGTCAGCTCGACCCCGCGATGCCGGGCCCCGATTCGGCGGCCTCGGGACCAGCCTCCGCCGTCTCGGGATCCGGCTCGGCGATATCGAACCCGATTAGCGGCCGGACCTCGACCCCGCCGTCCACGATCGGTGTTAGCCTGGCCAGCGTCAGCGCGTGGTCCAGGTCCCGGGCCTCGATGACGAAGATCCCCGCCAGCGCCTCCTTGGTCTCCAGGAACGGGCCGTCCGTGACCACGTCGTCCCGGATCGAGGTGGAGACCGAGGTCGGTTCGAGCGCCATCCCGGCCACCTCCCGGCCGCCCAGCTCCCTGATCCGGCCGGGCAGTTCCTCGTGCGCCCGGAGCACCTCCGGCGGCAGGTCGGCCGCCCCGCCGGGCGTCTCCCGCTCGTAGATGAGCACCGCGTACTGCGCCATCACGCCACCTCCTCGGACGCGAAGATACCGGTCAGCCACCGGTTCCAGGCCGCGCCGGCGGCCACCCCGTCGACGTCGGGGCCGAACAGGTGGTGCGCCAGCCCGACCGGCCACCCCCAGGCGTCCCGCCCGTACCACCGGTAGAGCGCGTCGGACGTGCGGACACCGAGGAACTCCGGCGTCGCGTAGTCGACCACACCGTCGATCGGCGGCAGCCCGGCCGGGGTGAGCCGCACCCGGTCGCCGACCGCGACGTCCCCCGAGACGCCGAGCGCCCGGCGGAGTAGGTCGGATCCGCCGCGCGCGGACGCCTCGGGGCCGTCCGCCGTGACGTACACCGCGTCCCGGCCGGCGAAGTGGCGCACGTACTCGACAAGCGAGTGGTAGTAGAAGTTGGTGTGCCGCCGGCAGGCGTCCACCTCGCGGTCGTAGTCACCGTCGGCGGTGCCCCGGTGGGTGTACCGCAGGTGGGTTCCGGAGCCGCGTGGTTCCAGCCGGTAGTCGAGTTCGTTGCCCCCGCCGGATCCCTCGCCGGAGCGGGTGGTGAACCGGCTCGGTGGCTCCCACACCGTCACCGTGCCGCCGCCCAGGCCGCGCTCGGACCCACCGGCCCGGGATTCGTACTCGACCGGCCAGAGCCAGCCGGCCGTTCGCCTGGTCACCGCGTCCCAGACCGCTGCCGGACCGGCCGGCAGGTCGCCCGTCCAGCCCACCTCGAATGGCCTGCTCATCTGTCTGCCTCCGTTGTCGTCGGGGGAGCCGCGCCACGCGCCTCCACCCATCCCGACCAACGGGACCGGCCGGATTCGACAGCGCGTCCCGGCGACGTCACCACCGCGCCCGTAAGCTCGGCGGATGACGGTCAGTGCCCACCCCCGCCGGTTGACCGGGTACGCGCACGGGGGCGGCTGCGCCTGCAAGATCCCGCCCGGTGAGCTGGAGGCGGTGGTGGCGGACCTGTTCGCCGGCGACCCGCCGCCGGACGCGGCGGGGGAACTGCTGGTCGGCCTCGACGACGGGGACGACGCGGCCGTGGTGCGGTTGGCCGACGGCCGGGGCATCGTGCTCACCACCGACTTCTTCACCCCGGTCGTCGACGACCCGTACGACTGGGGGCGGATCGCGGCGGCGAACGCCCTGTCCGACGTGTACGCGATGGGCGGGACGCCGCTGGTGGCGGTGAACCTGCTCGCCTGGCCCCGGGACGCGTTACCGATGGAACTGGCCCGCGAGGTGCTGCGCGGCGGGCTGGACGTCGCCCGGCTGGCCGGCTGCCACGTTGCCGGGGGGCACAGCGTCGACGATCCGGAGCCCAAGTACGGCATGGCGGTCACCGGCCTGGTCGACCCGGGGCGGCTGATGCGCAACGACGCGGCGCGGCCCGGCCAGCCGCTGTCGCTGACCAAACCCCTGGGTCTCGGCGTGCTGAACAACCGGCACAAGGCGACCGGCGAGGTGTTCCCCGAGGCGGTGGCCACGATGGCGACGGTGAACCGGTGGGCCGCCGAGGCGGCGGTCGCGGCCGGCGTCCGGGCGGCCACCGACGTGACCGGCTTCGGCCTGCTCGGCCATCTCTACAAGATGGCCCGGGCCAGCGGGGTCACCGCGGTGGTCGACGCGGCCGCCGTGCCGTACCTGGCCGGGGCCCGGGAGAGCCTGCGGGACGGGTACGTCCCGGGTGGCAGCCGGCGCAACCTCGACTGGGTACGGCCGCACACCGACCTCGGCCGGTTCGACGAGACCGAGGCGTTGCTGCTCGCCGACGCGCAGACCAGCGGCGGTCTGCTGCTGGCCGGCGAGGTCGACGGTGCCCCGGTGATCGGTGAGTTCGTCAAGCGGGGCGACCGCCCGTTGGTGATCCGCTGAACGTGCCAGATCCGTCCGCCGATCCGGCCCCGGGGAATGGCGTCCCGGGCCGGAAGGTTGGCGAAGAACAGCGTGGACCTCGGCCCGCTGGCCGAGAGTTGGCGATCCCAGCCGGACACCCCGGTCTACGGCCAGCCGTACGCGGGCGGGCAGCAGCAGTTCTTCGGCGCCCCGGCGGTGCCCGCGCCGGCCGACCGGATCACCGAGGCGCTGGCCGCCGCCCGCCGCTGAGCCCGGTGGTCGCGGGCCGCGCCAGACCCCCACGTCTTCCGTCCGCTGCGGACCGGCGGCGCGCATAGGATGATCGATCCCTGGGTATGGCTTGCGCGTCGCCGGGCAGTGACCCACCGGACCGGGCCCGCCGGGGGCGTTGACGAGCGACGCTGACGAGGAGGTGGCGCCGGTGGACCGATCCTCCCCGACGGGCCGGGCGCCGACCGGCCGGGCGCCAGACGGCCGGTCACCCGACGGGCCAGCGGCCGTGGTCATCGGCGTCGATATCGGCACGACGAGCACCAAGGCGGTTGCCTTCGACACGGCCGGCAACCAGCTCGCCGCGCACTCCGTCGGCTACCCGCTGGACGAGCCGCGGCCCGGGTGGGCCGAGCAGGACCCGCCGGCCATCCACGACGCGGTGGTGGCGGCCCTGCGCGCGGTCGTGGCGGAGCTGTCGACGCCGCCGGCCGGCATGTCGTTCAGCACCGCCATGCACAGCCTGATCGGGCTCGACGTCGACGGGCACCCGCTGACTCCCTCGATCACCTGGGCCGACTCCCGGGCCAGCGAGCAGGCCGAGCGGCTGCGCGCCACCGCGGGGGGCCTGGACCTGCACCGCCGCACCGGCACCCCGCTGCATCCGATGGCCCCGCTGCCCAAACTCGTCTGGTACGCCGAGCGGGAGCCGGAACTGTTCGCCCGGGTGACGCACTGGGTCGGCATCAAGGACTACGTGCTGCGCCGGCTCTGCGGCACGCTGCTGACCGACTATTCGGCCGCCTCCGGAACCGGGCTCTTCGACCTCGCCGGACGGCGGTGGGACGCCGAGGCGCTGCGCGTCGCCGGGATCGACGAGGGTCAGCTTCCCCGGCTGGCCCCCAGCACCACCGTGCTCGGCGGGCTCACTCCGGCCGCCGCCGAGGCCACCGGACTGCCCCCCGACGTGCCGGTGGTGCTCGGTGCCGCCGACGGTCCGCTGGCCAACCTCGGGCTCGGCGCCGTCCGCCCGGGCGTGGTGGCCTGCTCGATCGGCACCAGCGGTGCCATGCGCGTGATGGTCGAACGGCCGTCGGTGGACCCGCTGGGCCGGGTGTTCTGCTACGCCCTCACCGAGGACCGATGGGTGGTCGGCGGGGCCATCAACAACGGTGGCATCGTGCTCGGCTGGGCCGGAGACGCACTGGCGCCGGACCTCGGCGACGGTGCCGAGGAGGAACTGCTCGCCCTGGCCGCCACGGCACCGGCCGGGTCGGGCGGGCTGCTCATGCTGCCGTACCTGCTCAGCGAGCGGGCGCCGCACTGGAGCGCGCTGCCCCGCGGCGCGTACGTCGGGCTGACCCACGCGCACCGCCGCGAACACCTGATCCGGGCCGCGATCGAGGGCGTCTGCCTGCAACTCGCGGTGGTGCTGGACTCGGTCCGGGCGGCCGGCAACGAGGTCCGGGAGATCCGGGCCAGCGGCGGCTTCGCACGCAGTCCACTGTGGCGGCAGACGCTTGCCGACGTGCTGGGGGTCGAGGTGCGGTTCCCCGTCGGGCACGAGGGATCCGGCTTCGGCGCCGCGCTGCTCGGCATGCAGGCGCTCGGCATGGTGCCGTCCATCGAGGTGGCCGCCGAACTCGTCGAGATCGAGGAGACCGTACGCCCCGACCCGGAGGCCGCGGCCGTCTACGCCGCCCTGCTGCCCACCTTCGCCGACCTGTACGACGCGTTGGGTCCCACGTACCGGGCCCTGCGCCGGCTCGCCGCGGACCTGCCGCCGGCGCCGCCACCGCAACCCCCACCCATGTGATCGTCACCGCCCGCCCCTCCCGGTCGCGGACGCCGTCCGAAGGTTGTGATGCCCATGATCCCGCTCGCCGCGGAGGCCGCCCCGGCGGCCGGTGACGGCCAACTCATCATCGCCGCCCTGCTGGGCATCGCCGCCGTGGTGGTGCTCATCGCCTGGGGCAAGGTGCACCCGTTCCTCTCGCTGATCCTCGGCGCGGCCGTCCTCGGCGTGGTGGCCGGCCTCGGTCCCGAGAAGATGATCGAGTCGTTCACCGGCGGGGTCGGCACGACGGTCGGCGGCGTCGGGTTGCTCATCGCGCTCGGCGCGATGATCGGCGGACTGCTCGCCGAGTCCGGCGGGGCCGACGGCATCGTCGGACGGGTGGTCGGGCGGGTATCCGGTCGCACTCTGCCCTGGGCGATGGCGGGAGTGGCGTCGCTGATCGGCCTGCCGCTGTTCTTCGAGGTCGGAGTGGTGCTGCTGGTGCCGATCGTGCTCCTGGCGTCGCTGCGGACGAACATTCCCCTGATGAAGCTCGGCATCCCGGCCCTGGCCGGGCTGTCGGTGCTGCACGGCCTGGTGCCGCCGCACCCCGGACCGCTGGTGGCGATCTCCTCGCTGAACGCCGACCTCGGACTGACCCTGGCGCTCGGTCTGCTGGTGGCCATCCCCACCGTCATCGTGGCGGGACCGTTGTTCGGCAACGTCATCACCCGGTACGTGCCGGCGACCGTGCCGATGGACCTGCTGCCGACCCGGGCGCCCGGCGGATCCGGTGGGAACCGGTCGGATGACGCCGCCGAACCGGCCCGCGAACGCCGCACGGACGCCGACCCGATGGACGAGGACGACCTGGTGAATCCGGGCGCCGGCCGGCCGGGCGGAGCGGTCGACGACACCGGTACGGAGGCCGCCCGCCGTACCCCCGCCTTCTGGCCCGCGGTGTTCACCGTCCTGCTGCCGGTGGTGCTGATGCTGCTGCGCGCCCTCGGCGAACTGCTCCTCGACGAGGGGTCGGCGGGCCGCCAGGCGTTGGACATCGCCGGTGCGCCGATCGTCGCGTTGCTGGCCGGGCTGATCGTCGCCATGTTCACTCTCGGCTACCAGGCGGGCTTCAACCGGGGCCAGGTGTCCGCGGTACTCGGTGGTTCGCTGCCCCCGATCGCCGGCATCCTGCTGATCGTCGCCGCCGGTGGCGGGTTCAAGCAGGTGCTGGTGGACGCCGGGGTGGGCACGATGGTCGCCGACGCGGCCGAGGGCGCGAACCTGTCCCCGTTGTTGCTGGGCTGGCTGGTCGCGGTCGGCATCCGGGTCGCCACCGGCTCGGCCACGGTCGCCACCATCACCGCCGCGGGCATCGTGGCGCCGCTGGCGCAGACCCTGGACCGGCCGGGCGTGGCGCTGCTCGCGCTGGCCATCGGCTGCGGATCGCTGTTCTTCTCGCACGTGAACGACGCCGGCTTCTGGATGGTGAAGGAGTACTTCGGACTGACCGTGTGGCAGACCATCAAGAGCTGGTCGGTGATGGAAACCATCATCTCCATCGTCGGTTTCCTCGGCGTCCTGCTGCTCGACCTGTTGCTCTGAGGTGCGGCCGGAACAGGACCGGCGCGGTCGCGACGCCCTGTTCCGGTCACGCTCAGACATGAGTCCGTAGCGGGCTGGCGGGAGCGTTCCCACGGCCTGCGAGGCGGGGCAGCCGGCTCCGCCAGATCGCTGGTACGCTGCGCCGTCGATCTCATCCCCGGGGGGAATCCACGATGCTCCGTACCACGCTCGTCCGCGCCTTCCTCGTGCCGGTCGCCGCGGTGGCCCTGCTCGCCGGCTGCAGCCCGGACGAGTCGGCCGACACCGCCGCCGGTGCGACACCGACAGGTGCCGCCTCGTCCGAGGCCGCTCCGTCGCCCACCGCCGCAGCCACCAGCGCCGCCCCGAACAACAAGGAGGTCTGCGCGGCGCTTACCGACGACTTCGTGGCCGGCAGCCAGAAGATCGTCGACAGCTCGAACAAGGCCATCCAGGAGAAGTGGAGCCTGTCCAAGCTCAACAAGCAGCTCCAGGCCGACCTCACCGCGATCTCGAACAATCTGAAGAAGCACGCCGCGACCGCCGAGGACCCGCAGCTCAAGGCCACCATCGAGGGCTGGTCGAAGTCCCTCGCGGCCGGCGGCAAGTCGTCCGACCCGGCGGGCTTCATGGAGAAGACGCTGGTGAAGGTGGGCACCGACATCGACAAGACCTGCCAGGCGGTCTAGGGCAGCTAGAACAGGTCGAAGCGGAACACCTCGAAGGCCGCGCCGTAGCGGGTGCCCAACCGGGCACCCGCCGGCCGGCTCAGCCCTTCCAGGAACTCCACCGGGTCGAAGTCGCCGGAGCCGAGGCCGCGCAGGTACGCGTCGTGCGCCCGCAGCGATTCCACGCCCAGCTCGAAGGTGTCGGTGGTGTCCACCCCGTGCCGGGACTCCGGCGAACTGGCGGCCCACACCTGGCGCACCCCGCCCCACGGCCGCAGGTCGTCGTCGAGCTGCTCCGGGAACACCCAGCGGTTGCCCGCGTCGCGTACCGCGTCCAGCACGGCCCGGCCGGTGGCGATGTGGTCGGCCTGGTTGAGCGCGTAGGCACCGTCCCAGGTGTCCCGGAAGTTCGAGGTGATGACGATCTCCGGCCGGTGCCGGCGGATCACCTTCGCCAGCTCCCGGCGCAGCGGCACGCCGTACTCCAGGACGCCGTCGGGAAGGCCGAGGAAGTCGACCTCGTCGACACCGACCACCGCGGCCGACGCCCGTTGCTCCGCCTCGCGTACCGGTCGGCACCGGTCGGGCGACATGCCGTCGATGCCGGCCTCGCCGCTGGTCACCATGCAGTAGCCGACCCGCTTGCCCTGCCGGGTCCAGCGGGCGACGGCGGCCGCCGCGCCGAACTCCAGGTCGTCCGGATGGGCCACGATGGCCAGGGCGCGCTGCCAGTCCTCCGGCAGCGGTTCGAGCGGTGCGGGGGTTCCGGTATCCGACACGACGGCCTCCAACTCGGTACGGGTGTTGCCGGATCGTATGGCGGCGAGACGCCGCCGGGTCAGGCGCGAACGGGCGGCGCGGCGGTGCTTTCCCGGACCAGCAGGTCGATGGGAAGGTTCACCGACGCGACGCGATCCGAGGCGCCGGTGCGTGCCCGCTCGATGGCCGCGGTGAGCGCCGCCGCGGCGGCGTGCCCCTTGGCCTCGACGTCCTGCCGGACGGTGGTCAACGCCGGACGCATCCGCCGGGCGAGCGGGTTGTCGTCGAAGCCCACCACCGACAGGTCGGCCGGCACCCGCAACCCGAGGTCCTCGGCCGCGGCGACCAGTCCCTGCGCGATCGCGTCGGAGAAGCACAGCACGGCGGTCGGCGGGTGGTCGCGGTCGAGCAGCGCCCGGGCCCCGTCGTAGGCCTCGTCCACGTGGCAGTGGGGTTGGCGGACGACGAGCGGTCGGACGCCGACGGGATCGAGCGCGTCCCGCCAGCCGAGCAGGCGCTGGGTCGACACGTACCCGTCGCCGGCCGGCGGCTCGACGTCGGTGAGCGGAACGCCGTGGGGCCCGGCCAGGCTCACCGTCATGATGCCGATGTCCCGGTGGCCGAGGTCGACCAGGTGCTGGGCGGCGGCCCGGGCGCCGGCCCGGTCGTCGATGTTGACGCTCGGTGTGTCGCCGTCCGGCTCCTGGTCCACGTACACCATCGGGATCTGCCGGCGGCGCAGCACGTCGAGGGCGGGCAGACCGGGGTCGCAGGAGTAGATGAGCGCGCCGTCGACGGCGACCTGCTGGGCCGCCGCCACGTCGGTGCGGGTGACGGCGGGCAGCAGGGTCAGCGCCAGGCCGGTCGGCGCGAGTTCGTCGACGATGGCGCCCAGGAAGGTGGTGGCGACCTCGTCGGTGAACGCGTACCGCAGGGAGCCGGTGAGCAGCACCCCGACGGCGCCGGTGGTGCCCCGGGCGAGGGCTCGGGCCGCCGGGTCGGGACCGACGTAGCCGAGTTCCGCGGCCGCGGCGAGGACCTTCGTGCGCAGCGTCGCCGAGAGCTGGTCCGGCCGGGAGAAGGCGTTGGACACCGTCATCCGGCTGACGCCGACGTGATCGGCGATCGTCTGGAGGGTTACCCGCGCCACCGCGCCTCCTATCGTCGTCCCCACCGACGCTACCCCGGCTCCCCGGCGAGGTCGTGCCGGGGCGGCTCGACCGCGCGGGCGGCGCGGCGCAGCAGCCCGGCGAGGTTGGTCCGCGCCCGCACGGTGCGCGGGGTGCGGTGCGGCGCGTGGTACGGCACCACGGGAGCGTCCGGGCGGGCGCTGTACAGCTCCCGGTTGGTGCTCCTGGTCGACATGATCATGGCGGTCGGATCGGCGTGCATCGTGGTCTCCTTGGCTCGCTGGCGTTTCCTATACCGGTACAGTAAGCACCTTCTCTGTACCGGTCAAGAGGGTAAAAGCAAGATCTTTTATGACCCTCCGTGGCCGTTCGCCCGGTCGGTCCACGGCGGCTTCCCGGCCCGATCCCGCCCGCGTGACGGCGCCTGGGGCTGGTGGGCGGAGCGCCGTAGATGGTGAACTATCGTCGCGTTTCCGAACCCCGGAGGAGAACAGCATGCTCGTCGACTGGCCCCTCGACCGGTTGCGCGACTATCACCCCGCCCGTGACGAACCCGCGGACTTCGACGAGTTCTGGGCCGGCACGCTCCGGTCGGCCGAGGAAGCCGGCCGGCCCGCGCGCTTCGACGCGTACCCGGCGGGCCTCGCCACGGTCGAGGTCTTCGACGTCACCCTCGCCGGGTACGCCGGGCAGCCGGTACGCGGCTGGCTGCTGCTACCCCGGGGTGGCGCCGAACGGCTGCCGTGCGTGGTGCAGTACATCGGCTACAGCAACGGCCGGGGACTGCCGCACGACTGGTTGTTCTGGAGCGCCGCCGGCTACGCCAACCTGGTGGTGGACACCCGGGGGCAGGGCGGCCACGGCCGGCTCACCGGCGACACCGCCGACCCGGAGGGAGCCGGCCCGCACGCCAACGGCTTCCTCACCAAGGGCATCGAGGACCCGGCCCGGTACTACTACCGTCGGGTGTTCACCGACGCCGTGCGCGCCGTGGCGGCGGCCCGCGAACACCCCCGGATCGACCCCGACCGGGTGCTGGTGGCGGGTACGAGCCAGGGCGGCGGCATCGCCATCGCGGTCGGCGGTCTGGTCGACGGCCTGGCGGCGGTGCTGCCCGACGTGCCGTTCCTGTGCCACTACCGGCGGGCAACCGAGATCACCGACACGGAGCCGTACGCCGAACTGACCCGATACCTGCACACCCGGCGGCACATGGTCGACCAGGTCTTCGAGACGCTTGGCTACTTCGACGGCGTCAACTTCGCCGCCCGGATGACGGCGCCCACCCTCTTCTCGGTGGCCCTCATGGACGCGGTCTGCCCGCCGTCCACCGTCTTCGCCGCCTACAACCGGTGCGCCAGCGCCGACAAGGACATCACCGTCTGGCCGTACAACGGGCACGAGGGCGGCGAGTCGTACCAGAGCCGGGAGCAGTTGCGCTGGCTCGGTAGTCGGCTCCCGGGCGCCGCGTAGACCGGCTGCCCCGCTGCCGCGCTGCTCCGCGTTGCCGCGCTGCTCCGCGTTGCCGCGCTGCCGCGCTGCTCCGCGTTGCCGCCCGCGGCCCCGCGTTAGGAAGGGGCCCTTTCAAGGCGGAAAGCGATAAGAAGGGGATCATCCTCCAGGCGGTGTGGCGCGGACGTTTAGCGGACGGCGGTGGCGGTATCCCGTTGGAGGACGGCGATGCCGGCATCGAGGGGGGCACCGTGGAGGCACGCGATCTGCTGCTGGAGGTCTTCGACCGGCTGCCCGGGCTGGTCCGGGAGGCGGTACGGACCCTCTCCGCCGAGCAGTTGCGCCAGCCGCCCGGGCCCGGTGCCAACACCGTGGGATGGCTGGTCTGGCACCTGACCCGGGTGCAGGACAGCCACGTCGCGGAAGTGCTCGACGCCGAACAGGTGTGGCTCACCAGCGACTGGGCGGACGCGTTCGGGCGGACGGCCGACCCGGCGGACACCGGCTTCGGCCACTCCGCGGCGGAGGTCGCCGCCCTGGCCCCGCGCGACGCCGACGCGCTTGTCGGATATCACGAGGCGGTGGCGGCCCGGACCCGCGACTTCCTGGCCGGTCTCACCCCGGCCGATCTCGACCGGGTGGTCGACGAGAACTGGGATCCGCCGGTGACGCTCGGCGTGCGGCTGGCCAGCGTCGCCGATGACGACCTCCAGCACGTCGGCCAGGCGGCGTACGCGCGAGGGCTGATCGAGCGGTCCTGACCCGGCGCGCGGGCGACTGCCGCACGAGCCTGCCATGAGCGACTCGGTGTGCGGCATCTCGGGCGGTGGCGACCACTCGCACCCCGCGACATGCCGCACATCGAGTCGATCGGTCCGGTTCGCCAGTCCGGAGTGGATCGGATGATCGGTTGATGTGAGACTCCACTGTAAAGAGGAATCGCCTCAGGTCTTGACCCCTGGCACAGGTGCGCGTAGAAGTGATCACGTGACCTGATTCACCGGTCGGTGACGGCATGCGGGTTCCGGCGTGCCGCGTCGACGACCGGTGCCGGTGGCTGGGGGAGGTGCCGATGATTCGTCGCATCACACGCGCTCTGGCGTGTCTGGCCATGGCGGGCCTGGTGGGGTCCTGCGGTCTGGCCGACGCCGACGACGGTCGGACCACAATCGAGTTCTTCCAGTTCAAGCCCGAAGGGATCGAGGCGTTCGACCGGATCATCGCGGGCTTCGAGCGGGAGCACCCGAACATCCGGGTGGTGCAGAACCACGTGCCCGACGCGGACACCGCGTTGCGCACCCGGCTGGTCCGCGAGGACATGCCGGACGTGATCGCCCTGAACGCCGGGGCGACGTGGAAGGAACTGGCCCCCACCGGGATCTTCTACGACTTCGCCGGTGAGCCGGTGGCCGAGCAGGTCAGCCCCACCTACCAAACCATCGTCAACGACCTGGGCACAGCGGCGCCGGGCGAGGTGAACGGCATCCCGTTCGTCGCCAACGGCGACGGGGTGCTCTACAACAAGAAGCTGTTCGCCGAGCACGGCGTCGCGGTTCCGCGCACCTGGGACGAGCTGATAGCGGCGGCGCAGACGTTCCGGGACGCCGGGATCACGCCGTTCTACGGCACCATCAAGGACGCGTGGACCGTTCTCGCGGCGTGGAACGCCCTGTCGGCGTACCTGCCGCCTACCGAGTTCTTCGACCGGCTGGCCGCCGACCAGGCATCGTTCCGCGACGACTTCCAGCCGGTCGCGCAGCGGCTGACGCAACTGTTCGACCTGGCCCAGCCGGACAAGGCCGCCCGCGGCTACAACGACGGCAACGAGGCGTTCGCCAAGGGCGAGGTGGCCATGTACCTCCAGGGCACCTGGACCCTGCCGTCGGTCCGCGAGTTCAAGCCCGGCTTCGACATCGGCATCTTCCCGATGCCCACCGACGATCCGGCGAAGGCGGTCCTGGTGTCCGGCGTGGACGTCGCCTTCACGATGGCCCGCGAGCCGGAGCACAAGCGGGAGTCGCTCGCCTTCATCTCCTACGTTATGCGGCCGGACGTGGTCACCGCGTACGCCGAGGACCAGAGCGCCGTCCCGGCCCTGCGTGACAAGCTGCCCACCGACCCGGGTCTGGCCGACCTGATCCCGTACATCGAACAGGAGCGCCTCGTCGGCTTCGCCGACCACAACATCCCGCCCGCCATCCCGTTGGACCGGATCACCCAGCAGTACCTCATCGACGGCGACCAGGCCGGCTATCTGTCCACCCTGGACAAGGAGTGGGACAAGGTCGCCCGGCGGCGGAGCCGGTAGCGGCGGGAAGGAGACGTCATGGCAACCGAGACCACCGGCCGGGCGACCGACGGCGGGCCGCGGACCACACGGGCCGGCGCCGACCGACGACGCCGGCGCCGGGTGCCGGCCGCCTTCTACTGGATGGCCGTGCCCGCGTTCGTGCTGTTCTTCGTATTCCACACCATCCCCGTGCTGCGCGGGGTGTTTTACAGCTTCACCAACTACGCCGGGTACGGCGACTGGAAGTTCGTCGGCCTGAGCAACTACGTGAACGTCTTCCGCGACGACCGGGTCATCCAGTCCTACCTGTTCACCTTCCAGTTCGCCGTCGTCAGCACCGTGGCGGTGAACGTCATCGCGTTGGCCATCGCGATGGGGCTCAACGCCCGGATCGCGTTCCGCAACACGCTGCGCGGCGTCTTCTTCCTGCCGAACGTGCTGGCGATCCTGGTGGTCGGCTACATCTTCAACTATCTGTTCAGCAACACCCTGCCGTACCTCGGGGAGAAGCTCGGCAGCACCACGTTGGCCAGCAGCCTGCTGGCCAACGAGGACCTGGCCTGGGTGGCGATCGTGGTGTTCGCGGTGTGGCAGGCCACCGCCTTCGCGGTCATCCTCTACCTGGCCGGCCTGCAGACCATCCCCGCGGACCTGTACGAGGCGGCCTCGATCGACGGAGCCGGCGCCTGGCGGCGCTTCCGGTCGATCACCTTCCCGATGATCGCGTCGTTCTTCACCATCAACATGGTGCTGTCGCTGAAGAATTTCCTGAACGTCTTCGACCACATCATCCCGATGACCAACGGCGGTCCGGGTACCGCCACCGAGTCGATCTCGCTTGTCATCTTCCGCGGCGGGTTCCAGGGCGGCGAGTTCGCCTACCAGACCGCCAACGCGGTGCTGTTCTTCATCGTCATCGTCGCCTTCTCCTTCTTCCAACTGCGCATCCTGCAGCGCCGGGAGGTGTCCGCCTGATGTCCGCCGATTCCGTCGCGCCCCCGACCACCGCGGTCAGTGCCGCGACGTCCCCGGACCAGGCCGACCGGCCGCCGGCGGGCCGATCCCGCCGGGCCGGCCGGGCACCCGGCCGGCGGATCAACTGGTGGCTCACCGCGCTGATGGTGGTGCTGTCGCTGACCGTCCTGATCCCGCTCTACTTCGCCATCGTCACCGCGTTGAAGACACCGGACGAGTTGGGCGGGGCCGGGTTCGCCCCGCCGGCCGACCCGCGGCTGGCCAACTTCGCCGACGCCTGGCGGCTCACCAACTTCCCGAACGCCGCCCTGAACAGCGCACTGATCACCGTCGGCGCGGTGGTGCTCACCCTGCTCACCAACTCGATGGTCGCGTACGCCATCTCCCGCAACATGCACCGCCGGCTGTTCCGGGGCCTGTTCTACTACTTCGTGTCGGCGCTGTTCGTCCCGTTCCCCATCATCATGCTGCCGGTGGCGAAGCAGACCGCGCTGTTGGCCATGGACAACCAGGTCGGGCTGATCTTCCTGTACGTGGTGTACGGCCTGGCGCTCAACGTCTTCATCTACGTCGGCTACCTCAACTCGGTGCCCCGGGAACTGGAGGAGGCCGCGTTCACCGAGGGCGCCGGCATCTGGACCACCTTCTGGCGGGTGATCTTCCCGCTGCTCGGCCCGATCAACGCCACGGTCGGCATCCTCACCTGCCTGTGGGCGTGGAACGACTTCCTGCTGCCGTTGGTCATCCTCTCCAGTCCGGACGCGCAGACGCTGCCCCTGGTGCAGTACGTGTTCCAGGGACAGTTCTCCACCAACTACACGGTCGCCTTCGCCTCGTACCTGATGGCGTTGGCCCCGATGGTGCTCGTCTACGTGATCGCCCAGCGGTGGGTCATCTCGGGCGTGATGCGCGGCTCCATCAAGTAGGAAGGTCCCCTTCCCGCCGGCTACCGGGAAGGGGACCTTACCGTCGGAGCGGCCGGCGGCTACGCGATGCCCATCAGGGTGGTCCGGCCCGCCGTGATGGTGGCCAGCGGGCTGTCGTCGAATTCCCAGGTCAGCTCGTTGTCCACCCGGACCACGCCGCTGACCTGCGCCGCCAGCCGACCGGCGAGCTGGGCGGCGCTCCACCTGTCGAGCCCGCCGACCAGCCGCACCACGCCGTCGCTCACGCTGACCTGGACGGTGCCGTCCTCGACCGCCAACACCCGGCGCAGCACCTCGTCCACCACGTCGCGGCGGATGTCGTCGTCCGGCCGCAGGTGCACCCGCAACAGATCACCCCGGGTGACGATCCCGACCAGCCGACCCAGGTCGTCGATCACCGGGAGTCGCTTCACCCGTTCGTGGCTCATCCGGCGCGCGGCGGAGACCACGCTGGCGTTGCCGAGAATGGTGACCGGTGGCGTGGCCATCAGGTCGGCGGCGACCATGCCGTCGGCCTTGACGCGGGCCGCCCGCCGCCGGGTGCCCTCGAAGATCCGCCACTCGTGGGGTTCGCCGATCAGCTCCACCTTGTGCAGCAGGTCGCCCTCGGAGACGACGCCCACCACCCGTCGATCCGCGTCCACCACCGGCACCGCCGCGACGCGCCGGCTGGCCAGCAGGTCCACGATCTCGCGGTACGGCGTGTCCGGCCGTACCGTCGCCACCTCGGTGCTCATCACGTCCCGTACCCGCCAGGTTCTCATGACCGCCTCCTCGCTTTCCGACTTCACCGTACGAGGACCGGATCGTCCTGGTCAGAGGCTTACGGGCCGGGTGGTCCGGGCCTTCCTGCGGCGAGCGGCCCGGGCCGAACGGCCCGGGCCACCCGGAGGTCACGACCGGGACAGCACGACCTTCAGCGCGCCGGTCCGGGCGGGATCGGCGAACACCTCGTACGCCCGCTCCATCTCCGCCAGCGGGAAGCGGTGTGTGACCAGGGGCGT
Source organism: Plantactinospora sp. GCM10030261 (assembly GCF_042666615.1). Taxonomy (NCBI): domain Bacteria; kingdom Bacillati; phylum Actinomycetota; class Actinomycetes; order Micromonosporales; family Micromonosporaceae; genus Plantactinospora; species Plantactinospora sp. GCM10030261. Next base: position 23,257 of record NZ_JBHTDD010000048.1, read on the forward strand.
CAGGTCGAACTGGCCGGCCCCGAGCATCCGCAGCAACGTCGGCGTGGAATGGGTGTCCACCAGGCCGGTGGTGATGGTGACGTTGCGGATCCACAGGTCCTCGAGGTGCAGCGTCGCCGGCTTGCCGTGCACCCCGATGTTGGCCAGGTGTCCACCGCGGCGGACCAGGGTGGCGCAGAGTTCGAAGGTGCCCGGCGTGCCGACCGCCTCCATCACCACGTCCGCGCCCAGGCCGTCGGTGACCTCGTTCACCACGCCGACCGGGTCGTCGTCCGGTGTGATCGTGATGTCGGCGCCGATCCGCTTGGCCGCCTCCAGCCGGCTGACCGCCTTGTCCACGGCGATCACGCGAGCGGGGGAGTAGAGCCGCGCGGTCAGAATCGCCGCGAGACCGATCGGCCCGGCGCCGACCACCACCACCGTGTCACCCGGCCGGACCCGGCCGTTGAGCACGCCCACCTCATACGACGTGGGCAGGATGTCGGCGAGCAGCACCGCCGCCTCGTCGGTGACCGTGGCCGGCAGCCGGTAGGTGGACAGGTCCGCGAACGGGACCCGGGCGTACTCCGCCTGGACGCCGTCGACCAGGTGGCCGAGGATCCAGCCACCGCCGCCCAGGCACTGGCCGTAGCTGCCCTCCCGGCAGTACCGGCAGCGGCCGCAGGCCGAGATGCAGGAGGCCAGCACCCGGTCGCCTGGTCCGACGGTGCTCACGGCGGCGCCCACCGCCTCGACCGTGCCCACCGCCTCGTGACCGAGGATCCGGCCCGGTTGGACGGCGGGTACATCGCCGCCGAGGATGTGCAGGTCGGTGCCGCAGATGGTGACCGTGTCGACGCGGATTATCGCGTCGGTCGGGTCGACGATGCGCGGATCGGGTGCGTCGGACCAGGACCGTTGTCCCGGGCCGCCGTAGACGAGGGCCTTCATGTCGTCCCCTCCTTGTCGTCTCCCTCCATCCCAGTACGGCGGCCGGGAACCGGGCAGGGCCGACAGTCCCGACCCGGCCGGGCCGCCCGTCCCGGTCGGCCCGCGGTCCCGGTCGGCCTGCGGTCCCGGTCACGTCCGCCCTAGACCTTGACAGCCATCGATCGAACGACTGGTGTGGACGTACTGGCATCGACGCCCGTCAGGAGGTCCCATGTCGACCAGACGATCGTGGACGGCCACCGCCGCCACAGTTGTCCTGCTCGCCGCGTCTCTCACCCCGGCAGCCCCGGCCGCCGCCGCGCCCACTCCCGCGCAGGTCACCCTTGCCGACACTGAAACCGCCCTGGTCCGGGTCCAGCTTCGCGACCAGACGCAGCTCGACCAGCTGCTCGCCGAGGGCGCCGACCTGGCCAACCGACCCCGGGTCCGGGACGGCCGGATCCTGGTCGACCTGGTGCTCACCGGCCGGCAGTTAACCGACCTCACCGCCCGGGGAGCCACCGCCGTCCAGGTGGTGCAGCGGGCCGGCGACGGCACCCGGCGGTACGCCGACAGCGTTCGCGCCGCCCAGGACCGCACCCGGGCCGGGCTGCGGTCGACCACCGGCGGCGACCGTACCCTCGCCGTCGACACCCTGCAGTTCCTCCAGGCGTACTGGTGGACCACCGGCGGGCAGACCTTCCTGCAGACGCAGGTCGCGACCACCGCCGCCGCGGACCCGGACGTCGAGATCACGGTCAGCTGGCGGACGGCGGACGGGGCCACCGGGTCGTACCCGCTCTACCGGTTCGAGGACGCCGGCGAGTACCAGTACCACGTCGCGCTGCCGCAGCCGGTACCCGGCCGGCCGGTCTCGGTGACCGCCACCTCCAGCCTCGGCGGGCAGAGCCGGCCGATCAGCCCGGCCGTCTGGCCGGGCGCCACCCCACCGCCGCAGCCGTCCGGATACCAGCAGGACTTCATCGACGCCTACCTCACCCCGGTGGACGTGCAGGCCCGGATCCGCCGGCTGGCCCGGCAGTACGGCAACCTCGTCGATGTGATCGACCTGCCGAACCCGACCCAGGGCTACCGGCGTACCGCCGTCGCCTACCTGGGCGACCCGGCCGCGGCGGCCGTGGTGGTGGAGTCGGTCCGGTTCGGCGACCAGGGCATGAACGGGGTACAGGTGCGCACGGTGGACCCGGGACGACCGGACCGCCGGCTGACGGCCAGCTACCGGGACCGGGTGTTGACCGTCTCGCTCGCCACCGACGGCGCCGGCAAGGTGGTCAGCACCACCGACGAGGTCGCCGCGCTGATCTCGGCCCGCTTCCCGCAGCGGGTCCAGGCCGTCGTGGAGGACGGATCGGCGGGGTTGCCCATGCCCATCGCCGGACCGGTCCGGTTGGACGACGGGCTGGCCGGAGCCGAGGTGCCGACCCGGCCCTGGACGGTGCAGGCGTTGCGCATCGGTGCGCACCGGGACGGCTCCCGGATCGGGGTGCTCGCCTACTCCCAGGAACACGCGCGGGAGTGGGCGACACCGCTTGTCACGCTGGAGTTCGCCGAGCGGCTGCTGGCCAACTACGCCACCGACGCGGAAACCCGGGAGCTGCTGGAGCAGGTGGACGTGTTCGTGATCCCGACGGTGAACCCGGACGGCGCGAACTACTCCTTCCACGACTACACCTTCCAGCGCAAGAACCTGGTCAACCACTGCACCGGCACGCAGCGGGACCCGCGGTACCGCAACTCGTGGGGCGTCGACATCAACCGCAACTACACGGTCGGGTCGTTGTTCGACGGGTACGTGGGGGCCAGCGCCAACTGCCTGTCCGGAAACTTCGCCGGGCCCGCCGAGCTGTCCGAGGCCGAGAGCCGCAACGTGATCGACCTGGCCCGGGCACACTCCAACATCAGGTTCGCGATGAACGTGCACTCGTACGGCGGCTACTTCATGTGGCCGCCGGGCGCCTACCGGGCGGAGGGCCGGATCACCCTGCCCCGTCCGTCCATCGACGAATCGGCCATGTTCCTGGCCAGCGCGCGGCGGATCGTCGGGGCCATCGCCAGCGACCGGGGGACGGTGACCTGGCCGTCGCAGACCGGTCCGGTGGCCGACGTGCTGTATTCGGCGGCCGGCAACTCCGCCGATCAGCTCTACTACGAGCTGGGCATCTTCGCCTGGGACTTCGAGGTCGGCAACGACCGGTGGAACGCCGCCACCGGTGAATGGGAGGGCGTCGGCTTCCAACCGCCGTTCGACGAGGCGCACGCCGAATCGCAGGAGTACGCCACCGGCCTGGTGGAGTTGCTCCGGGTGGCCCGCGACCACGCCGCCTCCTGAGCAGCGTGGCAGGGCCCCCGGCGAGCCGGGGGCCCTGCCACGCGATCGTCAGCGGGGGAGCACCACCGCGGCCGCGCCGCCGCCCCGGCGGGCCGGCTCGGCGGCGGCCAGCCACCGGCCCCGACCGAGGAACTCGATCCCGGTGGCCGCACCGATCTCGGCAGTCGGCGTGTACCGGTGGCCCAGAGCCGCCAGGGCCTGTCCCTCGGGCGAGGAGATGAACGCCGGTTCGGCGGTCACCGTGGCCGTGTTGCGCTGTGTCGCCCGGGGTGCCGCGATCGCGTCCGACAGCGACAGGCCGAGGTCGATCCGGCCGATCAGGATCTGCAGCACGGTGGTGATGATGGTCGAGCCGCCGGGCGTTCCCACGGCGAGGAACGGCCGCCCGTCCTGGAGCACGATCGTCGGCGACATCGAGCTGCGCGGCCGCTTGCCCGGGCCGGGCAGGTTCGGGTCCGGCGCCTCGCCCTGACTGGGCACGAAGTTGAAATCGGTCAGCTCGTTGTTGAGCAGGAACCCCCGACCCGGCACCACCATCGCGTTGCCGCCGGTCGCCTCGATGGTCAGGGTGTACTCCACCACGTTGCCCCACCGGTCGGCGACGGTCAGGTTAGTGGTGTGGTTCTCGTACGACTCGAACGCCCCGCCGGTGCCGGCGACACAGCCGCCGTACCGGCCGTCCGGAACGCCCGGCGGCACCGGCTTGTCGGCGGCGCGGGTCGGGTCGATCCGGCAGGCGCGCTCGGCGGCGAACCCGTCGGAGAGCAGTTCGCGCTGCACCCGGCGCGGCGTGCCGTCTCCGACGTACCGGTTGCGGTCGGCGAACGCCAGCGCGCTGGCCTCCAGGTAACGGTGCAGGGCCTGGGCACGGTCCAGGTCGCCCAGGTCGGAGCGTTCCAGGATGTTCAACGCCTCGCCGACGGCGACGCCGCCGCTGGACGGCGCCGGCATGCCGTACACGTCCAGGTCGCGGTAGCGCGAGTGGGTCGGCGCCGGCGTCCGCACCCGGTAGGACGCCAGGTCGCGCAGGCTGAGCGCGCCGGGCCGGATCGGGTACGCCCACGGCGTCCCCGGGTTGGTGGCGACCGGCGGGCGCTGCACGGTCCGGACGATGTCCCGGGCGATCGGCCCGGTGTAGAAGGCGTCGGTGCCGTGCCGCGCGATGGTGGCGTAGGTGTCGGCGAGGTCCGGATTGCGGAACACGGTGCCGACGGCCGGCGGCTGCCCACCCGGCAGGTACAGCTCGCGGGTGGAGGTGAACTGGGCGAACGCGGCGGCGTTGTCGGCCACCTGGCCGCGGAACGTCGGGTCCACCACGAAGCCGTCCCGGGCCACGCCGATCGCCGGTCGCAGCGTGTCGGCGAGCGACCGGCTGCCCCACCGGCGCAGCGCCTCCCGCCAGGTGGCGAGAGTGCCCGGGGTGCCCGCGGAGAGGCCACTGATCCGGGCCTCGTCGAAGGCGTACGGCTGGCCCGTGGCCGGGTTGACGAACAGCCGTTCGTCGGCGGTCGCCGGCGCGGTTTCCCGGCCGTCCAGGGTGGAGACCCGGCCGGTTCTCGCGTCGTAGTGGACGAAGAACCCGCCGCCGCCGACGCCGGCCGAGAACGGCTCGGTGACACCGAGGACGGCGGCGCTGGCCACCGCGGCGTCCACCGCGTTGCCGCCGCGGCGCAGCACCTCCAGCCCGACGCGGGTGGCCTCGGCGTCCACAGTGGCCACGGCACCGCCGTACCCGGTGGCGGTGGGTGACGCGGTGTCCGTGCCGCCGGCCGCGTCGGCGACCCCGGCGGGGGTGGCGATCAGTGCGCAGATGGTGAGCGTGACTAGTGCCGTGACCACCAACGTTCATGGTGTTGGGTGACACGCCGTATGGCCTGTCGGCCGGGCGGCGTGGTGGCGGTCAGGCTGTGGCGGTGGCAG
>NZ_JBHTDD010000049.1:0-24555 GCF_042666615.1 Plantactinospora sp. GCM10030261
GTGGGGGTGGGGTGGGGGTGGGGCTATGGGCGGGGGTGGGCGAGGCGGCCGGTGAGGTCACGGCTGGCCAGCAGCCAGGAGATCCCGAAGGCCCAGACGGAGACCACCTCGCCGGCGTACAGCGGGGTGATCCTCCAGAGTTCGAGGTCGAGCAGTTCGCCGGCGACGACCCCGACGACCGCGACCACGATGATCCCGCTACAGATCCGCTGTACGACGGCGATCCCGCGGGCCCGGTGCCGGGCGGCGTCGCGGGCGAACAGGGACGAGATGCGGGCCAGGCTGAGGATGAAGATCGCCGCGCAGGCGAAATGGAGAGTCGCCGTGGTCTCCTCGCCGAACTGCTGCTGCGCGGGTGAACAGCCCGACGGCATCGGGGTGCTGCCGCAGCGGGCCGCGCCGTCCAGCAGGCCCGGCCGTTCGGTGGGCAGGAACGCCACGCCGAGGACGGCCACCCCGGCGATCAGGCTGTACCAGAACTCCCGCGTCCTCGGCTCCGCCGCCAGGTAGGTCGCCAGCAGGACACCCGTCACGGCCAGGGTGGCGACGAACAGGTCCCGCATCGACGAGTGGTAGTAGGCGCTGAGCGATCCCCGGACCCGCACACCACCCCGGAGGACCAGCCACTCCCCCATGATCATGATGACCGGCAGGAGGATCCCGAACACCCCGACCACCATGCGGAGCACCAGGTACGACCGGACGTACCGGACCGCCCAGTCGTCGCCGTCGGTCAGTTCCCGACGAGGGAAGGCCGTACCCGTGGCTGACGTGTCCATGGTGCCTCCAGTTGCCAGCAACCTCAGCGTATGGGCAGGTCAGGAGGCACAGCGGCGGCTTGTCCGAGATCTGCTAGCGGCTACCCCGGGGGCGCCGCGCGGACGGGCTGGGGCGTCGACCCGAACGTGGTCAGGAACCGGTCCCGGAAGGCATCCATCCGCCACACCGGGGCGTCGGGACCGGGTCGCAGGCCGTCGTGCCAGTTCCAACCCGAGACGCGGTCGAGTACGCCCCGGTCCCGGGTGACGATGGTGATCGGTACGTCCCGGCTGGCACCCCTGCCGGTGATCACCGGAGCGGGCTGGTGATCACCGACAACGACCAGTACCAGTCTGTCGTCGCCGTACCTCTCGACGTAGGAGATGAGCGATTCCAGGCTGTATTCGATGGACTCCCGGTAGTCGGCCCGAATCTGGGCGTTGCTCCGCCAGGCGTCGTCCTCCTTGGCACCGGCCGCCGCGACCGTGCGGAGGACGGAACCGTCGCCGAGTTGGTCCCACCCGACGAGCCGCGGCCGCGGTGTCCACGGCGCGTGGCTGGACACCAGCACCATCTGCGACATCAGCGGTCCCCGGTCAGCACGTCCGCGCTCCAGCCGTTCGAACGCTCCCAGCGTGTACTGGTCCGGCACCGAGGCGAAGCCGAACCGCGGGCCGCGGTAGCCGAGGTGACGCGAGTCGTACACCCGGTCCATGCCGTAGATGGCCCCCTCCGGCCAGTCGTAGTTGTGGCCCGGCTCCACCCCCACCGTCCGCCACTCGGCGCGCCGGAAGGCGGTGCCCAGGGTCATCCGGTCGCCGGCGAGCAGGGTCCGGTATCGCTGCTGGTTGTTGACCCACAACCCGGAGGCCAGCGTGGCGTGCGCCAGCCAACTGTTCCCGCCCGCGGTCGGCGAGGTCAGGTAGGCGCTGCGGGCGGCGAATCCGTCCTCCGCGAGACGCCTGGTTCCGGCGTCGAGCACCGCACCGACCTGCGGCGCGAACTCCGGATCCGCCACCGCGTCCCGCCCGTAGCTTTCCACGAAAGAGATGATCACGTCTTTGCCGCGCAGCGCCGTCAACATCTCGTCACCGGGGGTGTCGCGGAACGCGTCGATCGCCGACGCCTCGGCGAACACCTCCTTGTCGTGGAGACTCCTCGGCACCTGGACCGCCCGGTAGACCGACTGGGCCGCCACCGGCACGTCCTTGACGATCTGCACGCCGAACGCGGCGCTGGCGAACCAGACGAGGGTCAGCGCCGCGACCGCGCGCCGGGCCGCGGTGTCGTGCCGGACCACCAGCCGGGTCAACCGCAGGAGCGACCAGATCATCAGCACCAGCACGGTGGCGGCGAGCAGCACGGCGCCGATGACCGCGGCGGTCGCGGTGCGACTGCCGTACGTGCTGGCGACGAACCTGGTGGCCTCGTCGCCGAGCACCCAGTCGATCGCCGGATCGAACGGCCGGGCCAGCACCTTGACGAAGCCCACGTCGATGATCTTCACGAGGGCCAGCAGGCCCAGGTAGGCACCGGCGAGCACCGCCGCCAGCCGGCGTAGCCGGGCCGGCAGGACGAGCAGGAGCGCGACGCCGAGCAGCGCCTCCGCGGGGATGCGCAGAAAGGACGTCGGCGTGAGCAGTCCGGCGTCGGTCGGGGCGATGAGCGTCGCCAGGACGAGCAGCGCAGCCAGAGTGGTGGCCAGCGCGGCGGCGATCCGGCGTACCGGGAAGCCACGGCGGGTCCGCCCGGTCTCCGCCGGGTCGGTGCCGGTTCCGGTCGGGTCGGTGCCGGTTCCGGTCGGGTCGGTGCCGGTTCCGGTCGGGTCGGTGCCGGCCCGCTCGGCACGATTGCGGTCGGCGGCGCGGGCGCCGCGGATCCGGGTGAGCAACGACAAGCCGGTGGTCCTTTCCGGGTACGAGATTGTGTCCGCACCTGAGTACGCGTATTGGAACGGTCCGGTTCGAACCCGGCGGGGCATGCGACATGGTCCACTCGATGTGCGGCATGTCGGGGAGTCGCGGACTCGCCGACATGCCGCACATCGAGTGGACCACACTCCCAGCCAGCTCCTGCGCCCTGGCCTATCGCGGTGCGTGCGTCGCCACGTGGGCCGCGAACGGGTCGAGCCCCACCTCGGCCCGCATCTCGTCCACCCGGTCCGGCTCCACGGACGGCCAGGGCACGGGCGCGCCGTCCCGGAGTCCGGCGATCTGCGATCCGTAGATCTGCGGTCGACCCTCGTTGACCAGGGTCCGGTCGCGCAGCATGGCGAGCTGTCCGGGGTCGGCGTCGCCAGCCGCCACGGCTGCCGCCATGAGCCGCACCGCCCGACGTTGGACGTCGAGTTGACGGTCGGCGTGCTGGGCGATCAGCCAGGCCCGACGCGCCCCCTCCGCACCGACCAGCGAGACGCCGGGCCAACCGTGCTCGTCCATGATCTCGGCAAGCCGATCGGCGTTGCGCGTCGTCACCCGCCGGTGCGCCAACTGCGCCGGATAGTCGTCACCGAACGCGCCGCCCTGAAGCCGCTTGTCCTCGTCGGTCAGCTCGATCAGTTCCGCCGCCAACCGGTGTCTCATGCCGTTCTCGTCACCCATATCGGTCCCCCTTCGCGCCGGTCCTTCCGGCTGGCTCAGGCTAGCCAGCATGACCGCGTCGAAGATCATCTTTTGCGACGATGCGCCGGCCACGATACGGATGGCAGAATTAATCTTGGGCCGGTTCCGCTGTCAGAGTTCGCGGTACATGATGTGCAGGCCGACCCGGCCCAACGTCGGGTGGGCGAACGCCCCGGGCACCGTCCCGACGATTTCGAAGCCCAGCCTCCGGTACAACTCGACCGCCGCGCGGTTCGCCTCGGCCACGGCGTTGAACTGCATTCCGGCGTACCCCGCGCGGCGAGCCCAGTCCAGGGCGTCCCGGCACAGGGCGGTGCCCACGCCCCGGCCCCGCGCGTCGGCGGCGACCATGAAACTCGCCGTGGAGACATGCGAACCGGGGCCGGGGCGGTTGGTCCCCATCTTCGCCGTACCGAGCACCCGATCCCCGTCGACCACCACGACCGTGCGACCCGGTGGGGCTTCCACCCACATGGCGCGGGCCTGCTCCTCGGACATCGTCGGGTCGTACGTGAAGGTTTCCCCGGCTCGAACGACCTCGGAGATGATCGGCCAGACTCCCGGCCAGTACCCGTCGGCGAATTCTCTGATCAACACGGCGGGCAGGCTACCCGGCGGGCTCGTCCTCGCGCGCCAGCCCGGCGAAGATCGCGCCGGCCACCAGCGCGGCTACGGCCAGCGTGCCGTACCAGAGCCAGAAGCCGTCGAGCCAGCTCCGCGCCACCAGCCAGCCCAGGCCGCCGACGACGAGCCCGGCGGACAACCCGCTCGCCAGGGCGACAGCCAGCCGGGTTGGCCGGCGCGCCACCGATCATGAAGACGGCGCCGCGCCGGGGCGGCCCTCGCCTTGCCGGCGGCTGGCACCGCGCGGCGGATCGGGGGACACTGCGGGCATGGTCGACGGGGTACGGCTTCTGTTGCTGCACGGCATGGGGGCATCAGCCGCGGTGTGGCGACCCGCCGAACCGGTGCTGAACCGGGAGTGGGGCGACCGGTGGCTGGCCACCGACCTCGCCGGACACGGCGACGCCGCGCCGCTTCCGGCGTACACCCTCGATGCCTTCGCCACCCAGGTGGCGGCCGCGGTGGATCCCCAAGATCGACTGGTCGTACTCGGCCATTCACTCGGTGGTGCGGTGGGGTTGGCCCTCGCCGCCCGACCCGATCCGCGGGTCGAGGCAGTGGTCGGGCTGGGCATCAAGGCGGTGTGGTCGCCCGCCGAGTTGGCCAAGTCCCGCGAGTTGGCTGCCCGCCCGGTGAGCTGGTACGCCGACCGGGCCGAGGCGGCCCGCCGATACCTGCGTGTCGCCGGTCTTACCGGGCTGGTCGAGCCGGACGATCCGATCGTGGACGCCGGGCTCCGCCAGGAGGACGGCCGGTGGCGGTTGGCGATGGACCCGGGCGCCTTCGGCGTCGGCGCACCGGACCTGGCGGCGCTGCTGGCCGGAATCCGCGTCCCGGTGGTGCTGGCCCGGGGCGAGCATGATCCGATGGTGTCGGACGCCCAGCTCGCGGAGTACGGCCGGCCCGTGCGGGCCCTGCCCGGCCTGGGACACAACGCCCACGTCGAGGATCCGGTGGCCGCGCTCCAGCTTGTCGACCGCTTTCGCTGACACCGATCGGAACGTGGCCCGACGCTGGTGGCACTCTCGTACGGATGCACACCGCCGATCCGCGCGCCTTCGCCCACGGCACCGTCGCGCCCGACCGGAACCCGCGCCAGCCGGCGACCGTACCGGGCCGTCGGGGCCATCGGTGGACCTTCGCGCTCGCGGTGGTCGCCCTCCTCGGTCAGATGGCGGTCGCCATGGTCACCGCGGCCGTGCAGCAGACCCCGACCATCGACGAGCCCGTGTACGTCGGCGCCGCGGCGGTCCAGCTGCGCGAACACAGCCTGCGCTACAACGCCGAGCACCCGCCGCTCGGCAAGCTGATCATCCAGACCGGGCTGACCTTCACCGGGGTACGCCCCGACCCCGGCTTCGTCGGAGACCAGCAGTCGCTCGGCCGGCACGTGCTGTACGACCAGGGCGAGGACGCGGCCCGGGTGCTGTTCCTGGCCCGGTTGCCGATGATCGTGCTGACCCTGCTGTTCGGCCTGGTGGTGCTGGCCTTCGCCGGTGACCTCACGCGCTCCCTGGACGACCGGTTGAGCCGCTGGGGCGGCCTGCTGGCGCTCGCCCTGTACGCCTTCTCCCCCGACGTCATCGCACACGGTTCGCTGGCCACCCTGGACGTTCCGGCGGCCGGATTCGTGCTGACGGCGGCCTGGCTGCTGTGGCGGGCCCGCGAGCGTCCGCGCCGTTACCTGCCGCTGGCCGGGCTGGCGCTCGGCGCGGCGCTGGCGACGAAGATGAGCAGCCTGGCGGTGGTCCCGGTGCTGCTGTCGTTGGCGGTGCTGAGTGTGTGGACCTCAACCGGTGCTTCGGGGCACCGCGCGGCGGGACGGCGGTTGGGGCTCGGGGTGGCGGCGGCGGCCGAGGTGGGACTGGTCGCGGTCGCCACCGTGTGGGCCGCCTACCTCGCCGTCGACCCGCGGCTGCGCTGGACGACGCCCGACTCGCTGCCGGCCGTGCACGGCCTGCGCGCGCTCGTGGACTGGTTGCCGTTCCCGCGGCCGTACCGGGACGGGATGCGGGTCCAGTTCCAGTTCGAGGACGCCACCTGGGGTGGTTTCCTGTTCGGCCGGAACTATGTCGGCTCGCGGTGGTACTACCTGCCGGCCGCGCTGCTGGTGAAGACGCCGCTGGGCATGCTCCTCCTGTGGGCGGCGGGCGCCCTGGCCGTGTTGGTCCGACCCCGGCCGCGGGTCGCCGCGCCGTACCTGCTCGTCCCGCCGGCCGTGCTGCTGGCCGCCGCCGCCACGGGGTCCCGGGACTTCGGCACCCGGTACGTCATCTTCCTACCGATGTTCCTCGCCGTCGCGGCGGCCGCGGTGCTCGCCTGGCGGCACCGGTGGATCGGCGCCGCGGCGGGCGTCCTGGTCCTCCTCGTGGCGGTCAGCTCGCTCCGCGCGTACCCCTACTACCTGCCGTATTCCAACGAGGCGTTCGGCGGGCCGGCACAGACCCACCGGCACCTGCACGATTCGAATGTCGACTGGGGGCAGGACCTGGGCCGGCTCGCCGACCGGCTGCGGGAGCGGTATCCGGGCGAGCGGATCTGGCTGGTGTACAAGGGCAGCGGCGACCCGGCCTACTACGGCATCGAGTCGACCGACCCGCGCCCCGTGCCGCCGGACCAGGTCCACGGCCTGCTGGTGGTGTCGAACAGCTCCGTCGCCCGGGCCGATCGCCGGCTTGCCGTGCTGCTCGACGGCAGCACGCCGATCGACTCGGTCGGCCACTCCATCACCATCTTCCGCCGGCCCTGACGGGCTCCGGGGTGCGGACGGGTACGGGCGCCCACCCGGCCCGTCGTGCTGGTTGGGCCGGGCGGGCACGCATCAACGGATGGCGAACTCGGCCAGCCGCAGCGGCGATCGGAACACCAGGTACACGTCGTGTACGCCGGTCACCCGGCCCAGCGTCACGCTGGTGTCGACGTACCGGTAGTCGTCACCGGTGCTGGGCACGGTGGCGGTGCCGAGCAGCCGGCCGGTCGGGGAACCCGACCGGATCTCGATCGATCCGCCGCCGGCGCTGCCCTTCGCGACCCTCGCGGTGAAGGTGCCTGCTCCCCGGCGCAGGTCGGACCGGTCGAACGAGATCCATTGGCCGGCCTCGACGGCGCCCACGGCGGTGCCCCGGGCCTTGCTCTCGTCGACCAGCCTGACCCCGGCGTACCTGTCGAAGTTCTCGGCCCTGGTGAGCCGGGACAGGTCGCGGGGCGGGATGGTCTCGCCGCGCACCCGGACCGCGGTCCGCTGCCGGATGTCCGCCGACGACGAGCCCACCATCAGGTCGTACGTCGAGTCCTCGACCACCCAGCGGTCCCGGGTGACGTCCCAGTGCGCCAGGTCCGCCGCCGGCAGTCGCATCGTTACGGGGCGGGTCTGCCCGGGGGCGAGTTCGACCCGCTCGAACGCCCGGAGCTGCTTGATCGCCGTCGCGTCGCGGGAGGTGCGCTGGTGCGTGTAGAGCTGCACCACCTCGGCTCCGGCCCGCCGGCCGGTGTTCGTCACGTCGACGGTCACCGCCACCGTGCCGTCGGCGCCGATGGTGCGGGCGTCGGTACGCAGGTTGGCGTACCGGAACCGGGTGTACGACAGCCCGTGGCCGAACGCGTAGAGCGGGTTGGCCCGGCTGTACTGGTACGTCTGCCGGGACGAGATGATGTCGTACTCCAACAGGTCGGGCGGTAGCTGGTCGGCCGACCGGTACCAGGTCTGGGTCAGCTTGCCGGACGGGTTGTGGTCACCGAACAGGACGTCGGCGACCGCGTTCCCGGTCTCGGCGCCGGCGTGCGTGGTCCAGATGATGGCCGGAACGTGCTCCTGCGCCCAGGTGATCGTGTCCGGATAGCTGGTCTGGAGCACCAGCACCGTGTTCGGGTTGGCCTTGGTCACGGCCTTCAGCAGGGCCTGCTGGCCGGCGCCGAGGTCCATCGAGGTGCGGTCGTGGGCCTCCCGCCCGTTGATGAACGGGTTGCTGCCCACGACGACCACCGCCGTGTCGGCGTCCTTCGCCGCCGCGACGGCTCGGTCGATCCCGCTGCTTACCAGTTCCCGGTCGAAACGGGTCGCCTCGGCCGCCGTGGTCGCGCCGAGCGCGAGGCTGCCGTCGTCTGCCACGGTGAGGTACCGGTTAGGGCCGAACCAGCTCTCCTTCGTCTCGTAGCCGGCGTAGCGGATCACCACGGTGCCGTCGGGCTGCGGCTCCAGCGCGAACTGCTGCTGCACGAACCAGCCGTTCGGCTGCTCGTCGCGGGTGATGAACGGTCCCCAGTTGTAGCCGAGGTAGCGCCCGTTGGCCGCGTTGCGCAGGGTCACCACGTTCTGGCCCCAGTCGACCGCGTCGAACTGAGCGGCCGGCGAGGCGGTCTCACCCGTGACGGCGACCGGGTCGGCGTCGGTGGTGCCGGTGGCCGTCAGGTAGCGGCCGGTGCTGGCGTCCCGCAGCCCGATCCGGTCGGCGCCCTCGCTGCCGGTGACGGTGGCCGCGCCGCCCAGCCGCTTCCGGATGCCGTCCAGCGTGGTCACCTCGTACGGCAGGTGGCCGCCGTACCAGTCGGTGTAGAGGGTGTCGGCGAGTGGGCCGACCACCGCGACCTTGCGGGTCTTCGCGGGGTTCAGCGGCAGCGCGTCGCGCGAGTTCTTCAGCAGCACGACCGCCTCGGCGGCGGCCTGCCGGGCCAACCGCTGGTGCTCCGGGGTGTTGATCACCTCGGGGCCGATCCCGCCGTACGGGCCGCCGCCCGGGTCGAACTCGCCGAGCCGGAACCGGACGCTCAGGATTTCCCGGATCCGCCGGTCGATGTCGGCCTCGGTCAGCAGGCCGGTGGTGAGCGCCTCCTTGATGGCGGTGATGGTGGGCTGCGCGTTGGTGTCGTCCACGGTGAAGCTGTTGATGCCCGCCTTGATGGTCGCGGCGTTGGCCTCCGCCTGGGTGGCGAAGTAGTCCTGCGAGCCGGTGAGGTTGTTCGGCGCCCACGCGTCGCTGACGTTCATCAGGGTCTTGTCGGTCCAGCTCCGGATCACCCCGTCGAGATCCGGGTCGACCGTCACCGGCCGGCCGTTGACCAGGTTGTACGACGCCATCACCCCGGTCGCCGCGTCGGCCGCGATGGCGGGTCTGAACGCCGCCCGGTCGTATTCGTTGAGCACCCGAGCCGGCACGTTCGAGGAGGTCACGTCGCGCCGGACCTCGTTGTTGTAGGCCAGCCAGTGCTTGAGGGTGGGCGCCGTCTTCAGGTGGTGCGGGTCGTCGCCGGACATGCCGCCGGCGTACGCCGTGGAGATCTCGCCGGTGAGCAGCGGGTCCTCGGAATAGCCCTCCTCGTTGCGGCCCCAGCGCGGATCCCGGAGCAGGTTCACCACCGGTGCCCACAGGTTGAGGCCCCACACCCGCGGGTTCTGCGCGTGATAGCCGCGCGCCTCGTCGCCGACCACCGAGCCAACCTGCTTGACCAGGTCGCGGTTCCAGGTGCTGGCGAGGCCGACGGGCTGCGGAAAGGACGTGCCGCTCGCGGTCACCACGGCGCCACCGTTGTCGATGTCGGTCGACCACGCCACCCCGTGTAGCGCCTCGGTGCCGGTTTTGAACAGGCCGATGCCGAGGCGCGGGACGGCCGGCTGGTACTGGTGCAGCCAGGAGATCTTCTCGTCGAGGGTGAGGCGCCCGACCAGGTCGTCGATGCGCGTGTCGAGGGGCAGGGACGGGTTCCGGAACGGGTGGGTCGGGTCGGCGAGCGCCGTGCCGGGGGTCGCCGGCACGGCCAGCAGCGCGAGCGCGAGCGCCGCGATACCGAGCCGGAGGCGTTTGCTGACACCGCGCCGGAGGCGCCTGTTCCGCATGGAATTCTCCTGTTCGTGAGCAGCGTCGGGCGCCGCCCGTCGCGGGCGGAAATGGCGTGAGGCAGGACCGCTTTATTAGCGGCCGGTCCTGCGTCGAATGTCATTCGACGACGGTCGGGCACGCTATGGTCGGCAGTCGTACGGCGGCTTCTCCAAGCGGTGCGAGGGCAGGAAAAAGCATTACAAGCGGCTCGACCCGGCATTATCGAAATGCCAGTCGAAACGCTTCGATTGACTGCCAACTATAGGCTCGCCACGATGTCCGGGCAACACCCATCAACCGGTTCAGTGATTTACCGGAGCCGATCCGGCAACCCGGGCGACCGGCCCCTCAGTCGTGGTGGATGCGTCCCGCCGTCGAGGACAGCCGTCGCCCCGAGCCGCCCCAGCGGGTCGCGATGATCTCGGCGGCGATGCTGATGGCGGTCTCCTCCGGCGTCCGGGCGCCGAGGTCGAGGCCGATCGGCGAGGAGAGCCGGACCAGCCGGTCCTCTGGTACGCCCGCCGCGCGCAACCTGGCCATCCGGTCATCGTGGGTGCGGCGCGAGCCCATGGCGCCCACGTACGCCAGCGGGTGGGCCAGCGCCAGCTCCAGCACCGGCACGTCGAACTTCGGGTCGTGGGTCAGCACGCAAACCACGGTCCGCTCGTCGATCCGGCCGGCCTCGATCTCGGCCGCCAGGTAGCGGTGCGGCCACTGCACCACCACGTCGTCGATGCCGGGGAACCGCCGGGCGGTGGCGAACACCGGTCGGGCGTCGCAGACGGTCACCCGGTAGCCGAGTTGCGTGCCAACCCGGGCCACCGACGCCGCGAAGTCGATCGCCCCGAACACGATCATGCGAGCCGGTGGGGTGTGACTCGACACGAACACCGCCAGGTCGTCGCCGCGGCGCTCCCCCGACGGCCCGTAGTGCACCAGCCCGGTGCGTCCCGCCGCGAGCAGTCCCCGGGCATCGTCGGTGACCGCGTCGTCCAGCCGCCGGCTGCCCAGGCTCCCGGTCCGCCGGTCCGGCCACAGCACCAGACGCCGACCGACCTGGTCCGGCCGGCCGGTCACGCAGGTGGCCACCGCGACCGGCGTACCGGTGGTCACCGCCGCGGCGACGGCGTCCAGCTCGGGGAAGGTCTGCCGGTCCACCCGCTCCACGAACACGTCGATGATGCCGCCGCAGGTCAACCCGACGGCGAGGGCGTCGTCGTCGCTGACCCCGTAGCGGACCCGCACCGGATCGGCGCCGTCGCGGGCCTGCTCGGCCAGGTCGTACACCGCGCCCTCCACGCAGCCGCCGGACACGCTGCCGATCGCGGCGCCATCGGGCCCGACCAACATCGCGGCGCCGGGCTGCCGGGGGGCGCTGCGCCAGGTGCCGACCACCGTCGCCATGCCCACCGCGGCCCCGGCCCGCCACCACTCGAGCAGGTCGCCCATCACCTCGCGCACGTCGGGTTCCCTTCGCCGAGCACCCGGACCAGTTCGGTGAGCGCGGCGACGCTGTGCCCGGCCACCAGCGCGTCCAGGTGCGGCACAACGGCGGCCAACCCGCCGGCGGTCGGCGCGAATCCCGGCCGGTCCCGGTGCGGCGTCACCCACACCAGCCGGTACGCGAGCCGCGACAACCGCGCCGTGGTCCACCCGAGCCGGTCCGGTGAGCCGCGTTCCCAACCATCGCTGAAGACCACCACGACGGCTCCCCGGGCGGTCCCCCGATGCCCGTACCGGGCCAGGAACACGCCCAGCCCGTCGCCGAGCCGGGTGCCACCGCGCCAGTCCGGGATCGCGGCTCCGGCGGCCCGCAGCGCGGCGGCCGGGTCGCGCAGCCGCAACGGACCGGTGAGCCGGGTCAGCCGGGTGCCGATGGAGAACACCTCGGTGTGGTGGGGGCGGCAGCGGACGGCGGCGTGCGCGAAGCGGAGCAGGGCGTCGGCGTACCGGGCCATCGAGCCGGAGACGTCGAGCAACAGCACCAGCCGGCGCGGCCGGACGGCCCGGTCCCGCCGGGCCGGCGGCGTCACCTCACCGCCGCGGCGCAGCGCCGCTGTCAGCGTCCGTCGCGGATCGGCCGCGCCGCGCCGCGCCGGCCGCCAGCGCCGACCCCGGCGGACCGGCCCGACCGGGGCCAGCAGGGCGAGCAGCGCGGCGACCTCCTCCCGTTCCGCGCCGGTGAGGTCGCCGAGGTCCCGGTGCCGCAGCAGTTCACCGCCGGAGGCGCTGGCCGCCACCTCGCCGAGGGCATCCCCTCCGGTCGGCTCCGGTTCCGGAGCGACCAGGCCGAACGGCACGGTGACCCGTACCGTCCCGGCCGGCACGGCGGGCCGCGACTCCGGCACGTCGATCGGCTCACCACCGAAGTGGGTGAGGAACACCGCGTCGTACGCGGCGAGATCGGCCGGGCAGCCGCAGAGGGTGAGCCGGCCCGCCCAGTACAGCCGGGCGACGCCCAGTTCGTCGACCGCGGTGAGCAGTGTGTGCACCCGATCCGGCGGCACCGACAGGCCCGCCGCCCGCAGCGCCGCCACGAAGTCCAGCAGGCCGGCCAGGGCACCGGCCGGGTCGGTGACGCTCGACGGCCCGCCGGCCCGCCCGGACTCGTCGTCGGCGCTCACGGTGGCCCTCCGACCAGGGCGTCCGGCGGCAGCTCGGCGACCAGGTCCAGATCCTCGCGAAGCTTCAACACCACCCCGAGGGTGTCGGCGACCCCCTGGCCGGTCAGCCCGGTGTGGCCCAGCGCGTCAAGCGCCGCCGCCCAGTCGATCGCCTCGGCCACGCCGGGCGGCTTCACCAGGTCCAACGCCCGGAGCCGGGCGGTCGCCTCCGCCACCTGGGTCACCAACCGCTCCGCCACGCCGGGCAGCCGCAGCCGGATGATCTCGATCTCCCGCCGCTGGTCCGGATGGGCGAGCCAGTGGTAGAGGCAGCGGCGCTTCAGCGCGTCGTGGACCTCGCGGGTGCGGTTGCTGGTCAGCACGACAAGCGGTGGCGTCGAGGCGGCGATCCGGCCCAGTTCCGGGATGCTGACGGCGAAGTCGGACAGCACCTCCAGCAGGTACGCCTCGAACTCGTCGTCGGCCCGGTCGATCTCGTCGATCAGCAGGACGCAGGGCGCCTCCTCGATCGCCCGCAGCAGCGGCCGGCGCAGCAGGAACCGGGGGTGGTAGAGGTCGGCCGCCGCGTCGGCCGCGCCCAGCTCGGCGGCCCGCAGGTGCAGCAGTTGCCGGGGGAAGTCCCACTCGTAGATGGCCTGCGCCGCGTCGATCCCCTCGTAGCACTGCAACCGGATCAGGGTGACGCCGGCCGCCTCCGCCAGCGCGGTCGCGAAGGCGGTCTTGCCGACACCGGCGTCCCCCTCCAGGAACACCGGCCGGCGCAGCCGCGTCGCGAGGAAGCCGGCGGTGGCCAGGCCGGAGTCGGCGAGGTAGCCGGCCCGCGCCAGGGCGGCGCGCAGCAGGTCGGGCGAGTCGAAAGGCCAGGGAGCCGTCACGCGCCCACTATCACGCGCGTCGGCTCGGTCGACCACCGAACGGGTCTGTCCGGTCATGACTGTCCGGTTCCGTCCGGGAGGTCAGCCGGGACGTCGACGTCGTGCCCGTCCGGGAGGTCCGCCGGGACGTCGACGTCGTGCCCGTCTGCGATGTCGTCGCAGGGCACCGCCAACACCTCGGCGGCGCGGTCGGCGAGATAGCCGCGGGCACCCATGTCGCCCGTGGCGGCGGCCACGACCCCGGGCCAGTGCGCCCGGCCGAGCAGCACCGGATGGCCGCGCCGGCCGCCGTACGTCGCGACGCGCAGTGCCAGGGGTTCCGGGTCGCTCGCGAGCCGGGCCACCGCCGGTGTGGTCACCCCCGGCATGTCGACAAGCAGGACCACGACCGCCGTCGCGTCCCCGTCGGCCAGCGCCTCGAGACCGGCGCGCAGCGACGAGCCCATCCCGGTCGGCCACCGCGGGTTGGCCACCAGCCGTGCCCCGCCGAGGTCGGCCCGGGCGCGCACCGCCTCCGCCGCGGCCCCGATCACCACGGCCACCGGCGCGCAGCCGGCCTCCCTGGCGGTCCGGACCGCCCGTTCCACAAGCAGTTCGCCGTCGAACCGGACAAGTGCCTTCGGCCCGCCGTACCGGCGGCCCGCCCCGGCCGCCAGCACGAGCGCCGCCGTGCTCATCCGCCCATCCCGTCAAACACCTCTCAGAACCGGTTGAACCGCCAGCCGCCGTCGAGCGGCAGCACGGCGCCGGTGAGCATGGCGAACGTCGGGTCGCACAGCAGCGCGACCACCTCGGCCACCTCGGCCCGGGTGACCAGTCTGCCCGCCGGGGTCCGGGCGACCGCCCGTTCGACGAAGGTCGGATCGATGGCCGCGACGTCGGCCGCGCTCTCGTCGATCTGCCCGGGGGCCACCGCGTTGACCGTGACGCCGGGGGCGGCCTCCAGGGCCAGCGCCTCCGTCAGGTGCAGCACCGCCGCCTTCGCCAGGCCGTAGATCGAGTGGTTGCGCAGGTACGCCGACCCGGCCGACACGTTGATCACCCGGCCCCAGCGCCGGTCGTTCATGCCGGGCAGGACCAGTTGGCAGGCGAGTTGGATCGCGGTGACGTTGCCGGACCAGACCGCCTGCCAGTCGGCGTGGTCCAGTTGGGTGAAGGGCACCATCGAGAACGGCCCGTAGTTGTTCACCAGGATGTCGACGCGCCCGTCGAGTTCCGTCATCGCCTCGGTGACCGCGGCCCGCGTACCGTCGGTGGTGGTCAGGTCGCCGCGCACCGCGAGGTGCCGTCCGGGATGCGCGGCGCCGAGGTGGCCCACCAGGTCGGCGGCCGCCGCCGAGGACTCGTGGTAGGTGATCGCCACGTCGGCGCCCGCGGCGGCGAGCACACCGGCGATTGTCGCCCCGAGGTTGCGCGACGCCCCGGTCACCAGGGCGTGCCGGCCGGCCAGCGGACGGCCGTCGGCTCGTGGGCCGGAGGCCGCCCGCCGATCGGTGTCGGCTTGTGGGCCGGAGGCCGCCAGCGGCGATCCGCCGGTCACCGGTCGCTCCGGGCGCCGTCGGCCCCGCCGCCGTCCGGCGGGAGGTCCAGGTAACCGCGCCCCTCGGTGATGCGTCCGGCTGCCAGCTCGATGACCAGCGTGACCGGGGTCGTCACGCCGCCGGGAACCGGGCGGGAGCCCAGTTCCACCACGGCAGTCGTCCCGTCCTCGGACACCACCAGGGCGTCCACCGCGTCGTCGACCGGTTCACCGGCCAGGAGGCCGCGCAGCGCGCGGTCCACGGACTCAGGGCCGTGGACCCAGTCCGGGTCGGCGGGCGACCACCAGCGCACCCGGGCATCACTCGCGTCCGCCACCACCCCGACCTCGTCGCCGAGCGCTGCCCGGACGGCTCGCCTCACCAGGTCCCGGGACCGCTGCCGTGCCTGTCCGTCCATCTCACCCCTTGTCGGGTCCGTGCCGGCCGGCGCCGCCCGCATCGCTTCGTGGGTCGTTCCGGGCCGCGTCCGTCGTCGTCTGGCGTCATCGTGACTGTTGTGTAATCTCACCAGCCATTGCTAGATTTCGCAACGACGTTGCATCCATCGCAACGAGGGAGAATCCATGCTGGTCGTGCAGGCGCACGCGGGGCGGCTCGGTACGGGGTGGCACGCACCGTACGCGTGGGATGACGCCGCGTCGTTGCTGGAACGGTACGGCCCGGAGGCGGCTCCCGCCGGCGGCGCCACGTACCTGATGTGGCGGGCGGCGCACGGCGAGCCCATGCCCCGCCAGGTGGTCAGCCTGCACCGCATCGAGGACGGGAAGCAGGTCGCGCCCGGATCGGTCGGTGCGCTTGTCACGCTCCGCGCCCTGGAACGGGCACCGGCCACCGGGGGCGACCGGGCGCTGAGCATGGCGGCGGCTGCGGCCGCCGGACCGGCGGTACGGACCGTGGCGACGCTCGGCGGAAATCTCGCCTCCGGCTTCCGGCAGGCGGACCTGGTGCCGGCGCTGCTGGCGATCGACGCGTCGGTGCACCTGCACGACGGCACCCGCCTGCCGGTGGCCGAGGTGGTGGCGCGCGGCACCGGCGGCCGGCTGATCACCAGGGTGACCCACGACCTGGCGGCCGAGCACGGCTGGAGCGGCGCCGCCGTCAAGCTGGCCCGGCGCGGCATGGACCTGTCCGTCGGACTGGCCGCGGTCGCCGTCCGGGTGAGCGACGGCATGATCCACGAAGCGCGGGTGGCGGTCGGGTCGCTGTACGGACGGCCCTGCCGGCTGACCACTGTGGAGCGGGCACTCGTCGGCGCGCCAGTGCCACCCGGTGAAAATTCGGCGTCGCTCGATGGGCACCCGGCACCACCCGACGGGCACTCGGCGGCGGCCGACTGGCGCGGCGCGGTCCGCGACGCCGTCAGCGAACTCGTCGCCCACGGACCAACGGACGTGACGGTGGACGCCGGATCGGACGAGGCCGCGCTGGCGCACGGGCCGATCAGCGGTTTCGTCTCCGACGCCGAGGCGAGCGCCGGCTACCGCGCCCGGATCGCCGGGCCGCTGGTCGAGCGGGCACTGGCCGTCGCGATCCGGTCCGGCCCGCACGGTCACACGGACCAGGAGGACGTTCGGCTATGAACCCGGAACATCCCACGTCACCGGCGCCGCGCGGCGTGAACCAGGCCGGCGCGGCCGGACCCGCTGGCGCGGCGCAGGCCGGCGAACCAGCGGTGCTGCGGCTCAACGGGCGCGCCGTCGCGGTCACCGCGTCACCGGTGACCCCGCTGCTGGACGTCCTGCGCGACGAGGTCGGCGACACCTCACCGAAACCCGGCTGCCGGGAGGGGCGGTGCGGCTCCTGCACGGTGCTGCTCGACGGCGCACCCGTCCTGTCCTGCCTGCTGCCGCTCGGTCGGGCGCTGGACGGGGAGGTCACCACAGTCGCCGGCGCCGACCGGGTGGACGCGCCACCACTACGCGAGGTCCGCGAGGCCTTCGCCCGGGCCGGCGCCGTCCAGTGTGGAATCTGCACCCCCGGGATGATCCTGGCCGGCGCCGCCGTGCTGGCGGAGCGACCGGACGCGTCCCGGCGGGAGATCAGGAGAGGACTGGTCAACAACATGTGTCGCTGTACCGGGTACACCAAGATCATCGACGCTCTGGAGTCGGTTGCCCGGCCCGCGGAGTCCGACCGTGGGTGAGGCCTTCCACCGCAGCGACGTCCGCGGCAAGGTGACCGGCCGCGCCGTCTACGGCGTGGACCTGACGGCACCGCACGCGCTTGTCGGCGGCGTGGTGCGGGCCCCCGTGCCGTGCGGCCGGATCACCCGACTGGACACCAGCGCCGCCGAGGCCATTCCCGGCGTCACCGTGCTCACCGCCCGCGACCTGCCGGTCCCCGCGTACGGCATGGTCATCGACGACCAACCGCCGCTCGCCGGTGACCGGGTCCGGTTCGCCGCCGAGCCGGTCGCGGTGGTCGCCGCCCCGGACGAGACGACGCTGCGGCGGGCCATCGACGCGGTCGTCGTCGAGGTGGCGGCGGAGCCGGGCGTGTTCGACCCGGAGTCCGCGCTGGAGGAGGGCAGCCCGCTTGTTCACCCCGGGCTCGCCGACTATCCGTCCACCTTCGACACCGAGCGGTCCGGCAACGTCAACGGGCGCAACGAGGTGACCGCGGGCGACGTCGACGCGGCGTTCGCGGCGGCGGCCACCGTGGTCGAGGGACTTTACGTCACCCCCCGCGTGCACCAGGGCTACATCGAACCCCGGGCCTGCCTCGCGGTCGTCGAACCGGACGGTGGGTTCCACGTCACGACCAGCACGCAGAACCCGTTCGGCGTACGGGCCACCCTGAGCAAGGTGCTCGGGCTCCCGGAATCCCGGGTGCGGGTCACCGCGTCCACAGTGGGTGGTGGATTCGGCGGGAAGCTGGACGTGACCCTGGAACACTTCGCCTGCCTGCTCGCCGAGGCCGCCGGACGGCCGGTCAAGATGGTCAGTTCCCGGGCCGAGGAGTTCGCCGCGGCGAACCCGCGGGAGAACTCCGTGGTGCGAATCCGCAGCGCGCTGGACGCGGACGGCCGCATCATCGGCCGGGAGGTGCGCTGCCTGCTCGACGCGGGCGCGTACGCCCACGACACGCCGTTCCTCGCCTCGGTGGCCTCGTTGCAGGCGACCGGCCCGTACCGCATCGACAACGTGCGCAGCACGGCGCTGTCGGTGTACACCAACACCCAGCCGACGGGCGCGTACCGGGGACCGTCGGGGCCGCAGATGGTGCTGGCGGTCGAGGCCCACATGGACGAGATCGCCCGTACCCTCGGCGTCGACCGGGTGGAGCTGCGCCGCCGGCACCTGTTCCGCGCCGGTGACGTCGCGCTCAACGGGCAGGTGATCGAGGCACCGAGCATCGCCGAATGCCTGGACCGGGCCGTCGAGGCCATCGGGTACGGCCGGCCCCTCCCGCCCGGGCACGGCATCGGCGTCGCCTGCGCCTGGTGGACCACCACGGCGGGACCGGCGGCGGCCACCGTACGGCTGGACAGCGACGGCACGGTGGCGATCGTGACCGGGGCGACCGAGATCGGTTCCGGTGCGCTGGCCACCGGGGTCGTGCACCTGGTCGCCGAGGCGCTGGGCGTCCCGCCGGACCGGGTGCGGCTGGCGTCGACCGGCGACACGGGCACCGGATCGTTCGACTTCGGCGCCCAGGGCAGCCGTACCACCTTCAATGTCGGCAATGCGGTCCTCGACGCCTGCGTGACCATCCGGCGCCAGATCGCGGCGGAGGCGTCCGAGCTGCTGGAGGTGGATCCGCAGGACGTGGACCTGGCCGACGGCGCGGCGCAGGTGCGTGGCACCCCCGGCGTGGGGGTGGGCCTCGCCGAGGTGGCCCGGTCGGCGCGGGACCGGACCGGCCCGATCCACGCCTCCGCCCGGTACGTGGCGCCACCCACCGCCTTCGACTCGCGGTGCGTCGGGCCGGGGCACTTCTATCCGGCGTTCAACTCGCCGAGCTTCCACTGCCACGCGGTGGAGGTGGCGGCCTGCCCGGACACCGGACGGGTGGAGATCGTGCGGTACGTGGCCGCCCAGGACGTCGGGCGGGCACTGGTCCCGCCCGCGATCGAGGGTCAGATCCAGGGCGGTGTGTTGCAGGGCATCGGGATGGCCCTGTACGAGCGGGAGGAACTGGTGGACGGCGAGGTGGCCAACCCGTCCTTCGACGGATACAAGATGCCGACCGCGACAGAGGCCCCGGACGTGGAGTGCCTGCTGGTGGAGAGCGCCTCGACGGACGGCCCGCACGGCGCGAAGGGCGTCGGCGAGCCACCGATCATCCTGCCGCCGGCCGCGGTGACGAACGCGGTGGCGGACGCCACCGGAGTCCGGATCACCGAGCTTCCGCTGACCCCCGACTGGTTGCTCGCCGCCTGGCGCCCCGTGCCCGGTCGGTCCACGGTGGACTCCCGGTCCGGAGCCGGCGCGTGACCGCCGGCGTACCCGAGCGGGTGGAACTGCTCGACGTGCAGACGATCCGCGACCTGGCCCTGGGTGCCACCCTGCTGGGCACCGGCGGGGGCGGTGACCCCCGGGTGGGCACGCTTATGGCACTGGCGGCGGTGCGCGAGCACGGCCCGGTGCGGTTGATCGGACCCGACGAGGTGGCCGACGACGGCCTGGTGGTCCCGGTGGCGATGATCGGCGCCCCGACGGTGATCCTGGAACGCATTCCCGGCGGCCACGAGCTGGACCTGGTGATGGCCGGCTTCGAGCGGCTGGTGTCCCAGCCGGTCACCGCGACCATGCCGATCGAGGCCGGCGGGATCAACTCGACAATCCCGATCGTGCTGGCTGCCCGGCGCGGCCTGCCGGTGGTGGACGCCGACGGGATGGGACGCGCCTTTCCCGAGGTGCAGATGGTCACCCTGGGCGCTGGGGGCGCGAAGTCGTGGCCGCTGGTGCTGGCCGACGAGTCCGGCGACGTGGTGACGCTTACCGCGGCGGCCGACAACGCGGCTTCCGAACGACTGGCGCGGGCGGTGGTGGTGGGGATGGGCGGTTCGGCCGTGGTGGCCCACTACGCGGTGGACGCGGCGCTGCTGCGCGAGTGGGCGGTGCGGCACAGTGTCAGCCTGGCGGTGACGATCGGCCGCACCCTGCGCCGCTGCCGGGCGGCCGGGCTGCCCGCCAGCGAGGCACTGCACGCGCTCGGCCCGGTGTGCGGTGCGCGGCGGCTGTTCACCGGAAAGATCGTCGACGTACGGCGCAGCACCGCCGCCGGTTTCGTCCGCGGCCAGCTCCGCCTGGTCGGGCTGGACGCCGACGCCGGCCAGCCCGCCGAGGTCGACTTCCAGAACGAGAACCTGGTGCTGCGGCGTGCCGACGAGGTGGTGGCGGCGGTGCCCGACCTGATCAGCGTCGTGGAGATGGACAGCGGCCAGCCGTTGACCACCGAGGGCATGCGGTTCGGGCTGCGCGTACACGTGGTGGGCATGCCGGCGTCGCCGCTGTGGTGGCGCCCGGAGGCGCTGCCACTTGTCGAACCGCGCGCCTTCGGTTACGACATCGATCCGGTCCGGCTGGAGGTGGCGGCGCGGTGAGCATGCGCATCGGCATCGACGTGGGCGGCACGAACACCGACGCCGTGCTGCTGGACGCGCACGGCGACATCGTGGCGTCCGTGAAGCGACCGACGTCCGACGACATCGAGACCGGGGTCGTGGCGGCCCTGCACGCGGTCCTCGACGGCCACGACCCGGGCACCGTGGAGCTGGCGATGCTCGGCACCACGCAGTGCACCAACGCCGTCGTGGAGCGGCGCGGCCTGCGCCGGGTCGGCGTGCTGCGGATCGGCGCGCCCGCCACGACGGCCGTACCGCCGCTGGCGGACTGGCCCGACGACCTGCGGGAGGCGGTCCTCGCCGACGCGCGGGTGATCCGGGGTGGTCACCACTACGACGGGCGGGAGATTAGCCCACTCGACCTGGATGCCGTACGGGCGGCGGCGCGGGACTGGGCCGGCCGGGTGGAGGCGGTCGCGGTCACCGGGGTCTTCTCCCCCGCGAACCCGGAGCACGAGAAGCGGGCCGCCGCGCTGCTCGCCGAACTGGTGACCGTTCCGGTTTCGGTGAGCCACGAGGTGGGCTCGATGGGATTGCTGGAGCGGGAGAACGCGACGGTGCTCAACGCCGCGCTGACCGGGGTGGCGCGGCGCGCCACCGGGGGTTTCGTGCGCGCGCTGGCCGCCGCCGGTGTTCCCGCGACCGGCTACCTGTCCCAGAACGACGGCACCCTGATGACGATGCGCCAGGCGGTCGACTATCCGGTCCGGACGGTGGCCTCCGGCCCCACCAACAGCCTGCGCGGCGGGGCGCTGCTGTCCGGCCGGCAGGACGCCGTGGTGATCGATGTCGGCGGCACCACCGCGGACTTCGGCGCGCTCGGTGGCGGCTTCCCGCGCGAGTCTGGGGTCGCCGTGGACGTCGGCGGCGTGGTGACCAACTTCCGGATGCCCGACCTGGTCTCCATCGGCATCGGCGGCGGCACCGTGGTGCGCGGCACCGGGCGGGACGCGCGGCTCGGCCCGGACAGCGTGGGACACGAGATCACCCACCGGGCGCTGTGCTTCGGCGGTGACACCTTGACTCTCACCGATGTCGCGGTGGCCGCCGGATTCGACCTGGGGGACGGGGCCGCGGTACGGGCCCGGTTGGATGGCGCGGCGGCCACCGCCACGCTGGAGGTCGCCGAGCACCAGCTCACCGTGGCGTTGGACCGGATCCGGACCAGCGCCGAACCGGTCACGGTGATCGCGGTCGGCGGGGGTTCGTTCCTGGTGCCGGACCGGCTGACCGGGGCGGCGGAGGTGCTGCGCCCGGCGCACCACGAGGTGGCCAACGCGGTCGGGGCGGCCATCGCCGAGGTCAGTGGCGAGGTGGACCGGGTTTTCCGGCTGGACGGCGCCGCCCGCGAGGAGGTCGTGGAACGGGCCCGCTCGCAGGCGCACGCGCGGGCCGTGGCGGCCGGGGCGGACCCGGACACGGTCCGGGAGATCGACTTCGAGGAGATCCAGCTCGCGTACCTGCCGGGCAACGCCGTCCGGATCCGGGCCCGGGCCGCCGGCCGGTTGCGCGGGACGGGAGGCCGCTCGTGACCGCCCCGCCCGGAATCGCCGCCGGTCGGGACGGCGTCGGTGACCCGTCCGCCGATCGACCCGGCGCCGGTGACCGGCCCGCTGAGGTGGTGGCGGTCGGCGAGGTGATGGGACTGCTCGACCCGGCGGGGGAAGGCCCGCTGGAGGACGCCGGCCGGCTGACACTGCGGATCGCCGGGGCGGAGGCGAACGTCCTTATAGGACTATCCAGGCTGGGCCACCGCACCCGCCTGATCTCCGCCGTGGGGACCGATCCGTTCGGACGCCTCATCGTGCGGACGCTGCGCCGCGAAGGCGTAGCCGTGGACCAGGTGTATCGGGACGCGTCGGCGCCCACCGGGGTCTTCTTCAAGGAGCGATACGCCGACGGGCACCGACGGGTCTACTACTACCGCACCGGCTCGGCCGCCGCCCGGCTGTCCCCCGACCACGCGGGGTTGGACCGGCTGGCCGCCCCGGCGGTGCTTGTCGTCTCCGGACTCTCGCTGGCCCTGGGTCGCCCGGACGGGCTGAGTTCGGTGGTACGCCAGGCGATCCGCCATTTCGCCGCCCGCGGCACCCGGGTCGTCTTCGACCCCAACGTGCGCTCCACCTTGTGGGACGGCGAGGTCGCCGCGAAGGACTTCGCGGAGCTGCTGCCGTACCTGCATGTCGTGCTCGCCGGTCGTGAGGAACTGGCCATCCTGGTGCCGGGCGCCACCCCGGACCAGGCCGCCCAGGCCCTGTGTGACGGCGGCCTGCGCGCGGTGGTCACCAAGGACGGCGCCCGGGGGGCGACGTTGCACGACCGCGACGGCGTCACCGCGGTCCCGCCCTTCCCGGTGGACCGCGCGGTGGATCCGGTGGGCGCTGGCGACGCGTTCGCCGCCGGGGTCGTGTGCGGGCTGCTGCGCGGGTGGCCGTTGCGGGACGCCGCCCGTCTCGGCGCGGTACTCGGCGCGGCGGCGGTCACCTCGACCGGGGACTGGGAGGCGATGCCGGTGGAGCCGGACCCGCTACGCCTGCTGCGACGGTACGAACGATTGATCGGCGACGGGAGGGGCGATGAGGTCGACGGATGAGGTGGCCCGGGCGTTGTACGCGGCGTTCCTGGGTGGTGACGCGGACGGGATGCTGGCGCTGATGCACGAGGACGTGCATGTCCGCTTTCTCGGCCAGGCCGAGTTGCGGGGCACCGACCAGGTGCGTGCCTTCATGGCGTTCGTCGGCGGGCTGCTTACCGACGTCCGGTTCGACCTGCGCCACCTGATCGTGGATGGCGACGTGGCGGCGGGTGTGTGGCGGGAAACCGCCCGCACCGCGGCTGGACTGCCGTGGGAGAACCACGGCGTGGACGTGCTGCACGTCCGCGACGGCTTGATCGTGGGGATGCACGAGAACAACGACGTCCGCCAGGTGCGCGCGCACCTGCCGGCGTACCGGCCGGGCACCGGGACCGGATGACGAGAAGGGTCACTCATGGTTGACAACGCGGATCGGTCCCCCGTCGGGCTGGTGCTCGGCAGCGAGATACCGCCGGAACGGATCGCCGGCATCGCGCGCACCGCGGAGGGGTCCGGCTTCGGTGAGCTGTGGCTCGCGGAGGACTGCTTCTTCACCGGTGGCATCTCGGGCGCGGCCATCGCGCTCGGGGCCACGGAGACCATCCCGATCGGGGTCGGTGTGGTGTCGGCGGTGACCCGGCACCCGGCGATCCTGGCCATGGAACTCGCCACCCTGGCACGCGCCTTTCCCGGCCGGCTGTACCCCGCCATCGGGCTCGGCGTACCGGCCTGGCTGGACCAGATGGGACTACGACCGACGGCGCCGCTCGCGGCGGTGCGCGGCTGCGTCACCGCCGTGCGGACCCTGCTGGACGGTGGCACCGTGGACCGCTCCGAGGGCCGGTTCACGTTCCGGGACGTCAGGCTGAGCCATCCGCCGCACGATCCGGTCCCGCTGCGGCTGGGCGTGGCCGGACCGAAGATGTTGCGGTTGTCCGGCGCGGTGGCCGACGGCACGCTGCTGTCCGTGCTGGCCTCCACGGAGTACGTCGGCTGGGCCCGGGACCAGGTTACCCGGGGCGCCACCGAGGCCGGACGGGATCCGTCGACGCACCGGCTGACCACGTTCGCCCTGTGTTCGGTGGATCGTGACGGTGCCCGCGCCCGGGCCGCCGCCCGTGACGCGGTCGCGTTCTACCTCGCCGCCGGCGGTGCGAACGCGTTGACCGACGCGTACGGGATCAGCGCGGAACTGACCCGCATGATCACCGCGGGCGGCGCCGACGAGGTGGCCCGCAGCATGCCGGACACCTGGGTACGGGATCTCGCGGTGGCCGGGGATCCGGACGAGTGCGCGACCCGGATCCGGGAGCTGCGCGCGGCCGGTTCCGACCGGGTGGCGCTGTTCCCCACCCCGCTGGAGCGCGCCGACGACATCGTGACGCTGCTCGGCGAACGGGTGCTGCCGGCCCTGCGCTGAAGGCGCCCGGATGTGGATCCCGGTTCCCGGAGACCGCGCTAGGCCGTGTGTCATAAGTGCCGCACGAGTCGTCGGAGCCAGATGTCGATCATGCTGATGGTGGCGGTGGCCTCGTACCGAACCGCGAGTTTGTC
>NZ_JBHTDD010000050.1:0-22917 GCF_042666615.1 Plantactinospora sp. GCM10030261
GCCAGGCCGCTGACCTGGTCGCCGAGCAGTGGAACAGCTGACCCACGACATGACGGCACGGGCCCCTCGCCAACGCGCTACGCGTTGACGAGGGGCCGTCGTCTGTTCGCCGTACAGTCGGTGGATGAACGCCGCCGTTCCGTTGCCGGCACAGATCCGGCCGCCGTTTACCGACGAGCAGCCGGGCGGGTCGCCGGCCGAGCCCGCCAGTGTGCTGCTGCCCGGCCACGACGTGCCGCTCGGGCGGTACACGACGGTGCGGCGGTTGCTGCCGCACCGTCGGCGACGGATGGTCGGCGCCTGGTGCTTCGTGGACCACTTCGGTCCGGACGACGTGGCCGACCGGCCCGGCATGCGGGTGCCACCGCACCCGCACATCGGCCTGCAGACGGTGACCTGGCTGGTCGCCGGTGAGATCCTGCACCGGGACAGCCTGGGCAACAGTCAATCGATCCGCCCCGGCCAGCTCAACGTGATGACGTCCGGGCGCGGCATCGCCCATTCCGAGAACTCCCCGCCGGAGCATCCGCCGAGCATGCACGGGGTGCAGTTGTGGATCGCGCTACCGGAGTCGGCGCGGCACGGTGCGCCGGACTTCCGGCACCACGCCGAGATCCCGACGGCGCGGCTCGGTGACCTCACGGTGGACGTGCTTGTGGGGTCGCTGGCCGGTGCCCGGTCGCCGGCCGTGGTGCACAGTCCACTGCTCGGCACCCAGCTGACCGGACCGGAGGGCGCCGCCGGGTCGTTGCCGCTGGATCCCGCGTACGAGCACGGGGTGCTGGCCATGTCCGGGACCGCGCGGGTCGGCGACGCGGACCTGGCGCCGGGTTCGCTGCTCTACCTGGAGGCCGGGCGTACGGAGTTGGCGGTGACCGCAGGGCCGGACTGCCGGCTGCTGCTGCTCGGTGGCGAACCGTTCGCCGACCCGTTGGTGATGTGGTGGAACTTCGTCGGCCGTACGCACGAGGACATCGTCGAGGCGCGGGAGGACTGGGCGGCCGGTCGCCGGTACGGCACCGTGTTCGACGATCCCACGCCCGTGCTGGCCGCTCCACCGATGCCGACCACCCGGCTCAAGGCCCGCGACCGGAACGGTGTCACCTCGGGCTGACCGGGCGTGACCGGCCAGCAGGTGGGTACCCGGGCGGCATGGCCCGATTCCACGAGGACAAACAGGTCGAGCGGCGCAAACGTCTGGTCCGCAGGCTCGTCGCGAGCGGCCGCGGGTTCGCCGAGGCGTACGGACTGCGGGTCACCAACAACCCGGGCAGCCTGTTCCAGGTGCTCTGCCTCGCGGTGCTGCTGCGGCGGACCGGCGACGCGACCCGGGCGACGGCGAGCGCCCTGGCACTGCGTGACCGGGGGTGGGATTCCGCGGCTCGGCTGGCCCGCTCCCGGGTCGCCGACCGGGCCGACCTGCTGCGCGAGCGGGGCTGGCGGAATGCCGACGCGACCGCGCTGGCGATCGGCCTCGGCGACCTGGCCCGCACCCTGGTCGACCGCCACCGTGGCGACCTGCGCCGGTTGCGGGTGGCCGCCCGCTACCGGCCGGCCAGGGAACGCCAGTTGCTGACCGCGCTGCCGGCGGTGGACAACCAGGTCGTGGATCTCTTCCTGCGCGAGGCGCAGGCGCTCTGGCCCGAGGTGGCGCCGGTGGCTGACCGGCGGGCGCTGGCCGCGGCCCGCAAGCTGGGACTGGGTCGGTCCGCCCGCGACCTGGTCGCGCTGGCTGGCGAGCGTCGTTCGGAGCGGCTGGCCTGGCTGGTCGGCTCGCTCGCCCGCACCGATGTGGAGAACCGGTACCGCGAAGTCCGGGCGGCCATCTGACGCCGACACGGCACGGCCTAGCATCCGGCCATGGCGAAACATCACGACGTCGTCGTCCTCGGCGCGGGACCCGGCGGCTACACCGCCGCCGTCCGCGCCGCCCAACTCGGCCTCGACACCGCGGTCGTCGAGGAGAAGTACTGGGGCGGAGTCTGCCTCAACGTCGGCTGCATCCCGTCGAAGGCGCTGCTGCGCAACGCCGAACTGGCCCACCTGATGACCACCGAGGCCGACACCTTCGGCATCCGGGTGGACGGAAAAATCAACCTGGACTACTCGGTCGCCCACCGGCGCAGCCGCGCGGTCGCCGACGGCCGGGTCAAGGGCGTCCACTACCTGATGCGCAAGAACAAGATCACTGAGTACGACGGGCGCGGTACGTTCGTCGACGCCAACACCCTCACCGTGGCCGGTGCCGACGGTGGCACCGAGACCGTCACCTTCGACCACTGCGTCATCGCGACCGGCGCCAGCACCCGGCTGCTGCCGGGCACGTCGCTGTCGCCGCGGGTGGTGACGTACGAGGAGCAGATTCTCGCCGACCGGTTGCCGGGCAGCATCGTCATCGCCGGTGCGGGGGCGATCGGGGTGGAGTTCGCGTACGTGCTAAACGCGTACGGCGTCGATGTGACAATCGTGGAGTTCCTGGACCGCATGGTGCCGACGGAGGACGAGGAGGTGTCCGCCGAGCTGGCTCGCCGCTACCGCAAACTGGGCGTCACGGTGCTCACCGCCACCCGGGTGGAGTCCATCGAGGAGGGCGACGACCAGGTCCGGGTCACGGTGAGCCGGAACGGGAAGCGGGAGGTGCTGGCCGCCGACACGGTCATGCAGGCGATCGGTTTCCAGCCTCGGGTCACCGGGTACGGCCTGGAGCGCGCCGGGGTCCGGCTCACCGACCGGGGTGCGATCGAGGTCGACGGCCGGGGCCGGACCAACGTGCCCCACCTGTTCGCGATCGGCGATGTCACCGCGAAGCTGATGCTCGCGCACGCGGCGGAGGCGATGGCGATCATCGCGGCCGAGACGATCGGCGGCGCCGAGACCATGGAACTCGACTTCACGATGATTCCGCGGGCGACGTACTGCCAGCCGCAGATCGCGAGCTTCGGCTGGACCGAGCGGCAGGCCCGGGAGCGGGGCTTCGACGTCCACGTGGCCAAGTTCCCGTTCAGTGCCAACGGCAAAGCGCACGGGCTGGCCGACACCGGGGGCTTCGTGAAACTGATAAGCGACGGGCGGTACGGCGAACTGCTGGGTGCCCACCTGATCGGTCCCGACGTCACCGAGCTGTTGCCCGAGCTGACCCTGGCTCAACAGTGGGATCTGACCGTGCACGAGCTGGCCCGGAACGTGCATGCCCATCCGACACTCGGTGAGGCGGTCAAGGAGGCACTGCACGGACTCGCCGGTCACATGATCAATATGTGACGGATATTCGTAATATCCTCCGGATGGACGACCTACCCTCGTACGCTTGGGTCGGCAGCGATGCCGTCCCCGGCGCGGGGCGGCGCCGCCCAATCCGGCGAGCGCGTCCGGTTCGGACGCCGCACCGTCGCCGGGTGCGGTCGGACGTGGTGCTCCAGGCGATGCCAGCCCTGTCCTGGCACCTCGTCCGACCTCTGGCAGGCCGCCTCAGATGGACCGCAGGTCGCGGGCCACCCGCTGGTGCCGACGGTCGCGCGCCTTGCCGGCCCGCTCGCCCGCGTCGACCTCCGGCGCCAACTCGGTGCGGGCCGACCGGACCACCTCGTTGGTGTTGGCATAGTCCACCGGTGGGATCGCCCGCAACGCGCGGAGCACCTCCGGCGGCGCGCCCGCCCGCTGCGCCTCCCGCAGGATCTCGTCCTTGCCGGCCGGATAGTCCATCGCCGAGAGGTACCGCATCACCTGCTCGTTGGTCGTCATCGATCGCGCTCCTCACCGCTGCCGCTGTGTCGGCACACCGCCTCGCCCGCCCCGCCCCCGCGCCCGGTTGTCCGCCCGTCGGCGCACTGTCGCCGCCGACCACGGTGGCGCGGCATACCCGGTGCCGGCGCCGGCACGCCTGCCGCGCGCCGCCGTTAGGCGCCGCCTCCCGCGGGTACGCCGCTGGCTCGCGGCCGGGGGAGTGGCCCGCCGCCGGGGGAGGGGCGTCACCATGGACTACGACACCTTCGTCAACCTTGTCGCCCGGCGTGCCGGGGTGGATGTCGACCGGGCCGTCGAACTGAGCCGGGCCGCTCTGGAGACGCTGAACGACCGGCTGCCCGGGGGCGCCGCGCTGGATCTCGCCACCCAACTCCCGTTGCCCCTGCAGGGCCTGTTACGGCCGCCCGACGACGCCGCCGAGTCCTTCGACGCCGCCGAGTTCGTCCGTCGGGTGGCGACACGCGCGGAGACGGGGGAGGAGGCGGCCCGGGACGCCGCGCGGGCGCTGTTCCACGCCCTGCGCGAAGCGGTCGAGGGCGCGGAGTTCGACGACCTGGTGGCCCGGCTACCAGCGGACTACGGAACGCTTGTCGAGCCGGCCCCCGCACCGGGCGCCCCCCAGCGACGCTGAGCTCCCGCCCCCGCCCCCGCCCCCGGCCCCGGCCCCGCGATCTTGGAGTTTTGGCGCCGACAAAAGGGATTGAAGGCGCAAAAGGCCAACCCATAGTGCAAGATCGACGGGGCGGGGGCTGACGGCCCGGCGCGCTCAGGCCACCGCGCCGCCGTCCCGTAGCCGCCGGATCGCCGCACCGGACCGGCCCAGCTCGGCCAGGATCTCGTCGGTGTGCTCACCGGGATGCGGCGGCGGCCGGCGGATCGCGCCCGGGGTCCGGCTGAATCGGGGAGCCGGCGCCGGCTGGGTCACGCCGTCGGGGGAGACGAACACCCCGCGCGCCGCCAGGTGCGGGTGCTCGGGAGCCTCCGCCCAGTCCAGCACCGGCGCCACACAGGCGTCGCCGGAGCCCAGCAACTCGACCCACTCGTCCCGGGTGCGGCTGCGGAACAACTCCGCCCAGTGCCGCCGCGCGGCCGGCCACTGGCCCGGATCGGTGCGGTCCCGGCCCTCGCCCTCCGGCGGCTCGAACCCGGTCCGGCGTACCAGTTCCGCGTAGAACTGGGGCTCCAGCGCGCCGACCGCCAGGTGCCGACCGTCCGCGCACTCGTACGTGGCGTAGAACGGGGCGCCGCCGTCGAGCAGGTTCGCCCCCCGCGCGTCCTGCCACATCCCCATCCGGCGTAGCGCGTGGATCTGGGTGGACAGCACCGCCACGCCGTCCACGATCGCGGCGTCGACCACCTGACCGGTGCCGCCGGCCCGGACCGCGTGCAGGGCGCAGACCACGCCGAAGGCCAACATCATCCCGCCGCCGCCGAAGTCGCCGAGCAGGTTCAGCGGTGGCACCGGCGGTTCGTCCGCCCGGCCGATGCCGTGCAGCGCCCCGGTGAGCGCCAGATAGTCGATGTCGTGCCCGGCGTACCCGGCGTTCGGCCCGTCCTGCCCCCAGCCGGTCATCCGCCCGTACACCAGGTTCGGATTGACCGCGTGGCACTCGGCGGGCCCCAGCCCCAGCCGCTCGGTGACCCCCGGCCGGAAGCCCTCCAGCAGCACCTCCGCGCCGGCCACCAGATCCAGCACCAGGTCCCGCCCGGCGGGCTGCTTGAGGTCCACCCCGATCGAGCGGCGCCCCCGGTTGAGCAGGTCCGGGTGCGGCGTGCCGAACGCCGACGGGTCGACCACGGACGCCCGGTCCACCCGAACCACGTCGGCCCCCATGTCGGCGAGCAGCATCGCGGTGAACGGGCCGGGTCCGATGCCGGCCAGCTCCACCACCCGTACGCCGGTGAGCGGGCCGGCGGGCGCTGTGTCCTCGGTCACCGGGCCCACCTTAGGGCAGCGTCCCGCCCGCTTGGCGATCGCATCTGGCCTGGTCTAGCCTTAGCCGCGAGGGGAGTACTTCCCACGACCGCGGTCAGGTCAGGAACCATTCCGGTCAGTACGGACGCCGCCACCGGCGCCTCGGATGGTTGCCCACAATCGTGGGTGAAGGAGACCTCGGACATGCCATGGTGTTCGAGGAGGCCTGATGACCGGATCGTCCTATCTTGCCGCGCCCGCGCTGGATTCCGTGGGTTCGCCGATGCTGTGGACCGTCACGATCCTCGGCGTCCTCGGCCTGCTCGTGCTCGACTTCCTGGTGACCCGCCGGCCGCACGAGGTGTCCATCCGGGAGGCGCTCGGCTGGTCCGCCTTCTATGTGGCGTTGCCGCTGGCCTTCGGCGTGTTCATCTGGTTCCGCTTCGACAGCGGCCGTGGCCTGGAGTACCTCACCGGTTACCTGGTCGAGAAGTCGCTCTCGGTCGACAACCTGTTCGTCTTCATGCTGCTGCTGGCCGCGTTCGCGGTGCCGGCCGCGCTGGCCCAGCGGGTGCTGCTGTACGGCATCGCCGGCGCCCTGGTGCTGCGCGGCATCTTCATCGCCCTCGGCGCCGCCGCCCTGCAGACCCTGGACTGGGCGTTCCTGCTCTTCGCCGCGATCCTCATCGCCACCGCGATCAAGCTGCTCCGGGACGCGACGAAAGGGCACGACCAGCACGTCGAGATCTCCAAGATGCGGTCGGTCCGGGTGCTGCGGCGGATGATGCCGGTCACCGACGACTACCACGGGACCCGGATGATCGTGCGGGTCGACGGCAAGCGGGCACTCACCCCGATGGCGCTCGTGGTGGTCGCGGTGCTCGCCACCGACGTGGTCTTCGCGGTCGACTCGGTGCCCGCCGTGTACGGCATCACCGAGGATCCGTACCTGGTCTTCGCCACCAACGCGTTCGCCCTGCTCGGCCTCCGGGCGCTCTACTTCGTGCTGCACGCCGCGCTCAGCCGGCTGGTGCACCTGAGCTACGGCCTCGCGGTCATCCTCGGGTTCATCGGGCTCAAGCTGGCCCTGCACTGGGCGCACGGGGTCTGGGACACCGTGCCGGAGATCCCCACCCTGGCCTCGCTCGGCGTGATCGTCGGCGTCCTGGTGGTGGTCACCCTCACCAGCCTGCGTGCCACCCGGGAGACCCTCGGATCGCACGAGCGGATCAGCGGAGGCCGTTGATCCGGTGGCCGGCGGCGGCCACGACGGTGTCGCCGCCCGCAACGCCCGGGCCGGCGGTCATGACGGTGCCGCCGCCCGCCCCGACCCGGCCGGCGGCGCCAGGCCGATCGCGTTCGGGTACGGCAGGACGCCGGCCGCGGCGACCGCGATCGGTCCGAGCAGACCCGCCAACCGCTCGGTGCGTTCGGTGCCGAGCCGCCGCCACGGGGCCTCGGCCAGAGCGTCGGTGCACCGCTCGATGTCGTCCCGGGCGGCGATCGCGACGGGCGTCGGCCGCCCATCGGGGGTGAGCCAACCCCGGTCGACAAGCCGTTCCTGGCCGGCCGCCCACTCCTCGTCGGTCCATCCGCGGGCGCGTTGCAGCACCGTCCGGTCGCCGTCCACGGCGGCCCGCCACACCAGGGACTCCAGCCCGTCCAGGCCGTGCACCAGCAGCGCCGCCACGTGCCCGTCGCCGCGGTGCTCGCGCAGGACGGTGGCGGCCTGCCAGAGCACGCCGAGGTCGTCGTCGGGCCAGGGCAGGTCGGCGTTCGCGGCGGCGAGCGGCCGGCCGGCCGGGT
This sequence comes from Plantactinospora sp. GCM10030261, assembly GCF_042666615.1. NCBI lineage: Bacteria > Bacillati > Actinomycetota > Actinomycetes > Micromonosporales > Micromonosporaceae > Plantactinospora > Plantactinospora sp. GCM10030261. The sequence continues at coordinate 7,466 of NZ_JBHTDD010000050.1, forward strand.
CGATCCCGCCGGCCGCGGCGCGGAGCAGTTCCGTCGCCTCCGACACCCGGGCCGGGGGAAGGTCGGGCAACGCGCGCAGGACCCGACGCGCGCCGTCGAGCCGGGCGCGAAGCACCCCGGCGGGTTCAAGCCGCCGCCACACATCGGGCATCGCGCGGGCCACCATGCCGGGGGCGAAGCCGAAGAACGTCGCGACCACCGGCCCCGGCCCGACCGGACCGAGAGGTGCCGCCCGACCGGCGAAGTAGCCGCGCCAGAAACCGCGCAGCCCCGCCTCCTCGTACGCGGTGCGCGCCGCCGGCGCGAAGTAGGTGACCGCGTGCACCGGCTCGAACAACCGCCACATCCGCCGTGCCGTCGACGCCACGCCGACCTCCCGTCGCCCTGGTCCGAGGTTCCATCCTGCCCACCCGTGCCCGGTCGGCGGAACCCCGGCCCCGCGGCCGGCCCGCGAGGGCTGGTTGCCGGCAACCGGTGCGCGCTGGCCGACCGGGTGGTACGACTAGCGGATGGGCATCGTGTCGAGAGGCTTCACCGGCCGACGGCGCACCGGTGCGGCGGACCTGCCGCCGGGCCAGTACCTGGTGGATGACTTCCCGGTGCTTTCCGCCGGACCGACTCCCCGCGTGCCGCTCGACGAATGGGAGTTGGTGATCACCACCGAGACGGGCGAGCGGCACCGATGGTCCTGGACCGACTTCCTCGCCCTGCCGGCGGAGACGCCGACTGTCGACATCCACTGCGTGACCCGCTGGTCCAAGCTGGGCACCCGGTGGACCGGCGTGTCACTGGACGTGCTGCTCGACGAGGTGGAGACGAGCGCCGACCACGCGCTCGCCGAGTCGTATGGCGGCTACACCACGAACCTGCCGCTGGAGGACCTGCGTGACGGTCGGGCCTGGGTGGTACACAAGTACGACGGCGATCCGCTGCCCGCCGAACACGGCGGCCCGGCCCGGTTGCTGGTGCCGCACCTCTACTTCTGGAAGTCGGCGAAATGGCTCAACGGCATCAGGTTGACGCCGACGGACGAGTCCGGCTTCTGGGAGACCGCCGGCTACCACGACTACGGTGACCCGTGGCGCGAGCAGCGGTACCAGGGCGACTGAGCTGGCGGGTGGCGCACCTGGCGGGCCGCCGGGAGGAGACCGCCACGGCCGCCACCCTGGTGCTGGACGTCCCGGACTGGCCGGGGCACCTGCCAGGGCAGCACGTGGACGTCCGGCTCACCGCCCCCGACGGCTACCGGGCCGAGCGGGCCTACTCGCTGGCCGGCCCGGCCGACGCGGGCCGGATCGACCTCACCGTGCAACGCGTACCCGATGGGGAGGTGTCGCCGTACCTGCTCGACGTGTTCGCCGTCGGCGACCCGGTGGAGATCCGCGGGCCGGTCGGCGGATGGTTCGTCTGGCGGCCGGCCGACGCCCCGCCGCTGCTGCTGGTGGCCGGCGGATCGGGGATCGTGCCGCTGATGGCGATGGTCCGCGCCCACCGGGCGGCGGGCAGCCGGGCACCGGTCCGGCTGATCTACTCGGTCCGGACGCCCGCCGACGTCATCTACGGGGCCGAACTGCGGGACGCGGCCGACGCCGGCCTGGAGGTCGGGTACGTCTACACCCGCGCCGTGCCGGACGGCTGGCCCGACCCGCCGCACCGGACCACCGCGGCGGACCTCGACGCGCACGGCTGGCCGGCCGACCGGGAGCCGGCGTGCTACGTCTGCGGCCCGACCGGTTTCGTGGAGGCGGCGGCGGACCTGCTGGTCGATGCGGGGCATCCGACCGAGCGGATCCGCACGGAACGGTTCGGCCCGACCGGCTGAGCGACGGAACGGTTCGGCCCGACCGGCTGAGCGACGGCCCGGCGATGGCGACCGGGCCGACCGACGAGGAGGCGAGATGCCGGAACAGTCCCACCTGGACGGCAACATGCTGGACGGGCCGCTGCGGGAGGTGTTCGCGGTGGACCTGAGCGGCGCCACCGGCCGGTGCGCCGGTTGCGGACGCACCGGGCCGATGGCCGGCCTGCGGGTCTATCCGCAGGCACCGGGCCTGGTGGCGCGCTGCCCGGGGTGCGCCGCCGTGATGCTGCGTCTGGTGCGCGGGCCGGACCGGGCCTGGTTGGACCTGCGCGGTGCCACCTTCGTGCAGATCCCGCTGCCGACCGAGGCCACGCCGCCCGGCTGACAGCGCCGACGCCTGAGGGACGCCGGCCGTCCGTTACCCACCGGATGCCGGCCGATGGAAGGCCGGCTACAGCTCGGCCCGGCGCGGCGGGTCGGCGCCCGCACGGGTGCAGGTGATGGCCGCGACCCGGGTGGCGTGGTCGAGCACTGCGCCGAGCCGGTCGGTGTCCAGCGTGCCGAGCCGATCCGGGGCGGCCTCGTCGGCGTCGAGGAGCGCGTCCAGCAGGCCAGCGGTGAACGCGTCACCGGCACCGACGGTGTCCACCACGGTCACCCGGCGGGCCGGGCGCCGAACGATCCGCCCGGCTGTCACCGCGACCGATCCGGCGGCCCCTCGGGTCACCACGACGAGCCCTACGCCGGTGTCGAGGAGCCGGTGGGCGGCGGCCTCGACCGGCATCCCGGGGAACCACCAGGCCAGGTCGTCGTCGCTGGCCTTGACCAGGTGCGTGTGCGCGGCCAGGGCGAGCAACCGGGCCCGGGCCTCGTCCGGGTCCCCGACCACCGCCGGCCGCACGTTGGGATCGAGGCTGACCAGCACCTCCCCGTCCGCGTGCAGCCGGGCCACCAGGTCGGCGACCAGATCCGCGCCCGGCGGCAGCAGCGCGGTGAGGGACCCGGTGTGCAGTATCCGGGTGCCGCACGGGGGCCTGGCCAGTTCCTCCGCCGCCCAGTACCAGTCGGCGGTGCCGTCGAGGTAGAAGTCGTACACCGCGGCACCCGCCCCGTCCAGCGACACCACCGCGAGGGTGGCCGGTCGGTCGTCGGTGGCCACCGCACTGAGGTCCACGCCGTTGGCGATGGCGTGCGCCCGCAGCCGGCGACCGAGTGCGGTGCTGGAGAGCCGGCCGAGCAGCGCGGTGGGCCGGTCCAGGCGGGCCAGGCCCACGGCGACGTTCAGCGGGCTGCCGCCCGGGTGGGCGGCGAACAGACCGTCGCGGCCGTGCGCCGCGAGGTCGACGACGGCCTCGCCGAGGACGGTCAGCACGTCAGGCCCCGGCCGCGACGGCCTGGCTGGGCGCGGTGCCACCCGCCTGCGCCGGGTCCGGCACGGGGGTGCGGCGGCCCAGCACCGAGTACGGGGTTCCGGGCTCCGCGTCGCCCAGCAGGACCGTGCCGTCGCCGGTGACCCGGACCGGGATGGGGTCGCTCAGCTCCCCGACGAACCGACCGTCGGCATCGTGGTTGAGGAAGGCGAGCAGCTGCCACCGGCCGGCGGCGTCGCGGACCAGCCGGCCGCTGTAGAGGCTGTCGTCGGTGAGCCGCTGGGCGTGACTGGCGTCGAACGGACCGAGCAGGGAGTCACCCGGTACCACCCATACCCCGGCCGCCGCGGCCGCGTCGGGGCGGCGCCGGGCCAACTGGTCGCGGAGGCAGGAGAAGATCAGTACCGGCCGCCCGTCGACGACCTCGACCTGCGGCACCTCCAGGTGGCCGAAGCCGCTGCCCGGGGCGGTCAGCGGTGGTTGCGCGGTCCACCGCACCAGATCGTGCGAGCGGGCGTGTCCGATGACCCCCCGGTCGTCGACCGGTCCCTCGTTGGCCCGCGCCGTGATCAGCATGTGCCAGCCGTCGCCGCCCGGGTCGGGGAACACCCAGGGGTCGCGCCACGCCTCGTCATGCCAGGTGGAGTCGCCGAACCGCTCGTACCAGCGGCCGGCGGCGGTGAGCACCGGGGAGGTCGGGTGCCGGTGCCAGGTCGTCAGGTCGGTCGAGGTGGCCAGGCCGATCCGCTGGACCAGGGCCCGCTCGGTGCTGCCGGCGCCGGTGTAGAACATGTACCACCGGTCGTCCGGTCCACGCAGGACCGAACCGGTCCAGGTGGCGACGTCGTCGAACGCGGGCCGGTCGGCGGGAACCAACGCGTCGGTCACCTGGGTCCAGGTGCGCAGGTCGGTCGAGATGGCGTGGCCGACGCTGGCCCGAAAGTGCCGGCGGTCCGGATCGCCGAGCGCCCGGGAAGCCCGCAGGAAGAACAGGTGGTGGGTGTCGCCGTCGCGGGCGAACCAGAAGTCCCAGATCCAGGCGTCGGGCAGTCGTAGCACGGTTCGTCCTTCGGGTAGGCGCCACCGTGGCAACGGTGGCGGATCGCGGCGTCGGGCGGGGAGGTCGACGGGCGCGACGGGGCGTTTGATGGATCCGGAGCTAGGCGGGGGCGGTGACCGAGTCCCGACGTACCAGCGGGCAGGGCATGACGACCTGCCGGGCGGCCGGTCGGCGGGGACCGGAGGGCGCATCGAGCAGGGTGACCATCGTTTCGACCGCCCAGGCGCCCATCTCGTAGTGCGGCAGCGCGACGGTGGTGAGGCCCGGGTGCAGCCCTTCGGCGATCAACTCCTGGTTGTCGAAGCCGACCACCGACAGGTCGTCGGGAATGCGTAGGCCGAGTTCGGCGGCGGCCCGGTAGGCGCCCATCGCCATCCGGTCGTTGAAGCAGAACAGCGCGGTGGGCCGGTCGGTGCGGTCGAGCAAGGCCCGCGCGGCCCGGTAGCCACCGTTCGTGTCCGACTCCTCGGCGATGACGTAACGCGGGTCCGGGGTGAGTTCCGCGGACCGCAGAGCTTCCTGGTAACCCAGTAGTCGACCTCGGGTGGCGGGGATGTCGTCCACGTTTGTCACGAATCCGATCCGGTGGTGGCCGGCATCGAGCAGTTCCGCGGTGGCGACCCGGCCGCCGTCCCGCTCGTCCGGCACCACGGAGGGCAGCGTGGTGTCGGTGCTGCTCGCGTCGAGCAACACGACCGGCATCGGACGCAGCTCGTCGGGCACCCGGACGACCTGGTGATACATGGTCGCGTAGAGCACCCCGTCCACCCGGTGCTGGGCGAGCGCCTGGATCTCGCGTCGCTCGACCTCCGGGTCACCGCCGGTGGTCAGCAACATGAGCACCCAACCGCGCGCCGACGCCGCCTCCTGGGCGCCGAGGATGATCCGTCCGGCGTGCGGGGTGGTGGCGATCTGGTCGCTGAGCAGTCCGAGGGTGTGCGAGCGACGCAACCGCAGCCCGCGCGCCAACCCGTTCGCCGCGTAGCCGAGCCGGCGGGCGGCCGACTCCACCCGTTCCCGGGTTTCCGGGCTGACCCGGGTGCCGTCCTTCCGGTTGAGCACGTGGGACACGGTGGTCACCGAGACGCCCGCCGCGGCGGCGACGTCGCGAATGCTCGCCTTGGATCCCATCAGCTCACCATCGCACTGTTCGCCGGGGCCGCGCCGTCCGGGATGGACGGCCGGCCCACGGTATCGGACCGGTCACTCGTCCCACAGGCCGTGTTCCGGCCAGCGCCGGGGCAGCCGTTCCTGCACGGGTGGCAACTCCGCGAGCGGCTTGTGCGGGTGGTGCTGGTACCAGTACGCCACCGAGGAGAAGTCGTTGCCCTGGTCGTTGGCATGGCCGTGCTCGATGGTGACCCGGATCGAGGAGCTGAACCGGACCGGGTCCTCGATGTGGAATCGGTACATGCTCCACAGCCCGAAGTGTTCCTGTGGGCTGCTGGCCAGGCTGATGCCGTGGTACGGGCCGGCGTACGCCCCGCTGGGGAAGCCCCAGGCGGCGTTGAAGTAGTCCTCGGTGCCGGTGCCGTGCAGCGACGGGGGCCATTGCTCGCCGTCGATAAAGATCATGTCGTCGCCCTCGCCCGGCCAGCTGTACGGCTGGTTGGACGCGTTGTGGTTGTCGATGTTGAGCACGCAGCCGACGTAGTGGCCGGTGCCCTCGGCGTCCAGGATGACGTAGTTCTCGTCGCCGGTGAGGTTGGTGCCGGGCAGGTCCCAGGGCGCTGGCAACTCCCCGGGTGCGAGCCCGTTCGGCACCGGGGTGCACGGCTTCTCCTGCCGGTAGTAGGCGTGGAAGTAGGCCACATCCTCCGGCTTCGCCTCGTCGGTCAGCTCGTAGTCGACGTAGTAGAACAGGTTCTCGATCGGCTTGTCGCTCTCGTTGCGGATGACGATCTTCGCCGCGCTGCCGAACGGCATCGGGAAGTACGAGTTCATCGCCGCGGCGAACGGCCCCTTGGGTCCGCGGCGGGGGCCGAACACCATGCTCAGCGGCAGCGACACGTAGTGCGTGCAGGTGGCGTGCCCGACACCGAAGAAGTCGCCGAGCGGGCTGCGGACGCTGGGGTTCTCCTCGCCGTCCCAGTACATCTCGACGACCAGCTTGCGCAGGTATTTCTCCGAGTAGCAGCGGGTGGTGAGCCAGATGTGTTCGATGACGCCGGTGCCGGTGATGTCGGCCAGCACGGCGGTCTCACCGGGTGGCACCGTCGTGAAGTCACGGTTACCGCCGGTCCGGTCCCAGCTCGACTCCCGCTTGGAGCGGCCGGCCTTGACCCGGGACAGCCCGGCGAGCGGGCTGGTGGGTTGCCAGAACGACATGGAGATTCCTTTCGGTGGTGCGGGATGTCAGCCCTTGACCGCGCCGAGGCTGAGCCCGGCGACGATCCGCCGTTGCAGCAGCAGCGTCAGGACGACCGCGGGTACGGAGTAGAGGGTGGCCAGCGCCGTCATCGGCCCCCAGTCGAGGCCGAACTGGCTCTGGAAGTTGGCGATGGCGATCGGGGTGGTCTGCGCCCGGATCGAGGTGAGTAGCAGGGCGAAGAGGAACTCGTTCCAGGAGGCGAGGAACGCGAAGATGGCGGTGACCGCGACCCCGCCGGACACCACCGGCAGGATCACCCGCAGCAGCGCCCGGAACCGGCCGCAGCCGTCCACAAGCGCGGCCTCCTCGATCTCCCGGGGGACGCCCTCGAAGAAGCTGGCCAGCAGCCAGATCGACAGCGGCAACGCGACGGTGGTCTGGGCCAGGGCCAGACCGGTGGGGGTGTCGGTCAGGTTCACCGCGCCGAGGATGGTGACAAGCGGAATGCCGATCGCCACCGCGGGGGCCATCCGGACCAGCAACGAACCGGCCATCAGCAGCCGCCCGGCCCGGGTGCGGTAGCGGGTGATGCCCCAGGCGGCCGGGATGGCCAGCGCCATGGACAGCACCGTGGCCAGCACGGCGGTGCTCACACTGTTGATGAACGACGCGGTCACCCCGGGCCGGTTCAGCGCGGTGACGTAGTTGTCCAGGCTGAACCGCTGCGGCAGCACGGTGGGCGGCACCGCGATCGCGTCGACGGGCGGCTTGACCGAGGTGAGCACGAGGTAGACGAACGGGAAGCCGTAGATCACCACGACCAGCACGGCGAGCGCCCAGAGCAGCGCGGTCTTGACCCGCGCGACCGTACGAGGGGACATCAGGACTCCCTGCCCGGCCGCCAGATGGTCAGCACCGCGACCATGGCGACCACCATCATGACGATCATGAAAAGGGTGCTGGTGGCGGCGGCCGTCCCCGGGTCGTTGAAGCTGACCATCGTCTTGTAGATGGTCAGGCTCAACGTCTCCGAGGCCGACTGCGGGCCACCGTCGGTCTGGATGAGGATCACGTCGAACGCCCGCGCCGCGTCCACGCCCCGGATGACCAGGGCCACCGCGATGATCGGCCGCAGCAGCGGCAGCGTGACGCTTACCAGCAGGCGCAGCCCGCGGGCGCCGTCGAGCCGGGCGGCCTCGTACAGGTCCGGCGGGATGGCCTGCAGGCCCGCGTAGAGGACCAGGGTCATGAACGAGGTGGTCAGCCAGATGTCCGGCAGCGCCACCGCGAACAGCACCAGGTCCGGGTCGCTGAGCCAGGAGATGTCGCCGGGGGAGTCGAGGACGCCCGCCCGGTACAGCAGTTCGTTCACGATGCCGACGTTGTCGATCATCAGGAACCGCCAGAGCAGGCCGGCCACCACCGGCGCGATCATCAGCGGGTAGAGGAACAGCGTCTGCAGGATCCGGGCCTTCGGTCCCAGGCGGTGGAACAGCAGGGCCACGCCGAGGCCGAGCAGCAGCTCGGCGGTCACCACGATCACCGTGTACGCGAGGGTGCGGCCGGCCGCGGCGCGGATGCCTGGGTCGGTGAGCGCGGTGACGTAGTTGTCCAGCCCGGCGAAGCCGCGCCCGTCACCCAGCCCGGATCCGGTGTACAGGCTGTCCACGGCGAGCCGCACCAACGGCCAGCCGACCAGCGCGAGCAGCACCACCGCGGCCGGCGCGGCGAGCAGGGTGGCGTACCCCGCGTCCGACAACCGGCCCCGGGTCCGCGACCGGCCCGGGCGCGCGGCGGGTCGCGGCGCCGGGGGTGGGGTCCGCGGCGGCGCCACCGGCGCTGTCCGGGTCACTTGATGATTCCCTCGATCTGGGTACGGGCGGCCTTGAGCAGGGCGGCGTAGTCGGCTCCCGGGGTCAGCGCCTTCTGGATGGTCGGGATCAGGACGCTGTCCACGATCCGCTGCCAGTGCGGGGTGGCCGGCCGGGCCTTCGTGGCGCTGGCGTTAAGCGTGGTCAGCAGCGGGCCGAACGACTCGAAGCCGGGCTTGTCCGCGTACTGCTGGTAGGCGGACTTGCGGGCGGCGAGGCCGAGGCTGGTGTCGATGCTCAGCGCGTTGTCGTCGTACGCGGCCTTGATGAACTGCTCGGCGAGGTCCTGCTTGGCGCCGCCCTGCGGGGCGGAGAGGTACCACGGCCCGGGGATGCCGGCGACGCCGGCGGTGCCGCCGATCATTGGCGCCGCGCCGACCTTGCCGGCGACCTTGGCGTCGGCCGGGATCTGCCGGTACGCGTGTGCCCAGAACCGGGTCATGGCGGTTTGACCCTGGTTGAACAGGTTCTGTGCGGCGTTCCAGTCGGTCTGCGCGGCACCGCTGGGGGCCACCTTGTGCTTGTTGTTGAGGTCGGCGTAGAAGGCGAGCGCGGCGACGTGCTGCGCGTTGTCGACGATCACGGCGCCGTTGTCGTCGAGCACGACGCCGGGCGAACCGGCCTGCAGGACGTGCGCCAACCACTCGGTCTCCACTGCGCCCTTGACGTCGGTGCCGTAGAGCTGCTGGCCGGGTCGGGTGAAGAAGGTGGCCACGTCGGTGAACTGCTGCCAGGTGGTCGGCGGAGCGAGCGGGTAGCCGTACTTCGCCGCGAAGGCCGACTTCTCCTTGGCGTCGTCGAACAGGTCCTTGCGGTAGAGCAGGATCTCGGTGTTGGTCCACACCGGCATGCCGACGAACGTCCCGTCGACCTGGGCCTCGCTGACCAACGCGGGGAACAGGTCGTTCTTCACCTCGTCGGTGAACAGCTTGTCGATCGGGGCCAGCTTGCCGGCGAACAGCGGCAGCCACACGGCGTCGACCGCGCACACGTCGAACGACGGCTTGCCGTTGGACAGCTCGCTGGTGAGCCGGTTGAACAGGCCGTCGTACGGCAGCTCGACCAGGGTGACCGTGCTGCCGGTGTCGCGCTGGAACTTGTCCACCACCGGCTGCAGCTCGATCTTGCCGCCGCCCTCGCAGGCCACGGTGAGGGTCTGGGCGTCGGACGCCCCGGCGTCGCTGGTGCCACCAGCGCCGCACGCGCTGGTGAACGCGGCCAGGCCAGCGCCGGCGGTGAGGCCGAGGAAGCCGCGGCGGCGCCAGCCGCCGGTGACCACCGGCGCGCCGTCGCTCGTCGTCGGGACGCTGCCGCTCGTGGGCCAGGCGTTGCGAGAGGCCATCGTTGACTCCGATCAGAAGGGGGGAGAACGGGGGAGACCCGGCGGGCGGGCACGCCGGAGGAGAGAGTGGGGTCGGATCGACGCTGCTGCCAAAACCTTTTGGCAAAAGCTTTTGGCATACCGTAGGTAAGCACCCTGTAGTGGTCAAGCTGCATTTGCGTAACTGGCCGCCCGGGTCACCCGGTGGCCGGTTAACAAGGGGCCCTTCCTATACCGAAAGCGATAAGAAGGGCCCCTTCCTCGCAGGTCGGTCAGCGGTTGACGACCGCCATCGGGCGCCACACCGCCATGGCCAGTACGGTCATCGCGGCGCTGGCGGCCCAGAACGGCGCCACCACGGTGCCGGTCAGCCCGGCCAGCGCCCCGCCGACGGCGGTGCCGACCGCGGCGCCACCCAGGTCCAGCAGCGAGTAGACGCTGCCCACCCGGCCGCGCAGGTGATCAGGCACCAGCCGCTGCCGCAGCGACACCACCAGCACCCCCCAGACCATGGTGTGCACCCCGAAGACCACAAGCACCAGGCCGGCCACCCACGGTGACCGGGTGCCGGCGAGCACCACCTGGATGCTCACCTCGATCAGCAGACCGGCCCGCAGCAGGTTCGCCGTGCCGAACCGGCGTCGCAGCCGGGGAGCCAGCCAGGTGCCGAGCAGCCCACCGGCCGCCGACGCGGTCAGTAGCACCCCGTACCGCAGCGGATCGAGCCCCAGGCGCTGCTCGGCGTACAGCACGAAGACCGCGAACGCCGCGCAGAACGCCACGTTCATCACCGCGAGGCACACCGCGAGCAGGCGCAACGCGGGCAGCGACCACAGCGCGCGTACGCCGTCGGTGATCTCGGCGAGCAGGCCGCGCCGCCGCGGAAGGCCGGCCTGGGCGGTGGCCGGCGACACCGGCCGCCAGCGCACCACCGCCAGCAGCACCGCGGCCAACCCGAAGCTGGCCGCGTCGACGCCGAACGGCACGGCCACCCCGGCCACGAACAGGTACGCCCCGAGCGGCTTGGCGGCGAACTGGTTGCCCACCACGAAGGTGGCCATCAGCCTGGCGTTCGCCTGCTCCAGTCGCTCGGCCGGCACGATGCTCGGCAGCAACGCCGAGGACGCCGTGTCCGCGAGCGTCTCGCCGGTGCCGAGCAGGAAAAATGCCAGATAGATGGCGGGAATGCCGACGGTGCCGGTGACGATCGTGACCGCCAGCGCGGCGAGCACCACGCCCCGGCCCAGGTTGACGGCCACGATCAGCCGCCGGCGGTCGAGGCGGTCCACCAGGGCGCCGCTGACCAGTGCCAACAGCAGCCAGGGCAGTTGCTGGGCGAGGACCGCCCCGGCGATCAGCGACCGATCGGTGGTGAGGGAGGCGACCAGCAACGGGCCGGCCACCATGGTGACGCCGTCGCCCAGGTTCGACACGGCGCTGGCCAGCCAGACGGCGTGGAAGTCCCGGCCGAGCCGGGGTGGGACGCTGGTGGAGGTCATCGGATCCACCCCGTCCGAGGGACGGAAACCGGGGTGGTGGAAACGCCGGGCACACCGGGGCGCCCGGTCGGGACATGCGGAAACACGCGTTCTCCTCGACAGGCGTGACAACGGCACCACGACGGGTGCCGGGCAGACGGCGGCGGGACGGCCCGCACGCCGGGTGGACGCGCTTCGAGGCGGCCGCGGTACGGCCGGTCGGTCAGTTGGTCGTGCCCGTCCACTCCGGAGAGTTACGGGAACGACGAACGATCACCGCGACGGCGCTCAGCCGCGGCGCGTCGAAGCCGGGAAGGTCACCGGGTCGAGGAGTGCGATGCACATGGGTGCCTCCGATCCGAGGATGGCTCCGACAGTCGGACGGTACCGCATGGACGATCTTCGCCGCTATGCTGAGACGCGTCCCGTCCCCGTCGATGGCCCGGGTGCGCCGCGAAGCGCCCGTACGATGACCGACGACCTCTCCGGCGGAGCCGCCGGCGGCCGGTGAGCCCGGCGATCCGGGCGCGGACCCGGCACGAAACGCGTGTCGCCCGCCGCCCCCGCGCCCACCGTTGCTGGGGCCACCTCGTGGCCGCACCCCTGTGGCCGATGCACGGCGCCAACCTGGGCACCCTGCTGCGCACCTGCGACGCCGTCGGCGCCTGCCTCGCGGTACCGCCGTTCGACTGGGTGAACGGCGCACTGGAACGCGGCAACACCCTGCGCCACCCGACCTGCGTACACCGGATCGGTTCGCCACTGCGCTGGCTGGACCGGGAACGCCGGGCGGGCGCCCACGTGCTCGGGGTGGAACTGGCCGACGAGGCCATCCGCCTGGCCGACCTGCCGGCCGCCCGCCGACGGACCATCGTGGTGCTCGGGCACGAGGCGGACGGCATCCCGCCCGAGGCGCTGAACCTGCTCGACGCCGCCGTGGAGATCCCGATGGTCGGCCACGGACTCAGCCTGAACGTCGCGGTCGCCGGATCGCTGGTGCTCTACAAGGTGGCCGGACTGCTGTGAGGGCCCAACCGGTGGTGTTCGTCGCGGCGGGCCTGTTCCTGTTCGGCGCCGCGTCCCACGGCTACGACCTGGTGGTCCGGGGTCCGGTGCCGTATCCGGCCGTCGGTCTGCCGATCAACCTGTTCTGGACGAGCCTGCTCCTGGGGCACCCTCAGCGAGCTGGAGAAGGGTTCCGTTCCTTCACAGCGGGGCGGCGACGGGGCTGCGGTGTCCGGTCTGGTCCACGGCGCGGACGCCGAAGAATACGTTGTCCTTCGACAGGTCGATGGTCACCTCGGTGACGTCGCCCACCGGGATCACCTTCTGCCAGTCCGGCGCGGTCGTCTCCCGCCACACCACCTCGTACCCGGCGAGATCCGGTTCCGGGCCGCGCTGCCAGCGCAGCGTGGTGTCGTTGGTGAGCTGGGTGGTGTCGATGACCACGCCCTTCGGGGTGCCCGGGGCCTGCGCCAGCGACCACAGGACGGCGCCGTTCACCTTCGCCACCCGGGTGATGTAGTCGAAGTCGCAGAACTCCGGCAGGTCGCCGTACTGCTTGCCGTCCTCCACCCGGACGTCCTGGTGCTGGTGGGCGAAGTCCTCGTTCGGCTCGGTGAACCGTAGCCCCGGATAGCCCTGCTCCAGGAACGGGATGTGGTCGCTGCCCCGCCGGTAGCGGTCCCGCCGGTAGATGATTCGCACGTCGGCGCCGGTCGCGCCGTTCTCCGCCACGTCGGTCACGAACCGGGCGAGTTGCCGGGTCGGCGAGTCGTTCTCGCCGCCCACCGACCGACGCACGGCGGCCTGCTCGGGCGTCTCCGAGGTGGGCACCCCTTCGGCGAACAACCGCAGGCCGCGGGCGTCCACGGTGCCGTCGTCGGCGCGGCTGGCCCCGACGATGTCGTTGCTGAACATGGCCTGGATGTCGGTGCCGGCGGCCCTGTACTGCCGGGCCAGGTGTCCGGAGCCGTACAGGCCCTGCTCCTCGCCGGCCACCGCGGCGAACACGATTGTCGCCTCGGGACTGCGGGTCGCCAGCACCCGGGCCAGTTCCATCAGCACCGCCACCCCGGAGGCGTCGTCGTCGGCGCCGGGCGCGTCGCTTGTGAAGTCCATGACGTCGGTCACCCGGGAGTCGTAGTGCCCGGTGATCACGTACACCCGTTCCGGGGTGACCGATCCGCGCAGGGTGGCCACCACGTTGGTGATGACCGTCGGCGTCGGGATCCGCGGCGCCGGCTCCTGGGTGTACGACTGGAGCGCCACCGTCATCCGGCCGGCCGACGGCGCGGCGTACTCCAGCAACCGGTTGTGGATCCAGTCCCGGGCGGCGCCGATGCCGTGCACCGGATCGTCCTGATCGGACAGCGTGTGCCGGGTCCCGAAGGCGACAAGCCGGCGGACGGTGGCCTCGATCCGATCCCGGTCGATCTCCCGGAGCAGTTGCCGCAACTCGCGGTCGGGTGCCTGCGGGCGGGTGGGTCGGCCGGGACCGCGTACCGGATCCGCGTTGTGCGGGTCGGTGCCGCGCGCCTGCGCGGGCGCGGCGACCAGCGGGACGGTGACGGCGGTGACGGCGGCGGCCGCCGTCGCGGCGGAGGCGGACAGGAACGTGCGGCGCGCCGTGCCGGTGGGCCGGGTGCCGTTCGCTTCACGATCAGGCATGCGTCGCATCGTCGGCCTCCAGACCGATGAATGTCAATGTTCTTCGGGTTCCGGTGAACCGCGTCGCATCCTGCCTGGCGAGGTTTGCGTGGCGGCGGTCCGGGAAGGCGGGCGGGTATGACCAAACCCCGTGTCGTGATCGTTGGTGCCGGATTCGCGGGTTACCACGCCGCGAGAACCCTCTCCCGACTCGCCCGCGGCCGGGCGGAGATCACCCTGCTCAACTCGACCGACTACTTCCTCTACCTGCCGCTGCTGCCCGAGGTCGCGGCCGGCGTGCTGGGTCCCACCCGGATCTCGGTCCCGCTTGCCGGATCCCTGCCCGGCGTGCGGCTCGTCGTGGGTGAGGCCGACGGGGTGGATCTGGCCGGCCGCCAGGTGCGCTACACCGACGCCGAGGACCGGTCGGGATCCATGGAGTACGACCGGCTGGTGCTGGCCGTCGGCAGCGTGAACAAGCTGCTGCCGATCCCCGGTGTCACCGAACACGCGCACGGATTCCGTGGCCTACCGGAGGCGCTCTACCTGCACGATCACGTGGTCGGCCAGATCGAGCAGGCGACCCAGACGACCGATCCGGCGGAACGCGCCGCCCGGTGCACATTCGTGGTGGTGGGGGCGGGTTACACCGGCACCGAGGTGGCCGCGCACGGGCAGTTGTTCACCGACGAGTTGGCCGCCCAGCACCCCGACCTCGGCCTGCGGCCCCGCTGGATGCTGCTGGACATCGCCGACCGGGTGCTTCCCGAACTGCACGAGCGGATGTCGCGGACCGCCCACGGGGTGCTCGACGAGCGGGGCGTCGACGTGCGCCTGGGCACCTCCGTCAAGGAGGCGACCGCCGACGGGGTACACCTCAGCGACGGCCAGTTCGTGCCCACCCGATCGTTGGTCTGGTGCGTGGGGGTGCGGCCCGATCCGCTGGTGGCCGACCTGGGCCTGCGCACCGAGAAGGGCCGGCTGGTGGTGGACGAGTTCCTCAACGTCCCGGGACACCCCGAGGTGTACGCGTGCGGGGACGCTGCGGCCGTACCCGACCTGACCAGGCCGGGTTCGCTCACCACGATGACGGCGCAGCACGCGGAGCGGCAGGGCAAGCTGGCCGCGCACAACATCGCAGCCTCGTTCGGGCAGGGTCGGCGGAAGCCGTACCGGCACCACGACCTGGGCTTCGTGGTGGACCTGGGCGGCACCGACGCGGCCGCGAACCCGCTCAACGTGCCGCTGGCCGGGCTGCCGGCGAAGGCGGTGACCCGGGGGTACCACCTGTTGGCGATGCCCGGAAACCGGGCCCGGGTCGGCGCCGACTGGCTGCTCGACGCCGCCCTCGACCGGCAGGCCGTGCACCTGGGACTGGTGCCCGCCCACTCGGTGCCGCTGGAGAACTCCGCACCGGAGACCCCGGCCCGCTGACCGACCGCGCGCGCCGGGGCCGCGGCGTGCCGGCGAGTGCCGCCCGCCCGGCCTTCGCCGGCCGCGAGCCCGGTGGGCCGCGCCCCCGCCGGCCCGCCCCCGCCGGGCCGCACCGGCCTCGGCCCGCGCCGGTCCGCCTCGGCCCGCGCCGGTCCGC
>NZ_JBHTDD010000051.1:0-15244 GCF_042666615.1 Plantactinospora sp. GCM10030261
TGAGTCAGGTGCGGCTGTTGTGGTAGCTCCACACCTACTCGGGAGGTCCTCACCATTTCAAGATCCGACCGTGTCACCAACGTCCATGGGCAGTACACCTAGATCGACGGGAGACAGGAGCGGGGGGCGAGGGGCGGGGAGGGGGACGGGGAGTGGTGGAAGATCTCGGCGAGGTGGAACATCCCCGTGACGGCGGCCAGCATGCCGGCCGCGGTCTGCACCATCAGGCCGAGGGCGTACCCGCCGACGTCCCCGGACGTCTCGAACGGACTGCCCGGCGCCAACAGAGTGATCAACTGGTAGGCACCCCACCAGAACATCGCGCCGGCACCGACCCAGGTCGCCGCGAGCGGCAGCCACAGCCGTGCGCCACGCGGCCGCCGTCCGACGAGGGCGCCCAGCCCGAGCGCGCCAACCAACGCGAGCAGCACCCAGGTCGCCTCGGTCACCTGCTGGGTGGCTTGCCGGCCCTCGCGCAACCCGCTCGGCAGGCCGGCCACACCCCCGAGCGCCCAGTACAGGTGGAGGACGACGACCACCGCGGTGAGCCCGCCGACCGCCGCCGTCGCCAGCACCTGCGCGCCGTGGGTGGCGCCGGACTCGTCGTGGGACAACCGGGTGCCGAGAACGGTGCCCCAGCGGCCCCGCAGGTACAGCGCGAAGGCCAGCGCCAGACCGGCGCCCTGAACCGCGAAACCGGTGTACACCAGCCCGTACACCCACGGTTGTAGGTCGCTGACCGGTGCGCTGCCGTCGGTGGCGGAGGCGGTCACGGTGGAACCGCCGATCGCCTGGACGAGCCCGGCGACCGGCGCGGCCAGCATCACCGGGGCGAGCAGTCCACTGGCCGCCCACATAGGAAACAGCAGCAGCCAGGCCGGTAGCCGCCTGCCCCACTGGTGGACCAGGGCCAGCACGAGCGCCGCGGCGGTCAGCTCCATGCCGGCGGTGATCGCGTTGGCCGTCAGGAACGTGTCGTCGCGCATCACGTTGGGCCCCTCCACGCCGATGTCGCTGCCAGCCAGCCACGCCACCTTCAGCGAGAGGTACGGCAGCATCGAGGCCACGGTGGCGTAACCCACGAAACGTGGTGTGGGGCGGATCGTCATGCCGCCCACCCTGCCGGACCGGCAGGCCGGTCCGGACCCGCGCCGGGGTGAATCGCTCCCCCGGGCGGGGGAGACGCCGTGGACCGGAATCGCGCCGCCTGAGCTGGGTATGACAGAACCCGGACGCGATCCGTCCACCCCCAACAACCCGAGAGGGAGGAAGCTTCATGGCTACCGCCCGAGAAATCATGACTCCGGACGTCACCTGCGTGGGTGAGGGCGAGTCACTGCGCGACGCCGCCCGCAAGATGGCCGACCTCGGTGTCGGTTCGATGCCGATCTGTGGTCAGGACAACCGGCTCAAGGGCATGCTCACCGACCGGGATATCGTGATCAAGGCGCTGGCCGAGGGCCGGGATCCGGCCACGGTGACCGCGGGCGAGCTGGCCCAGGGCAAGCCGGTGACAATCGGCGCCGACGACGACGCCGCCGAGGTTCTGCGAACCATGGGTCAGCACCAGGTGCGCCGGTTGCCCGTCATCGACGGCCACGACCTGGTGGGCATCGTCGCGGTGGCCGACGTCGCGCGGGCACTGCCGGACAAGCCGGTGGGTGACCTGATCGACGCCATTTCCGAGTCCTGAGGACTGCGCGGAATCACCCGAGCGCCGGGCGGAAGGCTCCGCCGCCTCCGTCAGCGGGCGTCGGTGAGCGGGTGGCCGGACCGGCCGGGCGCGTCCGGCGCCCGGTGTCGCGGTGCCGGTGCGCCGGGGTGGGTCGTCCCGCCGCGCATCAGCAGCGCCACCACGCCGGCGCCGGCCAGCCCTACGCAGCCGGCCGCCAGCAGGGCCTCGCTGAGCGCCGCGGCGGTAGCCGCGCGGTCGGTCAGCGGGTCCGGCGCCAGGCGGTGCGCGAAGACCGTGCCCAGCGCGGCGACGCCGAGGGCGAACCCGAGCTGGCGCGCGGTGTTCAGCGCGGCCGCCGCCATGCCACTGCGTTCGACCGGCGCGGCGGCCATCGCGGCCGCGCTCAGGTTGGGCAGGATGACGCCCACCCCGACGCCCGCGAGCAGCAGACCGGGCAGCACGCTCGGCCACGACGACCCCGCCGACAGGGGACTCTGGGTCAGCGCCCCCACGCCGACCAGGACCAGGCCGACGCAGACGGTCAGCCGGGGGTCGGCCCCCACCAGTCGGCGGGCCGTCACCGCCGAGGTGACGAACGCGGCGCCGCTCATCGGCAGCAACGCCAATCCCGCCCCGACCGCGCCGAGGTCGAGAGTGGTCTGCAACCACAGCGACGTGTAGACCGTGTAGCCGAACGCCGCCGCCGAGACCAGCGCCGCGGCGACCAGCACCCCCACGAACGAGGCGCGGCGCAACAGACCCAGGTCCAGCATCGGATGCCGACGACGCCGCTCCACCACCACGAAGGCGGCCAGCGCCACCGCCGCCGCGGCGAACCAGGCGAGCGTGCCGGTCGCCGTCCAGCCGTGCGTGCCCGCCCGGATCAGGCCGTAGGTGAGGGTGGCCGCCCCGGCGGTGAAGCCGACCGCCCCCGGCACGTCGATCCGCCGGGCTGCGGGATCCCGCGACTCGGCGAGGACGCCCACGGCCAGCACGGCCGCCGCGACACTGATCGGCAGGTTCACCAGGAAGATGGCCCGCCAGCTCAGGTGCTCGGTGAGCAGGCCGCCGAGGATGGGACCGGTCGCGGCGGCGGCACCGGTCACGGCACCCCACACTCCGAAGGCGATCGCCCGGTCCCGACCCCGGTAGGCGAGCTGGAGCAGGGCCATGGTGCTGGCGAACATCGCCGCCGCCCCGACGCCCTGCACCACCCGGGCCGCGTTGAGCACGGCGGCGTTCGGAGCCAGTCCGCAGGCCAGCGACGCCATCGCGAACACCGTCAGGCCGGCCAGGTAGGCGCGCCGCCGCCCGAACCGGTCGGCGAGCGTGCCGGTGACCATCAGCAGTGCGGCCAGGGCCACCGCGTACGCGTCCACCACCCACTGCAGGTCGGTGAACGAGGCCCCCAGGTCCGGTCCGAGGACGGGCAACGCGACGACCACGATTGTCACGTCCACGAGCAACATGAACGCGCCGAGACAGACCGCGACGAGCGGCCACCAGTTACGCATCCGGGTGTCCCTCCAGCGGCCCGTCAGGCTCGGTCGCGTCGCACCGGGAAACCACCCCGGTCATCCGTACGGTCACGGGCGCGGGGACAATCCACGAGTGACCGAACTGGTGGTCCGCACCGGCACGGGCGATGATCGGGACGTCATCGTCCGGACGCTCGCCGACTCGTGGGGCGGGACGATCGTGGTGGCGCACGGCCGGGCGTACGACGCGGCGGAACTCCCGGCGTTGCTGGCGCTGCGCGACGATCGGCTGGTGGGCCTGCTCACCTACGAGGTGACCGACGACGGCCTGGAGGTGGTCACGATCGACGCCACCCGGCCCCGAGCCGGCGTTGGCACCGCCCTGCTCGCCGCGGCCGCCGAGCTGGCCCGCGCGTCCGGCGTGACCAGGCTCTGGCTGGTCACCACGAACGACAACCTCAACGCGCTGCGCTTCTATCAACGGCGCGGCCTGCGCATCGTCGGCGTGACGCCGGGCGGCGTGGACACGGCCCGGCGGCTCAAACCCAGCATTCCGCGGATCGGCGAGTACGGCATCCCGCTGCGCGACGAACTGACCCTCGAACTGCGACTCTGACACCGGTCAGGAGGCACCGGTCCGCCGTTCGGGTCCGGCCGTCCGCGCCTCCCGACCGGCGGTCTGGGTATCCCGCGCCGCCTGGGCCGGCACCTCGGCATCGACGTCGTCCAGGCCGCCGCGCGAGTGGTACATGGTGTCGATGAACTTCCGGCGCAGCGGCGGCACCCGGCTGGTGACGCCGAAGAAGCTCCGCGCGCCGAGCAACGCGAGCCGGCCCCGGATCGGCCGGTACAGCGGGTCGTCGCCGTTGGTCCCGTTGTTACGCAGCGATTCCGCGACCCGGGCGAAGCCGTACGGGATCATCTCGGCCTCATAGTCCGCGACCGCTGTGAGCAGGGATTTCTCGCCGCGAGCGGCGGCCGTGAGGTGGCGGCGGAGCAGTGCCGCGTCGCGGAGGGCGGTGTTGGCGCCCACCCCCCGCCCCGGGGTCATCGTGTGGATCGCGTCGCCCAGCAGGGTCACCGTGCTGCTCGGCCAGGGCGGGACCGGTTCCGAGGTGGACACATTTACCGGCAGGCAGCTCTCGGGGTCCGCCCGGTGCAGCAGCTCCCGCAGGTTGGGGTGCCAGTGCGGGGTCAGACCGAGGGCGATGCGTTGCAGGTCCGCGCCGCGGCGTCGCATCACGTCATCGGGGAAACGGCGGGCCGTGGTCCAGAGGATGAAGTTGACGCAGTCGCGCGTGCTGTCGTACGCCAGTCCGGTCCAGTCCCGCAGGACGGCGGCGTGGGCCGGGTCGACGCCGGGGCGGATGGTGCCGTCGGGAGCCCAGTTGAACTCCATGACGTGCAGCACGCCCATCACCCCACCCGCGCCGAAGATCAGCGAGATGCCGGCGCGGACGTGCTCCGGCAGCAGGGACCTGACCCGGTCGTCGAGCGGTATCCGGGTAGCGATGTTGATGCTGCCAGCCGGGCGTACCCGGGCGTGGGGCAGGTACTGGCGGCGTACCGCGGAATGGGTTCCGTCGGCGGCGACCAGCAGGTCGGCGGTGGCCGAGGTGCCGTCGGCGAAGGCGGCGGTGACCGTGCCGTCGGGGTGCTGCTCGTAGCCAACGCAGGCCTTGTCGAAATGGACCACGTCCGCCATGCCGGTCAGCAGGACCTGTCGCAGGGTCATCCGGGACACCGAACGTTCGGCGACGCCGTCGGACTCGGGACGCATGGGGAACGACGCGGTGGTCCGCAGCCGTTCGGTGAGGACGTTGAAGTACCGCGGGGACCGGGCGCAGGTGGCCTCGAACGTCTGGTAGAGCTCCGGCGGCAGGCACTCGCGCAGCGCGCGGCTCCCGGTCGGGCCGATGCCGACCCGGTAGCCGAGCAGTCCATCGGTGCGGGCGCGGTCCCGCTCGTACACGTTGACCCGGATCCCGGCCCGGCGCAGCCCGTGGGCCAGGCACATGCCCCCGGTGCCGGCGCCAATGATCATGACGTGCGGTGAGTCGGTCATCGGGTCAACCCCGCGTTCCGCCGGGCGCGTCCCAGCGGTAGAAGCGGCTGGCCATCGCGTCCTTCGGTGACTGCCACGTCGGCAGGTAGGGGGAGGTGCACCGGGTGAGTGCGGCCTCCACCTCCCGGAAGCTCGGATGGGCGCGGGCCGCCGCCATCCGGGCCGGATCGAACGCATCCGTCTCCATCAGGTGCACGAACAGGTCGCCCAGCTGGTAGAGCGAGCGGTGTCGCACGCCGGTGATCTCGGGCAGGTCCGTGGCGTCCGCCTTGGCGAAGATGCCGCCGAGTTCGCGCTCACTGTCCGGCAGCAGCTTGCTGACGACCACGATCCGCTCCATCACGCACCCCTCTCGGTCCGGGGCAGGACGGGCCCCGGTGGCACCCTGCCGGCCGCCGCGTCACGCCACCGTCACCGGGCCTGGCCGCCGGTTGCCGCTGCGCCCAGCGGGGTTGATCAAGAGGTTCGCGTCGGTTTCACGCGAGAATCTGACGCGGACCTCTTGATCAACCCGACGTGCGCAGCGGGGCGAGGACGTCGTCGAGCAGGGCCTGCATCGTCGCCGACGGTTCCAGTTGCAGCTCGCGGCGCAGCAGGTCGCGGTAGACGTAGAAGGCGTGCAGCGCCTCGTACGCGTTGCCCTCGGCCAGGTGCGTCTCGACGATCAGCCGGTGTGGCGTCTCGCGCAGCGGCTCCGCGGCCAACGCGGCGAGGGCGGCCTGCAGGGCCGCGCCGTGTTCGCCGGCCCGCAGGTGGGCGCGGGCGGTCTCCTCCAGCAGATGCAGCCGCAGCTGGCGCAGCCGCTCCCGCTCCAGCAACACCCAGTCGTCGTACCAGCCGGGCAGGAGGTCCTGCCGCCCGGTGTCGAAGGCGGTGGCCGCCCGCGGATCCGCCCCCGAGCCGACCGAGCTGGTCACGCTGATCAGCTCGTCGACGTCCACCCGTACGTCGGAGCCGAGGCGGATCGTGTCACCGGTGGTGAGGATCGGGCAGCAACCCTCCTGCCGGACCCGCCACAGCGCGGTACGGAGCGACGAGAAGGCGCGTTCCTCGGGGGCGTCCGGCCAGAGCAGACCCGCGACCTGCGCCCGGGTGGCGCCCGGGCGGAGACCGACAAGCGCGAGGATGCGTTGCAGCCCGCGCGGGACCTGGATCGGCCGGTCGTCGTGCATCAGCCGGAACCCGCCGAGCAGCATCAACCGGACGGTGTCGGCGGCGGGCGGGCCGAGGTCCGGTCCCGGCCCGCCGATCAGTGTGTTGTTCCCAGCGGTCACGGCTGAACCTCCCGCACCGAACCGGTCGTGGCTCCTACTGGCGGGCCCTGGTCCATCCGGGACGCCGGTGTCTCGGATGCCGCGGACATCGACGGCGAAAACCCTAAACGCGGACGAATGATAAGCAATTCGACTACCGGCCGTCAACGGAGCGTCAATCTCCCGACCGACCGTCGCGGCGTACGGGTGCCTGCGTGACCCGCGTAATGGGGGCTGAACTGGCAAGAAGCGTCCGAGGTTGGTCGTCAACAGGGCGTCACCGCGCGCGGAAGTCTGTGAGCCGGCTGTGACACCGCCGTGACAGGTCGGGCCGGACGCTGTCCCGGGAGCGCCAAACGAGTCGGCCACCGGCGCCGGTACCGGCCAGTCAGCACCGGGGGACACATGGAACGCGCACTCATCATCGCGAGGATCGCGCCGGACGCCGAGGCGCGGGTCGCCGCGATATTCGCCGAGTCCGACGCCACGGACCTGCCGGAGGTGGCGGATGTCCGACACCGTTCCCTCTACCGGCTCGACGACCTCTACCTGCACCTGCTGGAGACCCGTAGGCCCGGCGGAGAGACGCTGTCCCGGGTCCGCGAGCACCCCGAGTTCGTCCGGGTGAGTGAGCGGCTGCGCCCCTTCATCTCGCCGTACCTGCCGACCTGGCAGTCCCCCCGGGACGCCCTGGCCGAGTGCTTCTACCGCTGGGACGCGCCATCCGGACGGGCCGCATGACCGCGCCCAGGGCCGTCGCCCGACCATCCTGGGTACGCTGCGTCTCCTGCGCTGCCCTGCTGTACCGCAAGCGGCTGCGGCGCAACCTCGACGTGTGCCCGGAGTGCGGCGACCACCGGCGGCTGACCGCGCCGGAGCGCGTCGAGCAACTCGCCGATCCGGGCAGTGTGGTCACGCTGCCGGATCCGGTGGTCGGGGTCGACCCGCTCGATTTCGTCGACCACCTGCCCTATCCGCGGCGGCTGGTGGCCTCGCGGGCCGCGACCGGCCTGGCCGAGGCGGTGTGCTGCGTGGAGGCGAGTGTCGCCGGGCACCCTCTCGTCCTGGCCGTGATGGACTTCCGGTTCCTCGGGGGCAGCCTGGGGACGGCGGCGGGCGCGGCGATCGTCGCCGCCGCCGATGTGGCGTTGCGCCGGCGGTGGCCGTTGGTGCTGGTCACCGCGTCCGGCGGAGCCCGGATGCAGGAGGGCGCCCTGTCGCTCATGCAGATGGCGACCACGGTCCAGGCGCTCGCCGCGGTGCAGGACGCCGGGCTGCTCACTGTCAGCGTCGTCACCGACCCGACGTACGGTGGGGTGGCCGCCTCGTTCGCCACCACCGCCGATGTGATCATCGCGGAGAGCGGCGCCCGGATGGGCTTCGCCGGGCCCCGGGTGATCCGGCAGACGCTCGGGCAGGAGTTGCCCCCCGGCTTCCAGACCGCGGAGTTCCTGCTCCGCCACGGCCAGGTGGACATGGTGGTGGAGCGCCGCCAGATCCGCTCCGTGCTGCGCGCCCTGCTAGCCGTGGCCGCTCCGGCCCCCGATCCAGCCACGGCGCCCGCCGGTGTCGAAGCGCCGCCGGCCGGGGCGCTCCCCGAACCGACGGTGGCCGAGGACCGCCACGCCGCCGGTCCCGACGGCGGCGCCTGGCGCACGGTGCGCACCGCCCGCGACATCCGCCGACCAACCACATTGGACTACCTGGGTACGGCGTTCGACGGCTTCGTCGAGTTGCACGGCGACCGGGCCGGCGCCGACTGCCCAGCCGTGGTGGCCGGCCTGGCCCGCCTGGGACCGCTCCGGGTGGCGGTCGTCGGGCACCAGAAGGGCCACGACACGGCGCAGTTGCTCGCCCGGAACTTCGGCATGGCCAGTCCGGCCGGATACCGCAAGGCCAACCGGGTCATGCGGTTGGCCGCGCGACTGGGTCTTCCGGTGGTGACGCTCATCGACACGCCCGGGGCCGACCCGGGGGTGGCCGCCGAGCGGCAGGGCCAGGCCGCCGCGATCGCCGAGAGCATCCGGACGATGAGCGGCCTGCGTACCCCGGTCGTAGCGGTGATCACCGGGGAGGGCGGCAGCGGCGGTGCCCTCGCCCTCGCGGTGGCCGACCGGGTGCTCATGCTGCGGCACGCGATCTATTCCGTGATCAGCCCCGAGGGTTGCGCCGCGATCCTGTGGGCGGACCGGTCCGCCGCGCCCCGGGCCGCCGAGGCGCTCCGCCTCACCGCCGCGGACCTGGTCCACCTCGGTGTGGTCGACGACGTGGTCCCGGAGCCACCGACGGGCGCGCACGACGAGCCGGAGGGCGCCGCCGACCTGCTGCGCACGGCATTGCTGGGGGCCCTGCGCCCGCTGCTCCACCAGCCAGCCGGGGAACTGGTCCGACACCGGGTCCGGCGGTTCCGCCGGTACGCGCCGGGGGTGCGGCCATGACGGGCGCGGCCGAGTCGGTGCCGTCCGCCAGGACGGGCGCGGCGAGCGAGCCGGTGCCGTCAGCCATGGCCGGCCCGGTGGACGATCGGGTGCCGGCGGCGGGCGAGGAGGTGCTGACCGAGCTTCGCGAGCAGGCCCGGCACCTGGTGGCCGAGGTGGCCGGACCCCTGCGCCGGATCTACGTGCGGCGGGGCGACGCCGTGCTGGAGGTCGAGTGGCACGGGCGGGCGGCGCCGGATCCGGGCGGCGACGGACATCCGGCCGGGTCGGAGGTGGCGTCGGACCCGCCGACCCCCGGTGACAGCGCCACCGGCCACCGGCCGCGGACCGTGGTGTCGCCGATGGTCGGGACCTTCTACCGATGCCCGGAGCCGGGGGCGCCGCCGTTCGTCGACGTCGGTGACGTGGTCGAACCCGACCGGGTGATCGGCATCGTCGAGGCGATGAAGCTGATGAACGAGATCGTCGCCGGCCAGTCTGGCCGGGTGGCCGACCTGCTGGCGGCCGACGGTCAACCGGTCGAGTTCGGACAGCCGTTGATCACCTTGGCGCCGGTATAGGTCGGGGCGATGTTCGAGAAACTGCTGATAGCCAATCGCGGTGAGATCGCCGTACGGATCGCCCGCGCCTGCCGTGAGCTGGGCATCCGTACCGTGGCTGTGTACTCCACCGCGGACGCCGACGACGCGGTGGTGCGGCTCGCGGACGAGGCGGTCCGGATCGGGCCGCCGGCTGCCCGGCACAGCTACCTGAACGCGGCCGCGATCGTCGAGGCGGCCCGCCAGACCGGCGCCGAGGCGGTCCACCCGGGCTACGGCTTCCTCGCCGAGGACGCCGACTTCGCGGAGATCTGCGCGGACAACGGCCTGGTCTTCGTCGGTCCCGCCCCGGAGGTGGTGCGGTCGTTCGGGGACAAGGCGCGGGCCCGCGCGCTGATGGCGTCGGCCGGCCTGCCGGTGCCGGCCGGCAGCGCCGAGGCGTTGACAAGCGTGGCCCACGCCCGAGCCGCGGCTGCCGAGGTCGGTTACCCGGTGATCGTCAAGTGCACGGCCGGCGGCGGTGGCCGCGGCATGGCCATCGCCAGGTCGGCGGCTGAGCTGGCCGGGGCGTACACCCGGACCCGCGCCGCCGCGCACGGTCTCTTCGGCGATGACCGGGTGTACCTGGAGCGGTATCTCACCCAGGCGCGGCACGTCGAGGTACAGGTGCTCTGCGACGGGTACGGCCACGGCGTCCACCTCGGAACCCGGGACTGCTCGGTGCAGCGGCGCCACCAGAAGCTCGTGGAGGAGGGACCGGCGCCCGCGTTGTCGGCCGGCACCCTGGCGGCGCTGGGTGCCGCGGCGCTGCGCGGCGCGCTGGCCGCCGGCTACACCGGCGTCGGCACCTTCGAGTTCCTCGTCGACGAGTCGGAACGGTTCCACTTCATCGAGGCCAACTGCCGGATCCAGGTGGAACACCCGGTCACCGAGATGATCAGCGGTATCGACCTGGTGCACGAGCAGCTGCACCTGGCCAGTGCCGGCGCGCTGCGGTTCACCCAGGCCGAGGTCCGGCTGCACGGAGTGGCGATCGAGTGCCGGGTCAACGTGGAGGATCCGGAGCGCGACTTCGCCCCCGCCCCCGGCCGGTTGGACCGGTTCGTGCCGCCCGGTGGACCGTTCACCCGGGTCGACACGCACGGCTACCCGGGCTACCGGGTCGGGCCGTACTACGACTCACTGCTGGCCAAGGTGGTCACCTGGGCACCGGAGCGGGACCTGGCGCTGGACCGGATGGACCGGGCGCTCGGCGAGTTCGACGTCGCCGGCCCGGGCGTCCGCACCACCATCCCGTTCCTGCGGCGGATCCTCGACGACGCGGCCTTCCGCAAGGGACGGTACTCGACCACGCTTGTCGACCGGTTGACCGCCGCCACATCCGCCGGCAGCCCGGTCGAGTCCGACGCCGCGAAACCCTTGAGGAGAAGCTGATGACCCTGCATGACACCGAGCGGGGGCAGGCGACCCGCACCGAGATAACCGCCATCCTGGTCCGCCACTGCGGCCTCGACCCGGCCGCCGCGGCGGCCACCCCGGACGCGTCCCTGGCCGAGTTGGGCATGGACTCGCTCGCCCTGCTCGAACTGCGGGCGGTGGTGGCCGATCGGTACGGCGTCCAGCTGCCCGAGGAGTCCGGGCTGCTCAGCGTCGACGAGGTCGCGGAGCTGGTGGACCGGCAGGCCGACGTCGGCACGCCCCCGGCGCCGGCGCCCCGCGCGGCGGAACCGGCGGCCGGTGCGGCGGAGCCGGCGGCCGGTGCGGCGGACGCCGCCGGTCACACCGAGAACTCCGTCGTCATCGCGGCCCCGCTGGACCTGGTCTGGGAACTGACAAACGACGTGACCACCTGGCCGAACCTGTTCACCGAGTACGCCGCGGTCGAGGTGCTGCGGCGCACCGGCGGCACCGTGCTGTTCCGGTTGACGATGGTGCCGGACGAGAACGGCCGGGTCTGGAGCTGGGTCAGCGAACGCACCGCCGACCGGGACCGCCGCGAGGTGCGGGCGCACCGGGTGGAGACCGGACCGTTCGAGTACATGCGGATCCGGTGGCACTACGACGAGGTACCCGACGGAACCCGGATGATCTGGGTGCAGGATTTCGCGATGCGACCCGACGCGCCGATCGACGACGCGGGGATGACGGACCGGATCAACACGAACTCCCGCGTCCAGATGGACATCATCCGCGAGCGGGTGGAGCGGATCGCCCGGCAGCGGGCGGTCCCGACGACCACCGGGGTCGGCGATGAGTGACCGGCCCGGCGTGGTCGCCGCCCGCGACGTACCGGCCGACCGGCGGCGCGGCGCCGAACTACGGGTGCTGCTCGGCCCGCGGACCGTCGGCAGCACCTCCGGATTCATGGGGGTGGCGACGCTGGAGCCGGGGGAGCGGATCGCCGAGCACTACCACCCGTACAGCGAGGAGTTCCTGTACGTGGCGCGCGGGGAGATCGTTGTCGACCTGGACGACGTGCCGACACCGCTGGCAGCGGGGGAGGCGCTCTACGTTCCGGTCTACGCCCGGCACCGGCTGCGCAACACCGCCGACACGACCGCCGAGGTGGTGTTCCACCTCGGGCCGCTCGCCCCACGCCCGGAACTCGGCCACGTGGACACGGAGGCCGGCCCGGTGCCGGCGCCGGCGGGTCCGCCTCCGGGCGGTCCGGGCGGGCCACCGTCATGACCGAGCGGCGGACGGTGGTGACCGGGGTCGGCGTGGTCGCGCCCGGCGGGGCGACCCGTGACGAGTTCTGGGCCACCCTGACCGCGGGACGCACGGCGACCCGCCGGATCACCTTCTTCGACCCGGCCCCGTTCCGCTCGCAGATCGCCGCCGAGTGCGACTTCGACCCGGTCGCCGCCGGTCTCACCGAGCAGGAACGTCAGCGGGCCGACCGGTACGTCCAGTTCGCGCTGGCCGCCTCGGTGGAAGCGATGGCCGACAGCGGATGGACACCGGACGCCTCGTCACCCGAACGGGCCGGCGTCGTCCTCGGCTCGGCCGTCGGCGGCACGATGGCCCTCGAACGCGAGTACGTGGCGGCGAGCGACTCCGGTGCGCACTGGCTGGTCGACCCGGCGCGCACCGGGCCGTACCTCTACCAGGCACTGATGCCGAGCAGCCTGGCCGCCGACGTGGCCTGCCGGCACCGGCTGCACGGCCCCGCCCAGGTGGTCTCCACCGGCTGCACGTCCGGCATCGACGCCATCGGGTACGCCCACCAGCTCATCGTCGACGACGAGGCCGACCTGGTGCTGGCCGGCGCCTCGGACAGCCCCATCTCACCGGTGACCGTGGCCTCGTTCGACGCGATCCGGGCCACCACGGCGGCCAACGACTACCCGGCCCGCGCCTCCCGCCCGTTCGACCGCGACCGGGCCGGGTTCGTGCTGGCCGAGGGGGCGGCCGTGCTGGTCCTGGAGGAGCTGACGCACGCCCGGCGGCGTGGCGCGCGAATCTGGTGCGAGGTGGTCGGTTACGCCAACCGCAGCAACGGCTACCACATGACGGGCCTGCGGCCGGACGGCGCGGAGATGGCGCTGGCCATCACCGACGCGCTGGACCAGGCGCGGCTGAACCCGACCGACGTGTCGTACATCAGCGCGCACGGTTCGGGCACCCGGCAGAACGACCGGCACGAGACGGCCGCGTTCAAGCGGTCCCTCGGCGTCGCCGCCCACGGGGTGCCGATCAGCTCGATCAAGTCGATGGTCGGCCACTCGCTCGGCGCCATCGGGTCGATCGAGATGGCGGCCTGCGCGCTGGCCATCGAGACGGGCGTGGTGCCACCCACCGCGAACTGGGCCACCCGCGATCCCGAATGCGATCTGGACTACGTACCGAACGTCGCGCGCGAGGTGCCCGTCGATGTGGCGCTGTCGGTGGGCAGCGGTTTCGGTGGGTTCCAGTCCGCCCTGGTGTTCCGGCGGCTTACGGCGGTGGACCGGTGACCGGCCGGGCGGCGGCGTCCGGTGGACCGTCCGGTGCGGGCACCGGGCGGGCGGTGATCACCGGTGTCGGCGTGGTGGCGCCGACCGGGGTGGGCACGGACGCGCACTGGAAACGGGTGCTGGCCGGGGAGTCGGCGATCGGCCGGATCACGCTGTTCGACCCCAGCCCCTACCCGGTGACCCTGGCCGGGGAGGTGCCCGACTTCGACCCGCTGGCCTGGGCCGACACCCGGCAGGCGGTGCAGACCGACCGGTGGACCCAGCTCGGGTTCGCGGCCACCCGGCTGGCGCTTGCCGACGCCGGCCTCACCGATCCGCCGGCGGACCCGTACGCGTACGCGGTGACGCTTGCCAGTTCGTCGGGGGGAAACCTGTTCGGTCAGAAGGAGTTGCAGCGGCTGTGGAGCCAACCGAGCCGCACGGTGGGGGCATATCAGTCGATCGCCTGGTTCTATGCCGCCACGGTCGGCCAGGTGTCCATCGCCCACCAGTTCAAGGGCCCGTGCGGGGTGCTCACCACCGAGGCCGCTGGCGGCCTGGACAGCCTCGCGCACGCGGCCCGGCTGATCCGGCGCGGCACCCCCGTGGTGCTCGCCGGCGGCACCGAATGCCCGCTCAGCCCGTACGCGCTGACCTGCCAGCTGCGTGGCGGCCTGGTTAGCACGGCGGACGACCCGGCGCGGGCCTACCGGCCGTTCGACGCCGACGCCGGCGGGTACGTGCCGGCCGAGGGTGGCGCGGTATTCGTTGTGGAGGACCTGGCGCACGCCCGCGAGCGGGGTGCGCCGGTGATCTACGGCGAGGTGGCAGGCTGGGGGGCCAGCCATGACGCCCGGCACACCGACATCGAGGGCGCCGGCACCGCCGCGCACTACGCGCGGGCGATGGACCTGGCACTGCGCCGGGCGGGGGTACGCCCCGACGAGGTGGGCCTTGTCGTACCCGACGCGCTCGGGGTGCGCGGTCACGACCGCGCGGAGGCCCGGGCGCTGCGCGGCGTCTTCGGGCCGACCACGCCGCCGGTGACCACCAGCAAGCCGCTGACCGGGCGGGCGCACCAGGGCGGGGCGGCGCTGGACGTGGCGACCGCGTTGCTGGCGTTGCGGCACGACATGCTGCCGGCCACCGTCGGGCTGGACCGGCCGGCGCCCGGCTGCGAACTCGACTTCGTCCGTGAGCCACGGCGACCGCGGGCCACTACGGCGCTGGTCTGCGCGCGCGGCTTCGACGGATTCAACAGCGCCGTGCTGCTGAGAGGTTACGGAGGCTGACAATGGCGACTGACGGGCGGGCCCGGGTGGTCTTCATGTTCCGGGTGCCGCGGCACCGGACCGAGGAGTTCCTGCGGGCGTACGAGGCGGTGCGGCACCGGGTGGCCGGTGGCGTTCCCGGGCACCTGGTGGATCAGGTCTGCGCCTCGGCCACCGATCCGGAACAGTGGATGATCACGAGCGAGTGGGTGTCGCTTGCCCACTTCGAGGCGTGGGAACGCAGTACCGGGCACCGGGCGCTGATCGCGCCGATGCGCGCCTGCATGACCGACGCCCGGTCGACGCGGTTCGTCATCCAGGCGGAGACCCGGTCCCGCAGACCGGTCCCGGTCGACGTCCCGCCGCCCGCGGCGGATGATCGGCCGGTCCCGGTCCCGGTCCCGGTTGAGCCCGGGTCCGTGCCGGTGGAGCCGCGGTCCGTGCCGGCGGAGCCGCCCGTGCCGGCGTAGCAAGGCCGCGCTGCGCCGGTCAAGCCGCGCTGCGCCGGTCAAGCCGCGCTGCGCCGGTCAAGCCGCGCTGCGCCGGTCAAGCCGCGCTGCGCCGGTCAAGCCGCGCTGCGCCGGTCAAGC
>NZ_JBHTDD010000051.1:15341-20450 GCF_042666615.1 Plantactinospora sp. GCM10030261
AACCCGCGCCGTGCCGGTCAGACCTGGGCGAGGGTGGCCGGTACCTCATCGAGCAGTTCGCGGGCCAGGAAGCCGAGTCGCCCGTAGCGGGGCGCCAGCCGCTGCCCGCTGACCGCGTGCACCCAGGCCGCCCAGCAGGCGGCCTGGGCCGGGTCCGCGCCCCGGGACAGCAGCCCGGCCAGGATGCCGGCGAGCACGTCACCGCTGTCGGAGGTGCCGAGCCCGGTGTCGCCGCTCTCCTCCCGCCATACCCGACCGTCCGGTGTGGCGATGTGTCCGTGCAGCGACACCACGCAGTCGTACCGGTTGGCCACTTCGATGGCGTCGGCGTTGACGTCCTCGCCAGGCGGCCGGCCGAGCAGGTGTCCCGCCTCGGTCATGTTGGGGGTCAGCACGGCGGGCCGGCCGCGACCGGCGAGCAGGTCCGGCTCGTGGCTCAGCGCTCCGATCGCGTACGCGTCGACCACCAGCGCCGTCTCCGGACCAACCGCATCGAGCAGGCCGCGCAGCAGGGCCCGCGTCTCGTCGATGTCGTCGAGCCCCGGACCGATCGCGATGGCGCTGGCCCGACCGGCCAGGTCGACGAGCTTGTCGTCCACCCGCCCGGCGACCGAACCCCCGGACGTCTCACCGAGCCCGACGACAAGTGCCTCGGGCACCTCGATGCTGAGCACCGCCGCGGTGGACTCGGCAACCGCGAGCTGCAGCACACCCGCACCGGCCCGCAACGCGGCCACCCCGGCCAGCAGCACGGCACCGGGCGTGGACCGGGAGCCGCCCACCACCAGCACGGTTCCCCGGGCGTTCTTACCACCCTCCGGGACGGGTAGCGGCCAGTCCCGCAACAGGCCCGGGGTGATCACCTGCGGGTCAGACGGGTTCGGCATCGACCTCGTCCTCCCGCGTCGGCGGCGTGCTCTGCCGCTCCAGGTGCGTCACGTCGTTGAAGCTGATCAGCCGCAGCGCGCCGCGCCCGTCGTCGGCCCAGCCGGTGACCGAACAGTTGGCCACGGTGGTGGATCGGGCCACGTCCATGAGGTCGGGCTCGCTCAACCCCTCGACCAGGTAACGCAGCAACAGCACCACCGCCTCGTGACCGAACAGGATGACCCGCCGGCCGGCGTGGTCCCGACGCAGGTCACCGAGCAGGCTGCGGAGCCGGAGCGTCACGTCGGCCCACGACTCGCCACCCGGCGGCCGGTAGTAGAACTTGCCCAGGTGGCGCCGCCGGGTCACCTCCTCGGGATACCGGACCCGCGTACCGTGGCTGGTCAGCAGATCCAGGATGCCCAGCTCCCGGTCCCGCAGCCGCTCGTCGTGGCTGGCCGGGATGCCGCTGCCGCGCAGCGCCAGTTCGGCGGTCTCGGCGGTGCGCCGGTACGGTGACACCACCGCCGCCTCGGGCCGGTCCGCCGGGGACAGACCGGCCAACCACCGTCCGGTGGCCTCGGCCTGCTCCCGACCCAGCGGCGACAGCGGTACGTCGGCGTCCCGCTCGGTGAGGTCGATCCGCTCGACGCCGGAGTCCTCGGCGTGGGCCGCGGCCACGTTGCCGACGCTCTCTCCGTGCCGGACGACCCAGAGGTGATCCAGTTCCGCCATGGGCACCCCCTACCCAGGTGAGGTGGCCGATAACCGGGGTTGAGCCGCGACGGGGTTGAGCGGGCGGGGACCGGGTACCGCCGCAGGGTGAACGAGACGACGGTGGTGGTGGCCACCCGCAACCGGCGGGACCGGCTGCTGGAGGCGCTGGGTCGGTGTGACGCGCCGGTGATCGTGGTGGACAACGGCTCCACGGACGGGACGCCCGATGCCGTCCGCGCACGATTTCCCGAGGTCCGGGTGGTCCCGCTGACACGTAACACCGGCGCCGCTGCCCGTAACATCGGGGTCGAACTCGCCCGGACGCCGTTCGTCGCGTTCGCCGACGACGACTCGTACTGGGCCCCGGGAGCGCTGGCCCGGGCGGCGGAGCTGATGCGGGCGTACCCGAGCACCGGACTGCTGGCCGCGCGCGTCCTGGTCGGGGCCGAGGAGCGGCTCGACCCGGTCTCCCGGTCGATGGCCGCGGCGCCGCTGGGTGACGGGCCGGACCAGCCAGGCCCGTCCGTGCTGGGCTTTCTCGCCTGCTCGGTGGTGGTCCGGCGGGTGGCCTTCCGCGCGGTCGGCGGGTTCGACCCGGTCCTGCGGGTGTACGGCGAGGAGGCCCTGTTCGCGCTGGACCTGGCCGCCGCCGGCTGGCGGCTGGCCTACGTACCCGAACTGGTGGTGCACCATTTCCCGGAACGTGCCGGCCGGGACCGTTCGGCGCGGCAGCGGATGGAGACCCGCAACCGGCTGCTCACCGCGCTGCTGCGGCGGCCCGCGGCGGTGGTGGCCCGCACCGCGCTCGCGGCGTTGCGGGATCCGGCGGGCCGGCCGGGCGTGTGGGCGGCGGCCCGCGAACTGGGGTGGGCGATCCGGCACCGACGGCGGCTGCCGGCCGAGGTGGAGGCGGCCCGTGCCCGGCTGGACCGGTGGGACGCCGAACCGGCGTTTGCCGCTGGTGATCAACGGGTAGCGCTGTGAGCACCACCGGCCGATCGAGCCGGAGGCGGAGGGGACCTGTCGGGGGAGCGCATGCCGACGTTGGACGGACGCTACCGGCTGGACGAGCGGATCGGCTCGGGCGGGATGTCAGAGGTGTGGCGCGCGCACGACGACGTGCTCGACCGGCCGGTGGCGATCAAACTCATCACCCTGCCGTACGCCGATCCGGTCGCCGCCGACCACATCGTCGACCAGGTGCGGACGGAGGCTCGGGCGGCGGCCAAGCTGACCCACCCGAACATCGCAAGCGTGCACGACTTCGGGCTGGCTGACGCCCCTGGCGAGCAGCCCGGCCCGTACATCGTGATGG
This sequence comes from Plantactinospora sp. GCM10030261, assembly GCF_042666615.1. Lineage (NCBI taxonomy): Bacteria > Bacillati > Actinomycetota > Actinomycetes > Micromonosporales > Micromonosporaceae > Plantactinospora > Plantactinospora sp. GCM10030261. Next base: position 18,241 of record NZ_JBHTDD010000051.1, read on the forward strand.
AGCTGGTCGAGGGCGAGACGCTGGCGGCGCATCTGCGGGTCGGACCGCTGGACTGGCGGATCGCGGTGCGGGTGTGCGCCGAGGCGGGCGCCGCGTTGGCGGCGGCGCACCTGCACGGCATCGTGCACCGGGACGTGAAGCCCGCCAACATCGTCCTCACCCCGGCCGGCGTGAAGGTCCTGGACTTCGGCATCGCCGCGGTCATCGGCCAGCGCGACCCGGTGGCCGAGGGCGAGGTGGTGGGCACCCCCGCGTTCGTCGCCCCGGAACGGCTCAACGGGGTCGGCGCCAGCCCAGCCACCGACGTCTACGCGCTGGGCGTCCTGCTCTATCTGTGCCTGGCTGGGCGGCTCCCGTGGCCGGTGCGGGCGGAACCCGGCCAGCCGCTGTCCCACGTCTACCGGGTGCCGGACCCGCTGCCGCCGCTGACTGACCTGCCGCCCGACGTGGCGGAGCTGTGCCAGCGGTGCATGAGCGCCGATCCGTCCGCCCGGCCGTCCAGCGTCGCCGTGGCGTTGCTGCTGGCCGAGGCGGTCGAGGCGCAGGTGTACGTCCCGGTCGGGGTGCTGCCGCCGCCCCCCGTGCCGGCGCCCCGGGAGGCGACGGCGGTCGACGAGGCGGCCCTCGACGCGGAAACCCAGGCGGCGGCGATGGAGCCGGTCAGCCCCGCGATCGAGGACTGCCCGGCAGCCGGGGACTGGCGGGGGACCGCCGGGCCGGCCGGTCCGGGCGATCCGTCGGTGGCGCGGCCCGGACGGCACCGGGCCGGTTGACACCGTCAGGTCACCACTTGCTCCACGGGACGGTCCAGTCACCGATGCCGTCGGTCAGGCTCATCTGCCGCGGCGTATTCCGGACCTCCACGACGTCGCCGAGCTGGAACGTCTCGTGGAACCATCGGGCGTTCGCCGGACCGACGTTGATGCAGCCGTGTGAGGTGTTGCGGCGGCCGTGGGCGGGGATGTTCCAGTCGGCCATGTGCACGAACTCGCCGGAGTACGTGATCCGGGAGCAGAGCTTGATCCGGTCGTCGTAGAACTCGGGGTGGTTGGGGTCGGTGATGCCGTAGCTCGCCGATGTCATCCGGTATTCCGAGTGCTTGCTCAGCACCACGTGGACGCCGGAGCGCGTCCAGTAGTTGACGGTCTTGCCAGTGGCGGTCTTCGCCGTGCCGCCCTTGCCCATGCTGATCGGGATGTCGCGGACGAGTTTGCCGTCGATGTAGCACTTCATCCGGTAGGTCTTGCCGTCGGCGATGGCGATCCGGGACGGTCCGATGGCGTAGTTGACGGCCGCGTTCTCGCCGTACACACCGCCGCCGAGGTCCATCCCGTGCAGCTTCACCTGGACGGACACCTTGGTGCCGGGGGTGAAGTACTTCGCCGGTCGCCAGTGGGCGTTCTGCCCGTCGATCCACCGCCACCGGCCCTCCACAGCCGGCGACGTCTCAACGGTCATCGCCCTCTCGGCTGCCTCCCTGTCCTTGACAGACCGGCTGAAGTGGACGATGACCGGCTGGGCGATGCCGTACGTGCCACCCCGCTTGAGCGCGGCCAGCGCGTTCGCCTGGAACGTCACCTCCGCCACCTTGGGCTTGAGCGTGGTGAACGTACTGGTGTGCCCGACCGTCGCGCCGCTGGCGTCGCGCACCGAGGCGGTGACCTGATAGGTCTTGCCGTAGCCGAGGACGCCCGACGAGCGCCAGGTGCGCTCGTCGCTCAGCGCGCCCGTCACCCGCTGGTTGCCGGAGGTCACGGTCACCTCCTGCAGGGTGCCGCCGGCCACCGTGACGACCACGGGCTCGGTGGGTGACACCTTGGTGGCCTCGGCGGCCGGAGTGACCGTCACGGTCACCGGATCGGCCTGCGCCGGAACGGTCGCCGAGGCGTCACCCGCCCCGTTCCAACTGACCGGGGACGGCTTGGCGTCCCGGCCGCACCCGGCCACAGCCAGGCCCGCCGCGACCCCGGCACCGAGAGCGACGACTTTTCTGCGAGCGACCATCACATTCCTCCCGCGCGGAATGGTACTGGTACGGCCCGCATGTCGGGTGTCCCGCCACGACCGAGGATGTGACCTGTTCCGGTGGGATAGGCCGACCGAACGGTCCGAACGGTCCCGGCGGTCCACCGGGGACTCATCGAACCGGAACGGCATGACCGCCCGGGGCACGGGTAACCGTGCTCACCCGCCCGCCCCCCGCCCGCCCG
>NZ_JBHTDD010000052.1:0-20108 GCF_042666615.1 Plantactinospora sp. GCM10030261
ACCAGACCATGACCATTGACCCCTGCAACCTGCAACTGCTCTACCAGGGACGCAGCCCCAACTCCGGCGGCGACTACGGCCTCCTGCCGTACCGGCCAGGGCTGCTGACCCTGCAACGCTAGCGGCATGACGCGGCTCCGGTCCGACGGAGCTAGCGGACGGGCGGGCTCGGTCAGGCCGAGCCCGCCCGGACGTGGGCCCCGGTGGTTGGTCGTCGAATACGTTGCCGTGGACGTCGGTCAGGGCAGGATCTCGACGTACCCGCCGGTTCCGTGGACGCGGATCCGCTGCCCGTCCCGGATCTTCCGGGTAGCCCCATCGACGCCCACGACGGCCGGCAGACCGTACTCCCGGGCGATCACCGCGCCGTGGGTCATCAGGCCGCCCACCTCCGTCACCAGTCCTGTGACGGCGACGAACAGGGGCGTCCAGCTGGGATCCGTGTGAGCCGTGACGAGGATGTCCCCGGGCTCAAGATCGGCTCGGGCCATGTCCAGGATGATCCGGGCCCGCCCCTCGACGGTCCCGGCGGAAACCGGCAGCCCGACCAGGGCTCCGCTCGGCAGACCGTCGCGTCGGTACGCTCCAACGATGCTCTCACCGTCCGACGTGAGCACCCGAGGTGGCGTGAGCGTCTGGTACGACCGGAAGGTTTCCTTGCGCTGGCGGATGAGCCCGTCGTCCACCCGGCCGGTGCGAACGACATCATGGAACTCCTGGAACGTCAGGTAATGGACGTCCTCCTTCTCGCGGAGGACGTGGGTGTCTACGAGGCGGTCGGCCTCCGCCAGCAGGGCCTGCCGGTAAACGAGGTAACGGCTCACGATGCCGTACTTCGGGTACTCCCGGTACCCGATGAAGGTCCGTACCCGGTCGATCATCCACTTGGCCTCGCTGGCCTTGCGCTCCCCGTCCGGCAGGGCCCGCAGGCGCGTCAGCACCTCCCGCGCCTTCTTCTCCGCCTCCAGCCGTCCCTGCTCGAAGCGCCGCTTGGCGGCACCCGGCTCGAAATGCCTGACGTTGTCGAGGATCACGGGCACGAGAGTGGTGGGACGCTCGCTCCACCGCGGCCTGGTGATGTCGATCTCGCCGACACAACGCATGCCGTACCGGTCGAGGTAGGCCTCGATAGCCGCGCGCGCCTCGGTCCCGCCCGGGACCTTCGGCAGGTCGTCCAGGAAGTCCTCGTCGTCGACGTCACGCAGGAACGCCACCACCTCCGGATACGGCCGGATCACGTCGGCGACGTCGAGGAGCGCCAGTCCCATCTCCGAGGTGACGTTGCCGGGTGCGGACAGGGTGAGCGTGTCGGCCGCGTTCCTCTCGCCCAGCCACTCCTCCAACTTGTCGTTGAGCCACCAGGTGGCCTCCATCCCCGCCATGATCACCTGCATGCTCAGCGGATCAGTGAGAACCCGCTTGTGCTCCTCGAAGGCCGTCAGCAGGAAGTCGAACAACGCCGGCCCGGACACCGTCCGGGCATCGCGTCGCAGGGCGGCTATCGACGCCTGGCTGCGTTCGATCAGGTTCGTGACGATCGCCGGATCGGTCTCGATCGGGGCCGGTTGCCCGCCAGCGGGTGGCCCGCCGGGACCATCGTCCGGGATCGACCGGACGAAGTCACCACGGTCGAGGACGGTCTCCAGCGCGTCCCTCATCAGTGGGTCAGATCTCCCCACGAGCTCCAGGAGGCCGGCGCGGCTCGTCGGCGAGGCCAGCCGGGGCGTGGCGTCGACGAACAGCCGCCCGCCGGCCTCGTGCATCGGCGCCAGGGCCGTCAGCCGCCACATCGACAGCCCCAGGGGTCTCATGGCGTCGGTCATCATCTGCTGGTGTCCGACGGACAGGTACACGTGGTTCTCCCCGTCACCGCCCGCCGGCACGGGGAACAGTGTCGTGATCGGCCGGCTCTGGACAATCTGGAAGTCACCGTCGGCCAGGCACCATTCGATGTCCTGTGGACAGCCGAAGCGTGCTTCGATCCGTCGGCCGAGCGTCGCGAGTCGCACGACCTGCGCATCCGTCAGCGCGGGCTGCTCCTGCCGCGCCATGCCGACGGCCTGCTCCCGCGTTCCCCCTCCCGGCGAGGCGATAATGGCCCGTTGTTTGGTGGCGACCGCCCTGCCGACGACCTCGCCGTCGCGCACCGTGAACACGTCCGCGTTCACCACACCGGAGACCAGGGCCTCCCCGAGGCCGAAGCTGGCCTCCACGGAGGTGACCTTCCGGTTTCCCGTAGCGGGATCGGCGGTGAACAGGACGCCGGCGGCGTCGGGAAAGACCATCTGTTGCACGACCACGGCCATGTGGACCGTCCGGTGGTCGATGCCATTGCGCTGGCGGTAGGTAACGGCCCGCTCGGTGAACAGCGAGGCCCAGCACCTGCTGAGGCACTGGAGGACCGCGGCGGGGCCCACCACGTTCAGGTACGTGTCCTGCTGGCCCGCGAACGAGGCCGTCGGCATGTCCTCCGCCGTCGCGCTGGACCGGACCGCGTAGGCTGCCTGCTCGCCGAACTGGGTGAGTGCTCGGCCGATCGTCGCCGCGAGATCGTCAGGTATGGCGGTCCCTTCGATGACGCGGCGGATCTCCGCGCTGAGCGTCCGGATCTGCTCCCGGTCATCCGGGCGAAGGCGGGAGAGCCGATCGAGCCGATCGTCGATCGACGACGTTTCCTCCGTGATCCGCCGAAAGGCGTCCGTCGTAACGCAGAAGCCAGCCGGCACCCGGATGCCGTCGACGCGCGTCAGCGCCCCCAACTGCGCGCCCTTGCCGCCGACGACCGCGACCTGCGTCTCGTCGACCTCTCGTAGATCCAACACGTACCGCTTGATCACCGTGAACCCTCCGGGGCAGCCGTGGTCGTCAGCGCGACGACCATCGGCGTCCCGCGTTCCGCACCGACGGCGCGCCACCGCACCGATCGGCCCGTCAGCGGTCCGCGGTCGCGTCGTCTCCCGTATGTCAACAACAACACCCGCACGTCGTCCCCCCATTTTCTCGTCGGCGGCGAGTCCGGCCGACGATTCTGCGGCATAAGCGGGGTCTTGCCGCAAGCCCCCCGATGCGGTATACGTTAGAAGTGGCAAGAAGCGGAGCTTCTTGCCTTTGTCTTTGTGGCACGCCTTTGTTGCGTTTGTGGCACTGACCCCCGGAGTTGCGGCAGGGAGTGGTCCGCCGTGAAGCGTCCGCTCTCGTCCCGGCCGCAATGACCCCGCGTGATCGGGTTGCGCGAATGACGTTCCGCCGTTGTCGCGACGGGACGCGGCCAGCGGCGACAGCGGGGTCAGCGGTTGAGGTAGGCGGCCAGGCCGCCGAGTTCCTCGCTGGCGATGAACACCGACCGGACGTTGATGATGGCTTCCTCGACATGGGCGGGGCAGCCCCACGCCGCGTCTCCCCACGAGTCGGCGATCTTAATCTCGGCCGGTGCGGTGCAGCCCTGGGCGCCGCCGAGCTGACAGTGCTCGGGGTGCGGCGTGGCGGCCTGCGCCGCCGCGGCGGCGCGCATCCGGGCGGTGAGGTCGGCGGCGGCCGTGGCGCGCTGTTCGGCCTCGGCGCGTAGCTTCTGCTCGGCGCGTACCGCCTTGGTCAACTCCTCGTGAGCTGCCTTGGCGCGCGCTTCGGCGGCTGCTTTTGCCTGTTCGATGTGGTGGCGTTCGATGGCCAGGGCCGCGGTGCCGGTGAAGACACGGGTGAGCGCGAGATCGTTGTCCCGCGGCACGCGGGGGGTGCGGTGGTACATGGCGAAGGTGCCCAGCAGGCTGCCATCGCGGGCCAGGATCGGCGTGGACCAGCAGGCGGCCACGCCGGCCCGCTCGGCCAGGTCCCGGAAGTCGTTCCAGAACGGATCGGTGGCGATGTCGGTGACGACGACCGGTGCCCGCCGGTGTGCGGCGGTGCCGCAGGAGCCGACACCTTCTCCGGTGGCGATCCCGTCGATGGCCTGGTTGTAGAAGTCGGGCAGGCTGGGCGCGGCGCCGTGGCGCAGGTGTCCGCCGTCAGGGTCGGCGAGCAGGACGGATACGAGCACCTCCTGGGGGGCCAGATTCTCGATCCAGCGGGCCATTCCGTCGAGCACCTCGGCCAGTGGTGCCTGGCGGGCGATCTGCTCCAGCAGGGCGCGGTGTCCCGCCATCAGCCGCTGGGCATTCTTGACCTGGGTGGTCTCGACGCCGATCACGAGGATGCCGGTCACGTCGCCGTCGGCGTCTCGACGCGGCTCGTAGGTGAAGTCGAAGGACGCCTCCCGGCCGTGCGGTCCGGTGCCCAGCATGACGTGGACGTCGCGACCGGTTCGGGACTCCCCCGTGCGGTAGACCTGGTTCAGCAGCTCGATCAGGCCTTGACCGGCCAGCTCGGGCATCAATTCGGCAAGCGCGACCCCGTTGCGAACCCGTTCCTCGCCGACAATGGCGAGAAACGCCGGATTCGCCGTCTCCAGCAGGTGCGCCGGTCCCGTGAGCGATGCGAAAACGGCCATGGACTGCCCGAACAACGTCTGCAGGTCCTCGTCCGCCGCTGGCTCGGCGAGCGCCGGCTCCGCGGCAACCGACCGCTGACCTGATACCGCCGTCATGTGGTGGTCCGCCTTTCGTACGCGCCAGCCGGCAACGCTACCCCTCCCGCCGAGCCGTCCGTCTTCTTACCACCGCGCCCGTGCTCACCCGTCGGCCGTCGTGCCCGCTGTGGCCCTGGCGGCGATATAGACGGTGTTGGCGCTTGTGCCGCCGGTCAGATGGTTGTCGAAGGTGACGACGTGCGCCCGTACGGCAGCGAACACCTCGGTGAGCACGGCGGCGAACCGGTCGTCAGGCGGATCGTCCGACCAGAGCGCGAAAATTCCGCCCGGCCGGAGGTGCGCGGCGAGCCGGCGCAAGCCGGCCGAGGTGTAGAACGCCGCGTGGCTGGGGTGCAGGACGTGTCGCGGGGTGTGGTCGATGTCGACCAGTATCGCGTGGAACCGGCGACCGGGAGTCTGGGGATCAAGACCTGCGGATTCGTCCACCATGGCGAAGAAGTCACCCTGGACCAGACGGCAACGTGGGTCCCCGACGAGTCGGTCGGCCATGGGCAGCACGCCGCGCTGGTGCCAGGAGATCACCTCACCGAGCGCCTCGATCACCGTCAGAGTCCGTACCCGGGGGTCGTCGAGCACGGACGCGGCGGTGTATCCGAGGCCAAGGCCCCCGACGGCGACGTCCAGGTCGTCCTCGGACAGCTCGGCCAGCGCGAGTCGGGCGAGTTCGACCTCGGCCACCGTGAACAGGCTCGACATCAGGAACTCGTCGTCCAGCTTCACCTCGTAGACGTCGACCTTGAGGACGGGGTCCAACCGTCGACGCAGGCTGATGGCACCGATCGGGGTCTCCCGCCAATCGATCTCCTCGAACCGCCGACCCATCGTCTCTCCTCGCGTCTGCGGCGGGACACCTCGCAGCCGTTCCTGGCTGGCCCCCTCGGTTGCGGTGGACCATTCGTCGGCACCCCACCCGCCTCCCCGGCTTCTGACCACCTCGCCGGGCGACCGGCTGCCGTTCAGGCTAACCGCCCCTCGGCAGGGGTCGGCTCGGCGGCGAGAAACCGGACGTCCGGAATCCGGTATATCGCGGGTGTATCCAGTACCGCATACGCCACCGCAACGGCCCGTCTTCTCTCCTGGGGGGATGAAGCGGAGCGCATCGGGGCCAGCACCGCCTCGCCGTACGCGCGAGATGGTGCTCGTCGGTCTGGTGGCTCTCGGCCTGGCGGGGATGGCGTTCACCGTGCGGCGACCGCTCCTGATGTCGGCTCCGGCGTGCCTGGCCGGGCGGTGGCACGGTTGCTTCGACACGGAGAACGGTGTCCTGCTGATGATGCTGGTCGGGCTGCCGCTGGCCGCTCTGGTGGCGTGGGCTCTGGCACGCTACCGGCGTGCCGCCGGCGTCATGTCGCCGTGGCGGATGTCGCTGGCCGAGGTGGGCATGGTGTACGGGACGGCGCCGCTCGTGTGGCTGACCCTGATGCCGGGTCCGGGGGCCGGCGTCGTCCCCGGTCGGGTGAGCCTGCTCCCGTTACGAGACCTGGTGACGATGGGGCCGCTGGGGATCGGCGGCAACCTGCTGCTCTTCGCGGCGCTGGGGTTCTTCGCCCCGATCCGGTTCACGGCGGTGGCGTCCCTGCCGCGGATCCTGGCGCTCGGGGCGGGCTGCTCGGTCGTCATCGAGATCGCCCAGTACGTCCTGCGGCTGGACCGGGTGTCCTCCGTCGACGACGTCCTGGTGAACGCCGCTGGCGCGGCGCTGGCCGGACTTGCGTCGCGCCGCTGGTGGCGCGACCCGGACCAGTCACGCCGCGCCCCGGAACGGGTGCGCTGAGCCGGTGTCCCGCGGCGCATCCAGCAACGGGACCTGTGCCGACCCTTACCTCGACCGCGTGCCCAGCCCCACGGCGGTCTCCTCGTCACGGTCCGGCTTCCCGGCTCGCCGTAGGTGGTCTCCCGGCGGCTGGTGGTGCCGGGAGCCCCGGAACGCGGTGCGATGTGCCTCGATGACGCCGGTCAGCGGGCCTTCTTCGCTGCCCGCTTGCGGGGCGGCGTCAACAGTTCGGCGATCGCGGCGATGGCGGACGGCACCAGCCGGTAGTACGCCCAGACGCCACGCTTCTCACGCTCGATCAGGCCAGCCTCGGTGAGGATCCGGAGATGGTGACTCACGGTCGGCTGGGACAGTCCGAGCGGCGCGGTGAGGTCGCTCACGGACGCCTCTCCCGCGGGCGACGCCTGGATCAGGCTGAGCAGCCGCAACCGGGCCGGGTCAGCGAACGCCTTGAGCACTCCCGCCAGCCGCTCGGCGTCGGCACGCTTGATCGGCTCACCGGCAAGGGGCGAAATGACGGGCATCGTCGTCTTCACAGTTCCCACGCCTTGCATCGTTGCAGCAACACCCCCTGTCGGAGGTCAAAACGAGGGGTGGATCACCATGGATTCACGGAAGCCGCGCCGCTCGCCGAGGCCCGCAGAGGGTGGATGCCACGGGACCCCGCCCCGGCTACCCGGCTCGGAGGGTGAGCAGGGTGACCTCGCTCGGCGCGAAGATCCGAAACGGCGGGCCCCCAGAAACCGGTGCCTCGCATCCGGAGTGCCTTCGCTGACGGTATCTGAGCCCGGCGCGGGCAGGAACTGTCGGCGGGCTCCGTAGACTCCGACGGATGGACTCCCTCGCCGACGTGCGGACCGAGTCGCCCCTGGCGGTGCTCAGGCGGGTCTTCGGCTACGACGCTTTTCGGGGCGAGCAGCGGGAGATCATCGAGCACGTCGTCGCCGGCGGGGACGCTCTCGTGCTGATGCCCACCGGTGGGGGCAAATCGCTGTGCTACCAGATCCCGGCACTGGTGCGGCCCGGTGTCGCCGTCGTCGTGTCCCCGTTGATCGCGCTGATGCAGGACCAGGTCGACGCGTTGACCGCGGTCGGGGCGCGGGCCGGTTTCCTCAACTCGACGCAGGACCCGGCCGAACGTCGCCAGGTCGAGGCGGCGTTCGTCGCCGGCGAGATCGACCTGCTCTACCTGGCACCCGAGGCGTTGGGCAGCCGGTCCACCGTCAACCTGCTCGACCGGGGAACCATCGGGCTGTTCGCCATCGACGAGGCGCACTGCGTCGCGCAGTGGGGGCACGACTTCCGCCCCGACTACCTGGCACTGTCGATGCTGCACGAGCGCTGGCCGGACGTACCCCGGATCGCCCTGACCGCCACCGCGACCACCGCGACCGCCGCCGAGATCGCCACCCGGCTGGACCTGACGGCGGCCCGGCACTTCGTGGCCAGCTTCGACCGGCCCAACATCCAGTACCGCATCGTGCCGAAGCGGGAGCCGCGTAGGCAGCTGCTCGACCTGTTGCGCACCGAGCATCCTGGGGACGCCGGCATCGTGTACTGCCTGTCCCGGGCGTCCGTCGACAAGACCGCCGAGTTCCTGATGCGCAACGGCATCAGCGCGTTGCCCTACCACGCGGGCCTGGACGCGGCCACCCGCGCCGCCAACCAGCAACGGTTCCTGCGCGAGGACGGTCTGGTGATGGTGGCCACCATCGCCTTCGGAATGGGCATCGACAAGCCCGACGTTCGTTTCGTCGCCCACCTCGACCTGCCCAAGTCCGTCGAGGGCTACTACCAGGAGACCGGCCGCGCCGGCCGGGACGGGCTGCCGTCCACCGCCTGGCTGGCCTACGGTCTCCAGGACGTCGTACAGCAGCGCAAGATGATCCAGTCCTCGGACGGCGACCCGGGCCGCCGACGGGTGCTCGCCGCCCACCTGGACGCCATGCTCGCCCTCTGCGAGACCGTCGACTGCCGCCGGGTCCAGCTGTTGCGCTACTTCGGCCAGGACGGCTCCCCGTGCGGCAACTGCGACACCTGCCTCACCCCGCCGGAGTCCTGGGACGGCACCATCCCGGCGCAGAAACTGCTGTCGACCGTGCTGCGACTGCAGCGCGAACGCAATCAGAAGTTCGGCGTCGGGCAATGCGTCGACATCCTGCTCGGCCGGCACACCGACAAGGTCAAACAGTACGGCCACGACTCGCTCACCGTGTTCGGCATCGGCGGCGAGCTGTCCGAGGCCGAATGGCGTGGCGTGGTGCGGCAGCTACTCGCCCAGGGGCTGCTCGCGGTCGAGGGCGAATACGGCACGCTGGTGCTCACCGCGACCAGCACCGAGGTGCTGAGCCGCCGCCGTACGGTGTCGATGCGCCGCGAGCCCGAGCGGCCGACGTCCCCCTCCCGGACGGCGAAGGCCCGGTCCGCTGGCGGCACGGCCATCGAGTTGCCGGCCGGCGCCGAGCCGGTGTTCGAGCGGCTCCGCGCCTGGCGGGCCGCCACCGCCAAGGAGCAGGGCGTGCCGGCGTACGTGGTGTTCCACGACGCGACGTTGCGGCAGATCGCCGCCGACCCGCCGGCGACGCTGGCCGACCTGTCCCGGGTCAACGGGGTCGGAGAGAACAAGCTGGCCAGGTACGGCGAGCAACTCCTCGCCGCCCTCGCCGGCTGACCGTACCGGGACGGGCCGGCCGGTCATGACCGTGTCGGTAGTCCACCTCCCCAACCCTCGGTTGCCCCGCCATGGGTATAGTTTGGCCGACTCATGATCGACAACGCGGTCGAGCGTGGGGTTCCCACCTCGCCCACGTCCCGGTGCCTCGTCGCCACGCCTCGAAGCGTCCGGGCGGCTCGTGACCCGGAGGTTGATCCATGTCGAATATCGTCAAGGTGCACGGCCGGGAGATCCTCGACAGTCGAGGCAACCCCACCGTCGAGGTCGACATCGTCCTCGACGACGGTTCACTCGGGCGGGCGGCCGTGCCGTCAGGTGCATCCACCGGCACCCGGGAAGCGGTCGAGCGCCGCGACGGCGACCCGCGCCGCTACCACGGCAAGGGTGTACGGGCGGCGGTGGACGCCGTCAACGGTGAGATCACCGCCGCCGTCACCGGCCTGGACGCCGCCGGACAGTCGGCAGTCGACGAAACGCTCATCGCCCTCGACGGCACCGCGAACAAGTCCCGGCTGGGCGCGAACGCCACCCTCGGGGTCTCCCTCGCCGTGGCGAAGGCGGCAGCGGCTTCGGCCGGCCAGCCGCTGTACCGGTTCCTCGGCGGGGCCGACGCGACCCTGCTGCCCCTGCCACTGTTCAACATCATCAACGGCGGCGCGCACGCCGACAACCCGCTCGACTTCCAGGAGTTCATGATCGCGCCGGTCGGCGCCGAGACCCTCGCCGACGCGGTCCGGATGGGCTCGGAGGTCTTCCACACGCTGCGCGGGGCGCTGCGGGCAGCCGGCCACAACACAAACGTCGGCGACGAGGGCGGCTTCGCACCGAACCTGGCCACCGCCGAGGAAGTTCTCGCCTTCGTCGCCCAGGCGATCACCGACACGGGCTACACCCCCGGCACGGATATCGCGATCGCGCTCGACCCGGCCGCCTCCGAGTTCTACCACGACGGCTCCTACCACTACCGCGGCGAGGACCGCGTCCGCACCGTCGAGGAACATGTCGCCTACCTCGCCGCGCTTGTCGACGCGTACCCGATCGTCTCGATCGAGGACGGCGTCGCGCAGGACGACCTCGACGGGTGGAAGTCGATCACCGAGGGGCTGGGTAAGCGAGTCCAGCTCGTCGGCGACGATGTCTTCTGCACCAACGTGACGCTGCTGACCCAGGGCATCAAGGCGGGTATCGCGAACTCGATCCTGACCAAGGTCAACCAGATCGGCACCCTGTCGGAGATGCTGACGACTACCCGGACCGCGCACGAGGCGGGCTACAGCGTGGTGATGTCACACCGTTCCGGCGAGACCGAGGACACCACCATCGCCGACCTGGCCGTGGCGACCGGCTGCGGCCAGATCAAGACCGGGTCCCTGTCCCGCAGCGACCGCACCAGTAAATGGAACCAGCTCATCCGGATCGAGGAAGAACTGGGCTCCGCCGCCCGCTACGCCGGCCAGGCGACCCTGACCGGGCAGGCGGTGTCCTGAACGACCACCATCCTCGCCTACCGGACTCCGAACACCCGCCACGGGTCCGATAACAGACTGCGGAGGTCGCGGTGAACAGGGCATCCACCAGGCCGGTCCGCTCGCCGGAGCGGGTGGCCACGGGCAGCGACAACAGGCCGGTGCCGATGCCGACCGCGATGCCGAAACCGACCGCGATCACCTGCGCGGGATGCCGCAGCCGGCGGCTACGCCGCTGCCATGTCGGTGTCCGGCCTAGCACGCGCGGGACCCGCTGGCGCGCCGGCTACCTGCGGCACATGGCCGCGGCGCAGCCGTCGGGCAGGTCAGGGTCATGGACCGCAAGCTCTCACGGCATCATCGCCAGCGATGCGGGGACCGTGGTGGCCTGCAGCGATCCCGGGCGGCGTCACCTCACGTAGCGGCTGGCGGCCGTCGCGCGGAGGTCGCTTGCTGTGGCAGATCTCTATTGGCCTCGCGGATGGTCGTCGTCGTTCTGTGGCGCCGGGGTGTGGGGTGGGCGGCGAAGGGGTGTCCGGTTCAGCAGGCCCACCCCGGCGGCGACGGCGAGGATGATCGCTGCGACGGCGAGAACGACCAGGGCTGCGTACGCAAGGAGGTCCATGCTGGGTCCTGCCGTTTCATGGCTGGTAGCGGTAGCCCATGCCGGGTTCGGTGATGAGGTGGCGGGGGCGGGTGGGATCGGGTTCGAGTTTGCGGCGTAGCTGGGCCAGGTACTGGCGCAGGTAGCCGGTCTCGGTCTCGTACCCCGGGCCCCAGACATCGTGCAGAAGTTGGCGCTGGCTGATCAGCTTCCCGGGGCTGCGCAGCAGTGCTTCGAGGACGCTCCACTGGGTGGGGGTCAGTTTGATCACGGTGCCGTCGTCGTGGGTGACGGTGCGGGCGGCGAGGTCGACGGTGTGCCGGCCGAGCCTCGCGGTCGGGCTGGCCGGGTCGGTGCCGGTCGCGTGGCGGCGGGTGGCGGCGCGGATGCGGGCGAGGAGTTCGTCGACACCGAAGGGTTTGGTGACGTAGTCGTCGGCGCCGGCGTCGAGGGCGACGACTTTGTCGTCGCTGCCGGCGCGGCCGGAGAGCACGATAATCGGGACGGTGGTCCAGCCGCGCAGCCCACGAATGACGTCGACGCCATCGAGGTCGGGCAGTCCGAGGTCGAGCACGACGAGGTCGGGCGGGTGGCTCGCGGCGGCCTTGAGCGCGGCAGCACCGGTGGCGGCGACGTCGACGTCGTAGCCGCGGGCGCGTAGGTTGATGCGCAGGGCGCGCAGGATCTGGGGTTCGTCGTCGACGACGAGGATCCGGGTCATTCCCGCAGGCCTTCCGTGGGTACGGCCGGTGTGGCGGCGGGCAGTCGTAGCACCATGGTGAGTCCGCCGCCGGGGGTGGTCTCCGGGGTGATGCTGCCACCCATGGCCTCGGCGAGTCCGCGGGACAGGGCGAGGCCGAGGCCGACGCCGGTGGTGTTGTCGCGGTCGCCGAGGCGCTGGAACGGCAGGAAGACGTGGTCCCACTGGTCCTGCGGGATGCCGGGGCCGGTGTCGATGACGCGGAGTTCGACCTGGCCGGAGTGGGCGCTGGCGGTGATGGTAGGTGGTTGTCCGGGTGGGCTGTGGCGCAGGGCGTTGGCGACGAGGTTGACCAGGACGCGTTCCAGCAGGCCCGGGTCGGCGGTGGCGGCGGGCAGGTCGGCGGGGATGTCGGTGGTGACGTCGGCGGCTTGGGGGCCGAGTTCGTCCAGCGCTCGGGGTACGGCGTCCTCCAGGCCGATCGCGGTGGCGTTGATGCCCAGCGCCCCGGCCTGCAGGCGGCTCATGTCGAGCAGGTTGGCTACGAGGCGGCCGAGCCGGTCGAGGGACTCATCGGCGGTGGCCAGCAGTTCGTCCCGGTCCTCGGTGTCGAAGTCGATGTCGTGGCTGCGCAGGCTGGACACCGCGGCCTTCGCCGAGGCGAGGGGGGTGCGCAGGTCGTGGCTGACGGCGGCGAGCAGCGCGGTGCGCATCCGGTCGGCCTCGGCCAGGGGTCGGGCGGTGGCGGCCTCTTCGGCGAGGCGTTCCTGCCGGAGCGCGACGGCGGCTTGCGCGGCGAACGCCTCGACGATGCGCCGGTCGGCGGCTTCCAGCCGGCGGCCGGCGAGTACGACGGTGAGCCGGTCGTCGACAGGTACGGTCGTCTCGCCGGCGCTCGGGGTGCGGGCTGGTGCGTCGCCGACGCCGGCGACGACCCGCCAGGCGTCTTCCTCGCGGTCCCGACCCGGGCGTCCGGCCGCGTCGGTGGTCAGTTCCAGGACGCTTACCGCGCGCAGCGCGAAGGTCTCCCGGAGCCGTTCCAGCAGCGCCGGCAGGGGGCGTTGTCCGCGCAGGACGCTGCCGGCGACGGTGGCGAGGGTCTGCGCGTCGGCGGCTGCGCGGGCCGCGTCGCGGGTGCGCCGGGCGGCGATGTCGACCACCCAGCTCACCGCGACGGCGACGCCCACGAAGACGCCCAGCGCGAGCAGGTTGTCCGCCTCGGCGATGGTGAGCGTGTAGAAGGGTGGCGTGAAGAACCAGTTCAACAGCAGGGAACCGCCGAGCGCGGCGAGCAGGGCCGGCCAGAGCCCGCCGACGAGCGCGACACCGACGACAGCGGCGAGGAAGATCAGAATGTCGTTGGTGAGAGTGAGGTCGGGCAGTGCCTTCAGCACCAGGGTGAGCAGCGGCATTCCTAGCGCGGCGAGCGCGAAGCCGAACAGTCGGCGGCGCCGGGACAGCGCCGCCGGGACCGCGGCGCCGCGCCGGCCACGGCCGGCTTCGGCGTGGGTGACCAGGTGTACGTCGATGGCCCCGGACAGCGCGGTCGTGGTGACGCCGACGCCACGGGAGAACAGTTGGGCGAACCGGCCGCGGCGGCTGGCGCCGAGGACGAGTTGGGTGGCGTTGACGCCGCGGGCGAAGTCGAGCAGCGCGGCGGGGATGTCGGTGCCGAGGACCTGGTGGTAGGTGCCGCCGAGGCTCTCCACGAGCACCCGCTGCCGGGCGAGCTGGGCGGGGTCGGCGCCAGCCAGGCCGTCGCTTCGGGCGACGTGCACCGCGAGGAGGTCGGCGCCCTTGCTGCGTGCGGCGATGCGGGCCGCGCGCCGCACGAGTGTTTCACCCTCGGGTCCGCCGGTGAGGGCGACGACGACCCGTTCGCGGGCCTCCCAGGTGGCGGAGATGCCCTGCTGGGCCCGGTAGGCGTCGAGTTGCTCGTCGACCTTGTCGGCGAGCCAGAGCAGGGCCAGTTCGCGCAGGGCGGTGAGGTTGCCGATGCGGAAG
Source organism: Plantactinospora sp. GCM10030261 (assembly GCF_042666615.1). Classification (NCBI taxonomy): domain Bacteria; kingdom Bacillati; phylum Actinomycetota; class Actinomycetes; order Micromonosporales; family Micromonosporaceae; genus Plantactinospora; species Plantactinospora sp. GCM10030261. Next base: position 13,805 of record NZ_JBHTDD010000052.1, read on the forward strand.
TAGTTGCCGAGCGCGGCGTCGATCTTGTCGGGGCGGTAGATGTTGCCGTGGGCCATTCGCCGGCGCAGCGCCTCGGGGGTCATGTCGACCAGTTCGACCTGTCCGGCGGCGCGCACGACGGCGTCGGGGACGGTCTCCCGCTGGGTGGTGCCGGTGATCTGGGCGACGACGTCGTTGAGTGACTCCAGGTGCTGGATGTTGACCGTGGACAGGACGGTGATCCCGGCGTCGAGGAGTTCCTGGATGTCCTGCCAGCGCTTGTCGTTGCGGGAGCCGGGCACGTTGGTGTGGGCCAGTTCGTCGACCACGGCGACCTCGGGGCGGCGGGTGCGCACCGCATCGAGGTCCATCTCGGTGAACTCGGCGCCTCGGTAGGTGATCGTGCGCCGGGGCACCTGTTCCAGGTCACCGATCATCGCGGCGGTGTGCTGGCGGCCGTGGGTCTCGACGAACCCGATCACCACGTCGGTGCCGCGCTCGGCGCGCCGGTGAGCCTCCTCCAGCATGGCGTAGGTCTTACCGACGCCGGGCGCGGCACCGAGGTAGATGCGCAGTTCCCCTCGTGGCACAGCGGAATCCTCTCCAGGCGTGAGCGGCGGATCCGCGCCGGGCTGGGACACCAGTGGCGGCCCAGCCCCGCGCGGTCGTGTTCAGCGTGTCGGGAACTGTTCGTCCAACGCGAGGTTGAGCTCCAGAACGTTCACTCCCGGCGAACCCATGAAGCCGAGCGCCCGGCCGATGGTGTGCTCCTCGATCAGGCGCCGGACCGCCGCCGGGTCGGTGCCGCGCTCGCGGGCCACCCGCGCGACCTGGATTTTCGCGTACGCCGGGGAGATGTGCGGGTCGAGGCCGCTGCCGCTGGCGGTGACCGCGTCGGCGGGCACCTCGGGTTCGGCGGGGGCGTCGCCCCGGATCGGGACGATTGTCGCTCCGGCGGCGCGGTAGTCCTCGCCGGGGGTGGCGAGCTCGACCGGCACGTTCTCGTACTCGGCGAGGAAGGAGGTGGCGGGTGCGGTCTGGTTGACGCTTACCACCCGGGTGACCGGGCCGGTCAGCCCGTCGCGGCGGAACACCGCCAGCACCGCCCCCACCCCGTCGCTGGTGCAGTACGGGCGGCGTCCGTCGACGCCGTTCAGCTCGCCGATTGATCTGCTGCGGGCGCAGACCTGGGTCAGCAGGCTCTGCGTGGTGTCGTCGGGGTTGGTGGCGAGGGTGTCGATGATGTCCTCCGGGCCGAGGTTGCTGGCGCTGGTGGAGGTGGGGTCGTAACCGTCGCCGGCGGCGGAGGGGCGGGACTGGAAGTAGCGCTGGACCGGGTTGCCGTCGGCGTCGGTGAAGGACTGTCCGATGATCGCGCTGCCTACCGTTCGTCCGTCAACGGTCAGCAGCGAACCGTCGGCGTTGTCGGCGAGGCCGGGGATCCGACCGACGGCGACAAGGGCGAGCGGGTAGGCGAGGCCGAGCAGCACGGTGAAGACGAGCAGCGCGCGCAGTGCCGCGAGGTGTTGGGCGAGCCAGGTGGGTAGGCGCATCACGAGATCCCTGGGATGAGCTGGATGAGCAGGTCGATGAGCTTGATCCCGACGAACGGCACCACAATGCCGCCGAGGCCGTAGATCAGCAGGTTGCGGCTGAGTAGTTGGGACGCGACAGCGGGCCGGTAACGGACACCGCGCAGCGCCAGCGGGATCAGCGCGATGATCACGATCGCGTTGAAGATGACCGCGGACAGGATCGCCGACTCCGGGCTGGACAGCCGCATGACGTTCAACGTGTCCAGGCTCGGGTAGATGCCGGCGAACATGGCCGGGATGATCGCGAAGTACTTCGCGATGTCATTGGCGATCGAGAAGGTGGTCAGTGCGCCCCGAGTGATGAGCAACTGCTTGCCGATCTCCACGATCTCGATCAGCTTGGTCGGGTCGGAGTCGAGGTCGACCATGTTACCGGCCTCCTTCGCGGCCGACGTGCCGGTGTTCATGGCCACGCCGACGTCGGCCTGGGCCAGCGCGGGGGCATCGTTGGTGCCGTCGCCGGTCATCGCGACCAGCCGACCGCCCTCCTGCTCCTTGCGGATCAGGGCGAGCTTGTCCTCCGGAGTGGCCTCGGCGAGAAAGTCGTCCACGCCCGCCTCGTCGGCGATGGCCTTCGCGGTGCGCGGGTTGTCACCGGTGATCATCACCGTGCGGATGCCCATCGTCCGCATCTCGTCGAAGCGCTCCCGCATGCCGGCCTTCACCACGTCCTTGAGATGGATCACGCCCAGCGCACGGGCCGGTTCGCCGCCGAGGTGTTCGGCGACGACGAGGGGGGTGCCGCCGATGCCGCTTATCTCGTCGACGAGCTGGCCGACCTGCTCGGTGGGGTGGCCGCCGTTGTCGCGTACCCACTTCATCACCGCGGCGGCGGCGCCCTTGCGGATCCGCCGCACCGGCCCGGCCACGCCGCCGTCGACGGTCGCGTCCGGGGTCAGGTCGACGCCGCTCATTCGGGTCTGCGCCGTGAACGGCACGAACGTGGCGTGCGGGATCAGCCCCGGCTCTCGTTCCCGGAGACCGAACTCGTTCTTGGCCAGCACCACCACCGAGCGACCCTCTGGGGTCTCGTCGGCGAGGCTGGACAACTGCGCGGCGTCGGCGACGGTGGCCACGTCCACGCCCTCGATCGGCAGGAACTCGGCGGCCTGCCGGTTGCCCAGGGTGATGGTGCCGGTCTTGTCCAGCAGCAGGGTGTTGACGTCGCCGGCGGCCTCGACGGCACGACCGCTCATCGCCAGGACGTTGCGCTGCACGAGACGGTCCATCCCGGCGATGCCGATCGCCGACAGCAGCGCACCGATCGTGGTCGGGATCAGGCAGACCAGCAGCGACACCAGCACGATCCCGCTGACGCCGGCGTCGGTGATCGCCTGCGTGTCCGGCGCCGCGCCCTGGAAGTTCTTCGAGAAGATCGCGAGCGGCTGGAGGGTCACCACGGCCAGCAGAAAGATGATCGTGAGCGCGGCGAGCAGGATGTTCAGCGCGATCTCGTTCGGGGTCTTCTGCCGGTTGGCCCCCTCGACCAGGTTGATCATCCGGTCGATGAAGCTCTCCCCCGGCTTCTGCGTGATCAGCACGACGATCCGGTCGGAGAGCACCCTCGTGCCGCCGGTGACCGCGCTGCGGTCACCGCCGGACTCCCGGATCACCGGCGCGGACTCACCGGTGATGGCCGACTCGTCGACGCTGGCGATGCCCTCGACCACGTCCCCGTCGCCCGGGATGATCTCCCCGGCCTCGACCACGACGACATCACCCTGCCGCAGCTGCGGGGCGGGCACCGACTCGGTGCGGTAGGTGCCGGGAGCGGCGCCAGGGGTCCAGCCCAGGGCACGGGTGGCGACGGTGTCCGTCTTCGCCCGGCGCAGGGCGGCGGCCTGCGCCTTGCCCCGGCCCTCGGCCACCGCCTCGGCCACATTGGCGAAGATGACGGTCAGCCACAGCCAGACGGTGATCGCGAGCGCGAACACCGACGGGTCCGCGATGGTGAGAGCGGTGGTGAAAGCCGCGCCGATCTCGACGATCAGCATGACCGGGTTGCGCCACAGGGTGCGCGGGTCGAGCTTGCGCAGCGCGTCGGGCAGCGACCGGGCGAGCTGCCTCGGGTCGAGCAGTCCACCGCCCCGGTTTCCCTGGGTGGCGGGGGCGCCGGCGGTCGCCGCCTCGGCGGTGCCGTGCGGCGCCGGCGTGGAGGTGGTCATGTCGTTCTCTCTCATGGGTGTCACAGCCCCTCAGCCAGGGGGCCGAGCGCGAGGACGGGCAGGAAGGTCAGCGCCACCAGGATCACCGTGACGCCGACGACCATCCCGACGAACAGCGGCCGGTGGGTCGGCAGGGTGCCCTCGGAGGCGGGGGTGGGTTGCTGGCGCGCGAGGGAGCCGGCCAGGGCGAGCACCAGGATGATCGGCAGGAATCGGCCGAGCAGCATGCACAGGCCCAGCGCCGTGTTCCACCACGGCGTGCTCACGGTCAGGCCGGCGAAGGCGGAGCCGTTGTTGTTGCTGGCCGAGGTGAACGCGTACAGCACCTCGGACAGGCCGTGCGGGCCGACGTTGAGTGCGGTGGAGTTGTTGCCGGTGGCGAAGGCCGCCGCCGTGCCGACCAGCACCAGGGCCGGGGTGACCAGGAAGTACAGCGAGGCGAACTTGATCTCGCGGGAGCTGATCTTCTTGCCCACGTACTCCGGGGTCCGGCCGACCATCAGACCGGCCACGAACACGGTGATCACGGCGAGGATCAGCAGGCTGTACAGGCCGGCGCCGACGCCACCGGGGGCCACCTCGCCGAGCATCATGTTGATGATCGGCATCATCCCGCCCAGCGCGGTGTAGGAGTCGTGGAAGGAGTTGACCGCCCCGGTGGAGGTGAGCGTGGTCGAGGCGGCGAAGGTGGCCGAGTTCGACACGTCGAACCGGACCTCCTTGCCTTCCAGGGCCGCGCCGACCGCCTGCGGGACCGTGCCGTTGCCGGTCAGCTCGAAGATGTTGGTCAGGGTGATGCTGGCGATCGCCAGAACCGCCATGACGGCCACGACCGCGTAGCCCTGCCTGTTCTGCCCGACCATGCGGCCGAAGACCCGAGGCAGGCTGAACGGGATCAGCAGGAGCAGGAAGATCTCCAGCCAGTTCGTCCAGGTGGTCGGATTCTCGAACGGGTGGGCGCTGTTGACGTTGTAGAAGCCGCCACCGTTGGTGCCCAGCTCCTTGATCACCTCCTGGCTGGCCACCGGCCCGCCGGTGATGGTCTGGCTGCCACCGGTCAAGGTGGTGATCTCGGTGCCGGCCGACAGGTTCTGCACCGCGCCGCCGATCATCAACACGAGCGCCCCGAGCACCGAGATCGGCAGCAGGATCCGCAGCGTGATCCGGGTCAGGTCGACCCAGAAGTTGCCCAGCTCTCCGGTGCGGGCCCGGGCGAACCCTCGAACCAGCGCGACCGCGACCGCGATGCCGACGGCGGCGGAAACGAAGTTCTGCACCGCCAGGCCGGCCATCTGCACCAGGTGACCCATTGTCGACTCACCCGAGTACCACTGCCAGTTGGTGTTGGTCACGAAGGACACGGCGGTGTTCCACGCACCGTGGGTGATCACCGGGTCGAAGCCGAGCGAGAGCCACAGGTGGTTCTGCAGGCGCATGAACCCGTAGAGGAACAGGATCGACACGGCGGAGAAGGCCAGCACACCGCGGGCGTACACACCCCAGTTCTGCTCGGCGGCCGGGTTCACCCCGACCAGCCGGTAGACGACCTGCTCGACGCGCAAGTGCCGCTGCCCGGTCACCGTCCGGTGCAGGTAGTCACCGAACGGCCGGTGGACGGCGGCCAGCGCCACCACGAGGGAAAGGATGAAGAGCACGCCGGCTGTCGTCACGGTCATCAGAAACGCTCCGGGAACAGCAGGGCGACCACCAGGAACACGGCCAGGCCGATCGCCAGCACCAGACCGACGGCATTGACGGCGCTCACAGCTTCTCCACACCCCTCACCACGAGGGCGAGAGCCACGAACAGCCCCACCGTCAACACCACGAACACCACGTCAGACACGTCTGGCTCCTCGATCCGCAACGGTTCATCACGGCCTCCTGTCAGCCGCGCCGAGCAATCACAACGCCACCCACACCCCAACGACAGGGGCTATCACACGAACATCACGGGGACCCGGCGAATCTTTACGCCCTTTTCACGCCGCTCCCCGATCAGGTGACCCCGGCCACGCCAGCCCGTGCCGCTCCTTCAGGCGGCTCCAAGCGAGACCGAGGACGCGACTACGTCGTCCCGCCTCTTGAAGGCCTGTGGTGGGCCGAGGACATGGCCTCCTTCACAGCGGCGCGGGACAAGTCGCAATGGGACTGGACGCTGATGCTCATGGTCCCGGACTGGATCAACCAGGCCATGTTCATCACCGCTGTCGAGCAAGCCCGGGCAAACAACCAGCCGGCGCGTCTGGATGACGTCCGTCTTGAGACGCTGTCCGAGGGGCGGTGCATGCAGACGCTGCACGTCGGTTCCTTCGACGACGAAGCAGACGTGCTCTCGCAACTGCATCACGAGGTCATCCCCGACCAAGGTTTTCGCATGGTCGGCACTCACCACGAGATCTATCTCAGCGACTTCCGCAGGGTCGCACCCGACAAGCAGCGCACCATCCTCCGACAGCCGGTCACCACCTAGGCCGTGTGTCATAAGTGCCGCACGAGTCGTCGGAGCCAGATGTCGATCATGCTGATGGTGGCGGTGGCCTCGTACCGAACCGCGAGTTTGTCG
>NZ_JBHTDD010000053.1:0-18063 GCF_042666615.1 Plantactinospora sp. GCM10030261
CCGGGCTCATCCGCCCGCCGAGCGCGCTGCTACCTGGCCGTACGGGGGATGTAACCAACCGGCGCCCGCCCGCATTCCACCCCCAGCGTGCCCCCGGCCACGCCCACGGCGCGCATCCGGGGTGATACCGGACGTCGGGGACTCGCGGTCGGGACGACCGGCCCGCTCGGAAGACAGATCCATCCGGACCGCCCGCCCAGGCGCCCCCACCCGGCCCAGGGCGATCGCGATCAGCAGGCCGGTGAGCTGTGCCGACCAGCGCATCGGCCGATACCATCGGATTCGGGACGGCGGGGGCACTCTCCCCGAAGCGGGCAGAACCGGAGGGCTGGGCGTGGAGACGACACGGCGGGCGTGGCGGGATCTGCCCCGGTGGCAGCGGACCGGGTTGCTGGTGCTGGGCCCGGTGGAGCTTGTCCTCACCGCGGTCGCCGCCGCGGACCTGGCCCGGCGGCCGCAGCGTTCGGTCCGCGGACCGAAGGGACTCTGGTGGCTGGGAATCTTCGTCCAGCCGGTCGGTCCGGTCGCCTATCTGCGGTGGGGACGCCGCACCGATTGATCCGTCGGAACCGAGCGCGGAAGCCGGGGTCACCCGGGCGGCTGCCGGGAGAACCGGGACGCGGGCGCACCCTCCAGCCGGCCCGGCGGGAGGCGGCGCCCGCAGAGCACGAGCAGCAGATCCTGAGCGAGTCCGCGGACCGGCGTACCGCTGCCGTGACTCCAGTCCAGGTCGGTGGCGCGCAGCTCGACACCGGCGAGATCGACGCCGAAGAAGGCGATGTTGCGCGGGCGCATCCCGATCAGCACCATCGCGATCCGCTCGCCGGGCACCCGGCGATCCAACCCGAGGCCGACCGTGATGTCGAGACCGTGGATGACGTCGTGCGAGAGGGCTCCCAACCGGCCACCAGCAGGCGGAGTCCACGGGTGGGCGATGTTGTCCCGCAGCGCCGCCACCAGTTGCTCAGCCGACAGGACCGCCGCGTCCCGGCGGGCGCACCGGTCGGCCATCCGGTTGACCTTTCCACCGGCCCGTACCAACTCGAAGAGGGTGCGGCCGAGCGAGGTCCGGAAGGGCATGGTGGTGTGGGCGACGACCTCGCGAACCCGCCAGCCGGCGCAGAGGTGGGCGCGTCCCATTGCTCCGGCCGCAGCGTCGCAAGCAGGTCCGCCTGCTCGCGACGCTCCGCCACCACCGCGAACCGAAGATCATCCTTGGTCATCTCGTCTCTCCTTCGTCGCAGCGCTCTGGGATGAGTACGACCGACCGGGCGGTAACTCATCGGTGGCCGGAGGTGTCGGTCCGGGTGCGTATGGTCGAGCCGTGAGGACGCCGACCGGGGAGTACGCGCGGCTCGAACCGTTCCGGACCGAGCTGACCGGCTACTGCTATCGGATGCTCGGATCCGGCTTCGACGCCGAGGACGCGGTGCAGGACGCGCTGCTGCGGGCCTGGCGCTCCTTCGACTCGTACGACGAGCGGCGGGGGTCGCTGCGCACCTGGCTCTATCGCATCGCCACAAACGTGTGCCTCGACATGCTGCGCGGCCGGCACCGCCGAGCGTTGGCCGTCGACCTGGGGCCGGCCGGCCGGGCCGGATCGGACATCGGGGCGCCGGTGACCGAGCACGCCTGGATCCAGCCGGTCCCGGATCGCCTCGTGCTGTCTCCGGACGGTGGCCCTGAGGACCAGGCCGTCCAACGGGAGACGATCCGACTGGCCTTCCTCGCTGTGCTGCAACTCCTGCCGCCTCGGCAGCGGGCGGCGTTGATCCTGCGGGACGTGCTGCGCTGGTCGGCCACCGAGGTCGCTGAGCTGCTCGACTGCACCGTCGCGTCGGTGACCAGCGCGGTGCAGCGGGCCCGGGCGACACTCGCGGCGGCCGCCACGGTCCCCGGCGAACCGCTGCGCCCCGCCGATCCGGCACAGCGGCAGCTACTCGCGCGATACTGCGCCGCGTTCGAGCGCTATGACGTCGCCGCTCTGGTGGCGTTGCTGCACGAGGACGCCACCATGTCGATGCCGCCGTTCCGGTGGTGGCTGCGGGGTCGGGACCAGATCCGGGTGGCGCTGCTCAACCCGGAGTCGTCCTGCGCGGGCGCCCGACTGCGACCGGTCGAAGCGAATGGATCACCGGCGTTCTGGCAGCTACGGCCCGACCCGGACGGTCGCTTCACGCCGTTCGGGCTGGTGCTGCTCGACGTGGCCGGGGGGCTGATCACCGGCATCACCACGTACCTCGACGCGGACCGGTTGGTCCCGTTGTTCGGCACGACCGTCGGGGAGGGGCGTCTCGCGCCGCACCGATGAGTCCGGCCGCGGCCCCGTACGGCAGCGGGAAGGAACCTGCCGCATCACCGGGGTGGAGCCCGGGAGGCGGCCAGGTTGGACAGCCACGGTGGCGTAACGACGCCGTGGGAGAGCGGAGACGAGTACCGGTTCAGCACTCGGCGGGTGACGGCTCCACCCCGCCCGGAACGGGGCGGGGTGGAGCCGTCGCGTCAGAGTTGTGCCGTTCTCGCCGGCGTCAAGGTCCGATTCCTGGTGTGAACCGGGGCCGGGTCGGCCGCACTCCGAAGGTCTGCCCTGTCAGGAATAAAGGTAGTTAATTCCCCGAAGGTCGCCGGATCGCTTGGTTCGCCTATTCTCGCCTTGCGAGAAAGTCGGGGACATCACCTGGGACGAGGCGCCTTCGAAGTGGTTGAGGCCGAAAATGTGCCCCGCCTCGTGGGTGGCGACGGAAATGAGATCGATGCGGTCAGTGGGAATAGTCCCGCCGAGTCCGGTGAACCAGTCAGAACGGCGATTATTGAATGCAATGTCGCCCTCCAGTCGGTAGCCGGCATGGTCGGTCCACGTGTAGGCGCGCGCCAAGATGTTCAAATCAAATCCGGCCCAGCCGGCGACATTTCCGTTGTCTCGTGTCCCCCATGTGTAGCGGGTGGTCGTCCCTCGGTACGAGGCGGAGGCGTACGTCGGAGCCGAGCCACAGCTGGACGAATCGTCAGTAATAAACTTGAAGCCGTACTGAATGGCGCTAAGCGCATCTGCGGCTGGCTGCCCATGAGGGTTGTAGGTCCACGGATACTGACTCGGATAGCGCCAAACCCCGTTGCCCGCTTGCCAGTGCCACGTCTCGCCACACCATGCAGGCGCAGCCGCTGCTGCCGCGAGGGGCCGGGCACCCGTCGTCCCGGTCGCTTCGGGACGCTTGGCGCGGATACGGTCCAGCGCGGCCGCCGCCGGAGCGGATCCGACGGCCGGTTCGTCATCGATTCGCAGCGCGAGCTTGTCGTCGGACGTCCGGTAGACGGTCGCGAGACTGGGGGCCGTCGATTGTTGCGTCCGGAGGACGGCGGCCGTGGCGGCCACGCCCGGCTCAGGGACCACAACATCGAGGCCCGGGGCGACGCTGACGACTGTCGCCGCAGCCAACTTACACGAACTACCGACAGAAGTGATCTCACTCGGCGACAAGGTGGAGCCACATGTGGGTTGCGCCGCATTCGACGGGCTCGCCGGGGTCAAAGCGATCAAGGCGATTGTGGTGACGGCCGCCCAGCGGCGGGTATCTTTTCGGGTCATGGAATGCTCGGCACCTTTGCCCTAGGATTTGGGAACAACGTGTATTGCTCGTAGTTCGTTTCCGTGCTCGGTCCCGTGAATCCTCACAGTGAGGAGCGCAATATGAGGTAACGACCGCCGTCGCCGGAGCCACCTCTGCCCGCAATCTTGGGGTCCATTGTGCGATGACAGGAGGACTCGTTCGAATGCGGAACCCTGGCGGCGGCCAAACGCACTGCGCGGCCCGCGCCGCACTTCGATGGTGGCTGGTTACGTTCTTGTGGTTGCCATGGGGGACCTGCGTTCCTGAGCCGCCCTCCCGTCTGTATTCCTCGGCTGCCATGTCGGTTCCTTGCCCGATGGCGAACATAGCGGGACCGGGCTTCGTCTCGCCTTCACGGAAGCTTCGCCAGTAGATACCGACCTCTCGATGCCCTGACACAGGAGCAGGTCGACCTGGTTGGCCTGTCGAAGGGCCAGCAACGCCGGATCAATAACGCATTTCACCTTGAGATACGCTGCACCGACATCGCCGTCCGGAACCGGCGGTGCCGCACCCCTGCTGGTGTCATGATCGAGACGGTCCCAGGCAGGAAGGCACGACACAAACCGGGTCTGAGGCAAGTGCCTCGGACCCGGTGAAGGTGTCGCGGGATGCGTTGTGTGCCCCCGGCAGGATTCGAACCTGCGCTCCCGCCTCCGGAGGGCGGTGCTCTATCCCCTGAGCTACGGGGGCTCAGCGACCCGAGAAGAGTAGCAGCCCTCCAGCCCTCGCATCGAACCGGTATGGCGCGCGTCGCGTCAGCCGGTCCGGCCGCAGCTCGGCAGGGCGTGTAGGACGATCCGGGCGGGGATCCGCCGTGGCCACTCAAGGCGGGTCCACGATCCGTCGATCACGGCGTGCACGGTATGACCGTCTCGGCCGCTGAGCCGGAGCAGGAACTCGCGGGGGAGGGATGGATCGACGGAGGCCGGTGTGATGACGAATCTGGTCTGCCCACGGGTGGAGGCGGCGGACAGGACGTCGGCGTACGGCGAAGCACCCTGCAGCCGGGTGCGCCCAATCCAGTACAGCTCGGCCTGGTGGCTACGGGCCTGGCGAACCACGTCCGGGTAGTCCCGATCCAACCACCTGCTCACGGCGTCGACGCAGAGGGTGCATGCCCGATCCGTCGGTTCTCGTGGGCCAAGGCCCCATGCCAGCAGGTAGCCGGCGATGTCGGTCGGGTCGAGGTTGACGTCGAAGCGCTGCCGCGCGAAGTCGGTGATGCTCTGCCGGCTCCACAGTTGGTCGCCGAGTCCGAGGTCGTCGGGATACCGGCCACGGATGGCGTCGATCAGTTCGAGTTCCTGCCTACGGCTGAGCACCGCCGGCCCGGGGGCCGGGTCGCCTTTCCGGGCGGTCGCGATCGCCCCTTCGCCGCCGAGCGTGTGTCGCCGGCACCAGCTTGCCACCGACCGCCGCGTGTCCCGTACCGCCACAACCGTCACGTCTAGGACAACGAACACACATACGTACTGGTGGCGTATCTCGTGCCAAAAGGTGCAACAAGAGGCGGAAGGTGCGTTAGCGATCAGAGTGTCACGCTGGTCGTCCTGGGGATGACGTGGTCGGAGGATCACGCGGCGCCGGAGGTGGGCTGCCGCGACGGCTTCACTGACCGGCCCGCCGGGCGACCCTGTCCGGTGGTCCGCCGGGAGGGGTCTGCTCAGGTTCGCAGATCTTGGACAGTTCCTGTCCAGATCAGACGAATTCTGTCCAAGATCTGGGGTCAGCCGCCGCGCTCAACCGCGCTTCCCGCTCGGCCGGAATCCGGCCGCGCTCGGTCGCGCTCGGTCGCGTCCGGCGGGCGTCCGCGGCTTCCGCAGGCCCCGTGCGGCGCTCGGCAGCCCGGCCCGGCGGGACGAGCCGCAATCTCGGGCGGGTACGGCGCGACGACGCGGCGGGAGAGTGGGAGCGGCGCCGCTCAGGTGGGGGCCGTGCAGCAATCCGGCGGGCAGCAGGATGCGGGGGAGGACCGGTGTCCCGCCTGACGGGGTCAGCCGGCGCGGGCTTCGGCGCGCAGTTGGTTGAGGTTGTTCAGCTCGGCCTGCTGGGTCGCCTTCATATTCTCGGCCAGCTCGACCACCTGCCGATCGTCGCTGGCCTCGATGATGCCGTCGGCCATGTGGATGCCGCCCAGGTGGTGGGCGATCATCAGGTCGCAGAAGAGCGCGTCGAGTTCCGTCCCGCTGGCCGCCCGCAACTCGGCCATCTGCTCGGGCGTCGCCATCCCCGGCATCAGTCCGTTCTTGACGGCGGCCGCGCCGTCCGGCATCCACGCCATCGGCGGCTCCGAACCGGTCGGCTCCAGGCCCCAGTTGTCCAGCCAGGTCTGCATCGTGCCGATCTGCCCCTGCTGGATGGTGGCGATGTCGTACCCGATCTGCCGGATTCCCTGGCTGCTGCCGCGCTGGAACGCGATCAGGCCCATCTCGACGGCCTGGGCGTGGTGGCTGCTCATGTCCCGGGCGAAGCCCGCCTCGGGGGACGTGTTCCCTGGTCGCGTCAGCGTCGGCGTGAGCCAGCCACCCGCGTACCCGAGCAGGAGACCGGCCACGACGGCGAGCGTCAGGGCGAGCAGACCGAACCGCGGACCCGTCGCCGGTCCGGCGGGCTGCCCGCCGGCCGGCTCGTTCAGGTCGTCCGGACCTGTCACGTCGTCGGTTGCTGTGGTCGTCATGGCCGGTCCCTTACTCACTGCTGTTGCGGCATGTCGCCCGGAACGTTGTCGCGCGGGGTGGTGCCGGTGGCGGTGATGCCGCCGCTACACAACGCCGTTGGGCCCTCGATCGAGGCGTTCACCCGGAGCGTCTTGATGAACTCGTCGATCCGCCCGTCGTCGGCGTTATCGACCTTGAGCTGGTAGCCCCACGCCTGGAGCGAGATCGGCTTGTCCAGCCCCTCGTACGGGCTGATCATCATCTTTTCCTGGCCGCGCACCTTGCCGGCAAGCTGCTCGACCTGATCGGCCGGGAGGTTCGGCTGGTACGTGATCCAGATGGCGCCGTGTTCCAGGCTGTGCACGGCGTGCTCGTTGGCGATCGGCGCGTCGTAGACGTCGCCCATGCAGTTCTGCCAGGCCTGGTTGTGCCCGCCGCCGGCCGGCGGGATGTGCTTCGTGTATTCGATCTTGCCTGGCTGGTGCCGCTCGTACTCCAGGCTCTTCGGGTCGCTCTCCCGGAAGTTCGCGATGCCGGCGATGCCGGCTGCCCTGTCCTCCCACGACTTGCCACCCTGGTAGACGGCCCAGGCGCCGTACCCGACGATGGCGACGGCCAGCAGGCCCACGGCGGCAGCCAGGGCGATAGGTCCCCACGGCCGATCCTTGTGGACCTTGACCGGCGCGACCGGCTTGCGGCCCTTTCCGCCCCCGCCCGGTCGTGCCCCGGCCGGCCGGGACCCAGCGGGTCGCCCGCCGGCATTGCCCGACTTGGCCGCCGCGCCGGCCGTCTTGCCTGCCGCGCCGCCCGACTTGGCCGCCGCGCCGCCGGCCTTGCCAGCGCCGGACTTCGCCGCGCCAGCGCTGGACTTCGCCGCGCCAGCGCTGGACTTCGCCGCGCCAGCGCTGGACTTCGCCGCGCCAGCGGCCTTACCGGCGCTGGACTTGCCCGAATTGGCGGTCTTGCCAGAATTGGTCTTCGCCGCGGCGCCGTTCCGGCCCGATCCGGCCCGAGCCGCCGAACCTGGCTTCGCCGCCGAGCCGGATGTGCTGGCTCCGGTCGCCGTACCGGACTCCGTGGCCGCGTCGGGCTTCGTCGCTTCGGTCTCGGCGGCGTCCGCGTCTCCGTCCGCGGGTTTGCCCCCGGCTACGGCCTTCTTGGCCATTTCGGACAGGGAGGGACGGCGCTGATCGCCACCCGGGGTGCTGATGCTCATGGTGCCTCGTCAGGTCGGGGATCTGGGGAGAGGCGGTCGCGAAAGCGCAGGGTCGCCGCCGGGTGACCGAGTCTACCCCGGCTAGCATGTTTCGGTGACTCCCGCAGAGCTCGCCCAGGTCGTCCTCGACGCCGCCCGCGCGGTGTTCACTAAGCGTGACCTAGATCACGCCAGTCTGCCATCGAGCGCCACGGTCGAGCGACCCCGCAACCCGGAGCACGGTGACTACGCCTCCACCCTCGCGCTGCAGCTCGCGAAGCGGGTCGGTGTCCCGCCCCGGGAGTTGGCCGGTGCGCTCGCCGAGCAGCTCACCAGCACCCCGGGGATCAAATCCGTGGAGATCGCCGGCCCTGGCTTCCTGAACATCCGGCTGGACGCGGCGGCCGCGGGCCAACTCGCCCGGTCGATCGTCGAGGCGGGCGCGGCGTACGGGCGCGGTGACCGACTGAACGGTCAGCGAATCAACCTGGAGTTCGTCTCGGCCAATCCCACCGGTCCGATTCACCTGGGACACACCCGGTGGGCGGCGGTGGGCGACTCGCTGCGGCGCATTCTGGCCGCCGCCGGTGCCGAGGTGACAAGCGAGTACTACGTCAACGACGCCGGCGCGCAGATCGACCGGTTCGGCCAGTCGCTGTACGCCGCGGCCCGGGGCGAGCCGACGCCGGAGGGCGGGTACGCGGGCGAGTACATCTCCGAGATCGCGCAGCGCCTGTCGGCCGCGCATCCGGGCATCCTCGATTTCCCGCCGGCCGAGGCGGAGGCGATCTTCCGCGAGGAAGGCCACCGGCTGATGCTCGACGAGATGCGGGTCAGCCTCGAACGGTTCGGCGTCCGTTTCGACGTCTGGTTCTCGGAGCGGACGCTGCACGACGGTGGCGCCGTCGAGCACGCCCTCGCCGAGCTGCGCGAGCAGGGCCACGTGTACGACGCCGACGGGGCGATCTGGCTGCGGACCACCGACTTCACCGACGACAAGGACCGGGTGCTGATCCGCTCCGACGGCGAGAAGACCTACTTCGCCGCGGACGCCGCGTACTACCTCAACAAGCGGGAGCGCGGTTTCGACAAGTGCGTCTACATGCTGGGCGCCGACCACCACGGCTATGTCAACCGGCTCCGGGCGATCGCCGCCTGTGCCGGGGACGATCCGGAGTTCAACATCGAGGTGCTCATTGGGCAGTTCGTCAACCTGGTACGCGGCGGCGTGCCGGTACGGCTGTCGAAGCGCGCCGGCAACATCATCACGCTCGACGAACTCATCGAGGCCGTTGGCGTGGACTCCGCGCGCTACTCCCTGGCCCGCTCGTCCACCGACTCGCCGCTGACCCTCGACATCGAGGAGATCACCAGGCGGTCCAACGAGAATCCGGTCTTCTACGTGCAGTACGCGCACGCGCGGATCGCCTCGCTGCTGCGCAACGCGGGCGAACTCCAGGTCGACCGGGGCGTCGACTTCGACCCCGGCCTGCTCAGCCACGAGAAGGAGAACGCCCTGCTGAAGAAGCTGGGCGAGTTCCCCGCGGTGGTCGCCACCGCGGCCGAGCTGCGCGGACCGCACCGGGTCGCCCGGTACCTGGAGGAGTTGGCCGGGGACTACCACCGGTTCTACGACGCCTGCCGGGTGCTGCCGCAGGGCGACGAGCCGGCGACCGACCTCACCCGTGCCCGGCTCTGGCTGGTCGAGGCGACCCGGGTGGTCCTCGCCAACGGGCTCGGACTGCTGGGCGTGACCGCCCCGGAACGGATGTAGGGGGACAGACGCCATGCGAGCCCAGTGGTCGGGAAGGAGTGACGGGTAATGCGGGCACACGAGGCGGGGGCGCTGCACGGCGAACTCGGCACCCGTGGTCCGGCCTGGCTGCGTACCCCGGAGGACGTGAACGCGCTGGTGCCGCACCTGTGGGCGCGGACGGTGGCCCGCCGCCCGGACGGCGCCCTCACCGTCGGCGGCTGCGACGTTCGTGACCTGGCCCGGGACTACGGCACCCCGGTGTACGTGCTGGACGAGTCCGACCTGCGGGCCCGCTGCCAGGAGTTCCGGGCCGCCTTCCCGGACGAGGACGTCTACTACGCCGGCAAGGCGTTCCTGTGCCGGGCCGTAGTGCGGATCATCGCCGAGGAGGGTTTGTTCCTCGACGTGTGCACCGGCGGCGAGCTGGCGGTGGCGCTGGCCGCGGGGATGCCGGCCGAGCGGATCGGCTTCCACGGCAACAACAAGTCGATGGGCGAGCTGACCCGGGCCGTCGAGGCGGGCGTCGGCCGGATCATCGTCGACTCGGACACCGAGATCGACCGGTTGTCCGCGCTGGCCCGGGAACGTGGGGTCCGTCCCCGGGTGCTGCTGCGCGTCACCGTCGGGGTGGAGGCGCACACCCACGAGTTCATCGCCACCGCGCACGAGGACCAGAAGTTCGGCTTCTCACTGGCCAGCGGTGCGGCCATCGGGGCGGCGCTGCGGATCCTCGACGAGGACGCGCTGGAGCTGCGCGGGCTGCACTCGCACATCGGTTCGCAGATCTTCGACGCCAGCGGGTTCGAGGTGTCCGCCCGCCGGGTGCTCGCCCTGCAGGCCCAGATCCGCGACGCGCGCGGGGTGGAGCTGCCGGAGCTGGACCTGGGCGGTGGGTTCGGTATCGCGTACACCACGCAGGACGACCCGGCGACTCCGGCGGACCTGGCGAAGCGGCTGCGGAAGATCGTGGACGGGGAGTGCGCGGCCGAGCGGCTCGCCGTGCCCCGGCTGTCCGTCGAGCCCGGGCGGGCCGTCGTGGGCCCGGCGGTGTTCACCTTGTACGAGGTGGGCACGGTCAAGGATGTCGACGGGATCCGCGGCTACGTGAGCGTGGACGGCGGGATGAGCGACAACATCCGGACCGCGCTCTACGACGCCTCGTACTCGGCGACGCTGGCCTCCCGTGCGTCGAGCGCTCGCCCGATGCTTGCCCGGGTGGTGGGAAAGCATTGTGAGTCCGGGGACATCGTGGTGAAGGATGAGTTCCTGCCCGACGACGTGCAGCCCGGAGATCTTCTCGCCGTTCCCGGCACCGGCGCCTACTGCCGCAGCATGGCCAGCAACTACAACCATGTGCCCCGACCGCCCGTGGTGGCGGTGCGGGACGGTGTGGCGCGAGTGATCGTTCGGCGGGAGACCGAAGACGATCTACTGGCATTGGACGTCGGATGAGCGAGCGTAGCGGACTCAGCGCGAAGCACGGGCTTGGGCGTGGTGGGTGGGGAATCGTCAGGCACAGTGCGTTGGTGCCTCATGGCGGCGCTGAGCGCAGCGAGGCGCCGGCATGAGCGAGCGTAGACCGGTACGGGTGGCGCTGCTGGGCTGCGGCACGGTCGGCACCGAGGTGCTCCGGCTGATGCACGAGCAGGCCGACGACCTCGCCGCCCGGGTCGGCGCGCCGCTGGAGATCGCCGGTATCGCGGTCCGCCGGCTGGGTCGGGACCGCGGCGCCCTGCCGGTCGACCCGGCGCTGTTCACCACCGACGCGCTGGGCCTGGCCAAGCGGGACGACGTGGACGTGGTGGTGGAGGTGGTCGGCGGCATCGAACCGGCCCGGAGCTGGCTGGTCACCGCGCTGCGCGCCGGCCGCAGCGTGGTCACCGCCAACAAGGCGCTGCTCGCGGAGGACGGCGGGACGCTGCACGACGCCGCCGCCGAGGGCGGCGCCGACCTGTACTACGAGGCGGCGGTCGCGGGTGCGATCCCGTTGCTGCGTCCGCTGCGCGAGTCGCTGCACGGCGACAGCGTGACCCGGGTGACCGGCATCGTCAACGGCACCACGAACTACATCCTGTCGGCCATGGACGCCACCGGCGCCGGCTTCACGGAGGCGCTGGAGGAGGCGACCGAACTCGGCTACGCCGAGGCCGATCCGACCGCCGACGTGGAGGGCTTCGACGCCGCCGCGAAGGCCGCCATCCTGGCGTCGCTGGCCTTCCACACCCGGGTCGGGGCGGCCGATGTGCACCGCGAGGGGATCACCGAGGTCACCGCGGCCGACATGGCCAGCGCGAAGGCGATGGGCTGCACGATCAAGCTGCTCTGCATCGCCTCCCGGGGTCCGGACGGGACCGGCCGGGACTCGGTGAGCGTGCGGGTGCACCCGGCGATGATCCCGCGCAGCCATCCGCTTGCGGGGGTGGGCGACGCGTTCAACGCCGTATTCGTCGAGGCCACCGCCGCCGGGCAGTTGATGTTCTACGGCCGCGGGGCCGGCGGCGCGCCGACCGCCAGCGCCGTCCTCGGCGACCTGGTCGCGGTGGCCCGCAACCGGCTCGCCGGGGTCCGCGCGGCGAGCGAGTCGGCGTACGCGGCGCTGCCCATCCGGCCGATGGGCGAGGCGGTGACCCGCTACCACATCAGCCTGGACGTGGCCGACCGCGCCGGTGTGCTGGCCGCGGTCGCCGGCGTCTTCGCGAGCCACGGCGTCTCGATCGCCACCGTCCGCCAGGCTGGCCGGGGCGCGGGCGCCGAACTGGTGATCGTCACCCACCAGGCGCCCGACGCGGCGCTCGCCGCCACCGTGGCGGGGCTCCGCCACCTGGAGTTTGTCCGGGCCATCGTCAGCGTCCTGCGGGTCGAGGGCGACAGCTGACGTCGACGGGTACGAGCGATATCCAACCGGTACGAGTGGCTGCCGGTGGTTACGAGGAGTGCGAGATGTGGCGTGGACTGATCGAGGCGTACCGGGACCGGTTGCCGGTCACCGAGGCCACGCCGGTGGTGACCCTGTACGAGGGGAACACGCCCCTGCTTCCGGTGCCGGTGCTCTCCAACCGCACGGGGTGTGACGTCTATCTCAAGGTGGAGGGAGCCAACCCGACCGGTTCCTTCAAGGACCGGGGGATGACCGTCGCGGTGTCCAAGGCGGTGGAGGACGGCAACAAGGCCATCATCTGTGCGTCCACCGGTAACACCAGCGCCTCGGCAGCCGCGTACGCGGCCCGGGCCGGGATCACCTGTGCGGTCCTCGTCCCGCAGGGCAAGATCGCGCTGGGCAAGCTGGCCCAGGCGCTCGTGCACGGAGCCCGGTTGTTGCAGGTAAGCGGCAACTTCGACGACTGCCTGGCGCTGGCCGCGAAGCTTTCCCAGGACTACCCGGTGGCGCTTGTCAACTCGGTGAACCCGGACCGGCTGGAGGGCCAGAAGACGGCCGCGTTCGAGGTTGTCGAGGCGCTCGGCGACGCGCCGGACTTCCACTGCCTGCCGGTCGGCAACGCCGGCAACATCTCCGCGTACTGGCTGGGTTACACCGAGGACGCCGAGGCCGGCCGCACCACCCGGACGCCGAAGATGTACGGCTTCCAGGCCGCCGGTGCGGCACCGCTGGTGACGGGCTCGGTGGTGCCCGAGCCGTCGACAATCGCCACGGCCATCCGGATCGGCAACCCGGCGAGTTGGACGAGGGCGCTGGACGCGCGGGACGCCTCGGGTGGCCTGATCGCCGCGGTCACCGACCGGGAGATTCTCAGCGCGTACCGGCTGCTGGCCCGGGAGGCCGGAGTCTTCGTCGAACTGGGCAGCGCGGCCAGCGTGGCCGGGCTGTTGCAGCAGGCGGCGGCCGGAGCGGTGCCGGCCGGGTCGACAGTGGTCTGTACGGTGACGGGGCACGGCCTCAAGGACCCGGAGTGGGCGATCTCGACGGCGCCCGCCCCGATCACCATCACCAACGACGCGCTCGCCGCGGCCCGCGCCCTGGACCTCGTCTGAGCGACGGCTCGGCGAGGGCCCGGTCGTCCGCTGAGCCCTCGCTGAGAGTGATGTGGGACGTACCCGGTGACGAGGTCATGATCGGCATCAGGCACAATTCCGTTACCGAGCGCGTTCTTGACACCGGGGGTTGGACCGCCATGTCCTTTCTCGCCAGAGCCAGCCTCGCCAACCGCGGGTTGGTCGCCCTGATCGCGGTGGTGATCACCGGATTCGGGTTGTTCACCGTTCCCTCGCTCAAGCAGCAACTGCTTCCGTCGCTGGAGTTCCCCGGCGCGTTCGTCGTCGCGCCGTATCCGGGCGCCGCGCCGGAGATCGTCGAGTCGCAGGTCACCGAGCCGATCGAGAACGCGTTCCAGAACATCGCCGGGATCGAGAAGATCACCTCCACGACGTTGGAGGGGTCCGCCACGCTTCAGGTCGAGTACGAGTTCGGCACCGATCTGGACGAGGCCGTCAACCAGATGGAGACCGCGCTCAACCGGATCGACGCGCAGTTGCCGGAGGGTGTCGACCCGCAGGTGCTGGCCGGCAACACCGATCAGATCCCGGCCGTGGTGCTGGCCGCCTCCGGCGGTGCCGGCGAGCGGGAGCTGGCGGAGAAGCTGCGCACCGAGGTCGTACCGGAGCTGGAAGGACTGGACGGGGTCGGCACCGTCACCCTCGCCGGTGCCCGGGACGAGACCGTGGTCATCACGCCGGATCCGGCCAAGTTCGCCGCCGCGAAGGTGTCGCCGACGGCGATCGGCGCCGCGTTGCAGTCGGCCGGTGTGGCGGTGCCGGCCGGTGCCGTCACCGAGGCAGGTCGGGCCCTGCCGGTGCAGGTCGGCGGCCCGATCCGGTCACTGGACGACCTGCGCGGGCTCTACCTGTCCGGGGCCGGCGGCGCTCCGGTCCGGCTCGGCGACGTGGCGAGCGTCGAGCAGGCGCTCGCGCCGCCGACCTCGATCACCCGTACCGACGGCAAGGACAGCCTGGCCCTGCTGGTCACGACCGCGCCGGACGGCAACGCCGTCGCCATCTCGCACGACATCCGGGACCGGCTGGACGACCTGCGCGGCGCCTCCGGTGCCGAGCTGACAATCGTGTTCGACCAGGCACCGTACGTCGAGAAGTCGATCGAGAGCCTGACCACCGAGGGCCTGCTCGGCCTCGTGATGGCGGTCCTGGTGATCCTGGTCTTCCTGCTGTCGGTGCGGTCCACCCTGGTCACCGCGGTGTCCATCCCGCTGTCGGTGCTGGTGGCGCTGATCGCGCTGTGGGTCGCCGACTACTCGCTGAACCTGCTCACCCTCGGCGCGCTGACCATCGCCGTCGGCCGGGTGGTGGACGACTCGATCGTGGTGCTGGAGAACATCAAACGGCACATCGGGTACGGCGAGAACAAGCGCCGAGCCATTGTGGACGGTGTCCGGGAGGTCGCCGGAGCGGTGACCGCGTCCACCCTCACCACGGTCGCGGTGTTCGCGCCGATCGCTCTGGTCGGTGGCTTCGTGGGGCAGCTCTTCGCGCCGTTCGCGATCACCGTCACGGTGGCGCTGCTCGCCTCGCTGCTGGTGTCGTTGACCATCATCCCGGTGCTGGCGTACTGGTTCCTGCGGCCGCCGGTCGGGGAGAGCGAGGAGGCGGTGCGCCGGGCCGCCGAGGAGAAGGAACTGCGCAGCCCGCTGCAGCGGTCGTACCTGCCGGTGATCCGGTTCGCCACCGTACGGCGATGGCACCGGTGGCTGACGGTGGGCCTCGGCCTGCTGGTGCTGCTCGGCACCTTCGCGCTTTCCAGCCGGCTGGAGACCAACTTCCTGGACGACTCGGGCCAGGACACCCTGGCCTTCACCCAGGAGATGCCGGCCGGGTCCGGGCTGGCGGCCACCAACGAGGCGGCCAGGCGGGTCGAGACGGTGCTCGCCCGCACCGACGGCATCCGCACCTACCAGGTCTCGGCGGGCAACTCCGACACGCCCTGGGCGGGCACCGGCGGGGTGAACACCGCCAGCTACAACGTCGCCCTCGACGAGGATGTCGACGCGGGCGACGTCCGGGAGGTGTTGCGCGGGGAGTTCGACAAGCTCGGCGAGGACGCCGGCACGATCAACTTCGGCGCCGGGCAGAGCGCCGCTGGCGGCGGGCAGCTCGAGGTGATCGTGCAGTCCGCCGACCCGGAGGTGTTGGCCGACGCGACCGAGCGGGTCCGGCAGGCGATGGCCGACACGCCTCAGGTGGCCGACGTGACCACGAACCTCGCGGAGAGCACGCCCCGGCTGAGTGTCACCGTCGACCGGGCGGCCGCCGCCCGGGTCGGGCTCTCCGACGCCGCGATCGGGCAGCTCGTCGCCCAGGCGTTCCGGGGCAGCCCGTTGGGCCAGGTCGCCCTGGACGGCACGCAGCAGGCGGTGGTGCTCCGCTCGGGAGGCGCGCCGGAGAACCTGGAGGCGCTGCGGAAGCTGCCGATCGGCCCGGTCACGCTTGACGACGTCGCCGACGTCGAAGAGACCCGGGGACCGGCCGAGGTGACCCGGATCGACGGCAACCGCAGCGCCACCGTGAGCGGTAGCGCCACCGGCAGTGACCTCGGCAAGACCACCCAGGACCTCCAGCAGCGGCTGGACGCCATCGACGTGCCGGGTGCCACCATCACGGTCGGCGGTGTCAGCGCCGACCAGGCGGAGGCGTTCGCCGACCTGGGGCTGGCGATCCTCGCCGCCATCGCGATCGTCTTCGTGATCATGGTTGCGACGTTCCGAAGCCTGATCCAGCCGCTGATCCTGCTGGTCTCCATTCCGTTCGCGGCCACGGGTGCGCTCGGACTGCTGCTGGTCACCGGCACCCCGTTCGGTGTGCCGGCGCTTATCGGCGTGCTGATGCTTGTCGGCATCGTGGTGACAAACGCGATCGTGCTGCTGGACCTGGTCAACCAGTACCGCGCCCGGGGCATGGGGGTGCAGGAGGCGGTCGTCGAGGGTGGCCGGCGCCGGCTGCGGCCGATCCTGATGACCGCCATCGCCACCATCTTCGCGCTGCTGCCGATGGCGTTCGGGCTGACCGGGGAGGGCGGCTTCATCTCGCAGCCGCTGGCGATCGTGGTGATCGGTGGCTTGATCTCCTCGACCCTGCTGACCCTGGTGCTGGTGCCGACGTTCTACACCATGGTGGAGAACACCAAGGAGAGCTTCCGGCGTCGGCGCGCCGACCGGTTGGCCCGCTCCGGCAAACTCGTCCCGGCCACCGCCGGCGCGGCGGGCGGCTCGCATCGGTTGCCGGACCCGGCGCCGGATGGCGTGGACCGGCCGGCGGGTGCCGTCGCGACCGGTGCCAAGGCGGGGGATGCCGGCCCGGCCGGCGCCGATGCGGCCGGTGCGGGCCGGCACGCGGCACCGGAGAACGAGGCGGCCGGTGAGCGGTCGGGCGGGAACGGCGACGGGCCCCGGCCGACGTCGGGCGCCCTGGTGGACGACACCAACCAGTTCGAGGTGTTGAGGCTGCCGAAGAGCCGGAAGTCGCCGCTGCCGCCGGAATAGTCCCTTCGCACGCGGCTTGCCCAACGGGCCGCCGGTCGCCTCGGTGACCGGCGGCCCGTGCCGCTGCGGGTCCGCGCGGGACCGGGCGAGTAATCTTCCGGTACGTGTCGACTCCGCTGTCGGTCGTTACCCGGAACCGCGATTTCCGCCGTCTCTTCCTCGCCCAACTGGTGGTCTTCGGATCCGACTGGTTCGTGATGGTGCCGCTGCTGGTGCTGCTTCCCGAGCTCACCGGCAGCGGGATGCTCGGCGGGCTGGTGCTGGCCGTGGACACCGGAATCGTGGCGCTGCTGCTGCCGTACGCCGGCACGTTGGCCGACCGGTTCGACCGCAAAAAGATCATGATGGTGGCCAACCTGGCGGCTCTGGTCGGCGTCCTGCTGCTGATGTTCGTCCGGTCCGGCGGCACCGCCTGGCTCGCCCTGGCCGGCGTGGGCATCGTGGCCGTGGCCAAAGCCTTCTATTCGCCGGCCGCCCAGGCCGCCCTGCCGAACGTGCTCGACGCGGACGAACTGGCCGCGGGGAACGCGGTGGCCGGGTCGGCCTGGGGCACGATGACGGTCGTCGGGTCCTCGCTCGGTGGCGTGCTGAGCGCGGCCTTCGGCCCGTACGTCTGCTTCGGTGTGGCCGCGGTCGGTCTGTGCGGCGCGGCGGCGCTGGCCCGGTTGATCCGCCGGCCGCTCCAGCAACCCCGGGAGGCCGGCGTCCCGGTCCAGCCGGCCTGGGCGGCGATCGGCGAGGCGCTGCGCTACATCGCGCACCGGCCCCGGGTGCTGGCCCTGGTCACGGTCAAGTCGGCGGTCGGCCTGGGCAACGGCGTGCTCACCGTCTTTCCGCTGCTCGCCGGGGTGTACGGGGTGGGTGCCCTCGGTGCCGGCCTGCTCTTCGCGATGCGCGGCGCCGGGGCGCTGGTCGGACCGCTCGTGACCCGTCGGGTGCTCGGCCGGCGGGACTGGCTGCTGCCCGGCCTGGCGCTGTCGATGTCGCTGTACGGGCTCGGCTACCTCGGTGTCGCGGCGACCACCTGGTTCCCGCTGGTGCTGGTCCTGGTCTTCGTGGCGCACTTCGCCGGCGGCAGCAACTGGGTGCTGTCCAACTTCGCGCTGCAGGGCGAGGTGCCGGACCGGCTGCGCGGTCGGGTGTTCGCCACCGACATGATGCTGGCGATGGTGGCCATCTCGATCAGCCTGCTGGTGGTGGCGGCCGTCGTCGACCGGGTGGACGAGCGGGCCGTGGTGGCCGGCTGCGCCCTGGTCACCGTGGTGTACGCGATCGGCTGGCGGTTGGCCACCCGCCGCCTCCGCCTGACCGACCCGTCCCCGCCCCCCGCCCCCGCCCC
>NZ_JBHTDD010000054.1:0-17469 GCF_042666615.1 Plantactinospora sp. GCM10030261
GGGGTGGGGGTGGGGTCAGGGTGGGGGGTGGCGGAGGCGGTGCAGGCGGAGGGCGAGTTGGACCTCCAGGGCCCGGTCCGGGCGCTGCCAGTCGGCGCCCAGCAACTGGCCCACCCGTTCCAGTCGCTGCGTCACCGTGTTGACATGCACGTGCAGCAGCTCGGCCGCCCGGGCCAGGCTGCCGCCGACACCGAAGTAGGCCTCCAGCGTCTTCACCAGTGCGGTACCCCGCCGGGCGTCGTAGTCGACCACCGGACCCACCGTGTCCATGAGGAACCGGGCCACGTCCCGGTCGCCACCCTCGCCCACCGCCCCCAGCAGCAGGCCGACGAATCCCAACTCGGCGGTGCTGGCCCCTTCCCCGGTGCGGCCCAATGCGGACAGGGCGGTCAGGCACCGGTCCGCCTCCAGGAACGCGGTCACCAGGGCGGTGGGGCCGTGCGACGGTCCGCTGCCACCGGCCGTCACCGGTCGGCCGGTTACCCGGGCCAGATCCCGGGCCACCGACCGGGCCGCGTCGCCCGGCTCGGTGCCGGGCAGCATCAGCACCACCCGGCCGTCGCGGGCGGCGGCCAGCCCGCCCCGGGTGGAGGCGTAGGTGGTGGCCCAGGACACCACCCGCTGCCGGGCCGACCCGCTGTCGCCGATGGCGTCGGCGGCGACCGCGACCAGCACGTGCGGAGCGTCCAGGTCCACCCCGAGGCGGCGGGCCCGGCCGCGCAACCCCTCGTCGTCCCGGACGGATCGAGTGAGCAGGTCGTCGAGCAGTTCGCCGCGGACCCGACCCTCGGCCTCGGCCACCGTGCGGCGGAACAGCAGCAGCAACGCGGTCACCAACGCGGCCCGCTCCAGGATCCGCTGGTCGGCGTCGACCAGCTCACCGTCGGGGCACAGCACCAGGGCGCCGAGGTTCTCGGTGCCGGCCACCACCGCGGCGTACCAGAGCGGACCGCGCCGCACACTGCGTCCCTCGGTCCGGGAGGCGGCGACCGCCTCGCCCAGCGCGGCGCGCTCCGGCTCGTCGATCTCACCCACCCGGGCCAGCGGCCGTCCCTCCGCGTCCAGCGCCAGCAGCGCCCCGCCGAGCACCTCGGTGACCGCCGAGGCGACGTCCTCGACACCGCCGCCGCGCAGCATCAGGCCGGTCATCCGGTCGTGCGCCGCGGCGGCCCGCTCCACCGAGGCGCTGTGCGCCTGGATGGTGGCGTTGGCCCCGGACAGCTCGGCCAGCGCGGCGCGGGTCTCGGCCAGCAGCCGGGCCGTGTCGATGGCCACCGCGGCATGCGCGGCCAGGGAGACCAGCAGGGAGACCTCCTCCCGGGCGAACGGGCGGGCCGAGCGGTTGGCCGCGTACAGCACGCCGATCACGCTGGAACCCAACCGCAGCGGTACGCCGAGGATGGCCACCAGGCCCTCCTCGCCCACCCCGGAGTCGATCTCGCCGGTGTGCCGGAACCGGTCGTCCTCGGCATAGTTCGCGGTCACGTACGGGGTGCCGGACTGGGCCACCAGCCCGCCCAGGCCGTCGCCCATCTCCAGCCGTAGTCCCTGGAACCGGGCCGAGATGGAGCCGTCGGTGACCCGCATGTAGGTGTCGCCGCGGTCGTCGTCGTTGAGCGTCATGTACGCCACGTCGGCGCCGAGCAGCGTACGGGCCCGATGCACGATCGCGTGCAGTACCGCGTCCAGGTCCCGCAGCCCGGCCAGGTCGCTGGCCGTGTCGTACAACCCGGACAGCTCGACCTCGCGTTGCCGGCGGCGTTCCAGCAGGGCGCGTACCCGCAGCGCCACCACCTTGGCCTGCTCCAGCTCGGCGAGTACCCCGGGCGGCGCACAAGCCGCGCGGGCGGCCACCAGCGGGCCTTCGAACTCGACGGGCGCGGCCTCCCGGGCGAGCAGTTCGAGGAACTCGATCGGCGAGGTCATGAGGCCCATTCTGGCGGAGATCACTCGATCACCTAGTTGGCCGTCCAGCCCCCGTCGAGGGCGAGCGAGGCGCCGGTGATGAACGAGGCGGCGGGCGAGCAGAGGTACGCCACCAGTTCCGCCACCTCGTCCGGCTCCACCAGCCGCTTGATCGCCGCCCGGGCGAGCATGATCTTCTCGATCACCTCGTGTTCCGGGATGCCGTGCCGGGCCGCCTGGTCGGCGATCTGGTCCTCGACGAGCGGCGTCCGCACGTAGGCGGGGTTCACGCAGTTGGCGGTGACTCCGTGTGCCGCGCCCTCCAGGGCGACCACCTTGGAGAGCCCCTCCAGGGCGTGCTTGGCCGAGACGTACGCGGCCTTGTAGGCGGAGGCGCGCAGCCCGTGCACCGAGGAGATGTTGACGATCCGCCCCCAGCCCCGCTCGTACATGTGCGGTAGCGCCCGCCGGATGATCAGGAAGGGTGCTTCGACCATCACCCGGTGCAGGTAGCCGAACCGGTCCGGCGGAAACTCGTGCACGGGCGCCACGTGTTGGAGGCCGGCGTTGTTGACCACCACGTCGACGGCGGCGTCGAGCCTGTCCACCGCGCCGGGCTCGGCCAGGTCGAGACCCTCGGCCCGGCCGCCGATCTCCGCCGCGACCGTCTTCGCGGCCACCAGGTTGCGGTCCACCACCATCACCCGGGCGCCCGCGTCGGCGAGCCGCAGCGCGCAGGCCCGGCCGATGCCGCTGCCCCCGCCGGTCACCAGCGCGGTACGACCCGCCAGGTCGAGCCGAACGACGTGGCGCGTCGCCACATCCGGCCGGTCCGGGTCGGCGGCCCGGAGGTCGGGCGAGGGTTCTGCCGTCATGGCGCATGAAGTTACGAGGCGGGTGGCCGGGCGCACATGGGTCGCGGACACATACTCCAGGATGGATCTATGTGGTGGCGGGGGCCACCCTCAGGGCCGGGCGTGTCAGATGCGCCCGACCACCGGCTACCACTAGGGTGTCGAACACACGTACGGCGGGAGGAGACGGGGTGCGGGTGCTCGGCGTCGATCCGGGACTGACGCGGTGCGGGGTCGGCGTGGTGGAGGGTGTCCCGGGTCGGCCCTGCGTGCTGGTGGCCTACTACGTTGTCTACACCGACCCGGCCGACGACCTGCCGCTGCGGCTGCTGCACCTGGACCGCTCGCTCACCGACCTGGTGGCCGAGCACCGGCCGGACAGCGTCGCCGTCGAGCGGGTGTTCAGCCAGCACAACGTGCGGACGGTGATGGGCACCGCGCAGGCCAGCGCGGTCGCGGTGCTGGCCGGGGCCCGAGCCGGGCTGCCCGTGCAGACCTACACGCCGAGCGAGGTCAAGGCTGCCGTCACCGGCTCGGGCCAGGCGGACAAGGCGCAGATGACCGCGATGGTGACCCGGTTGCTCCGGTTGGACAGCCCGCCGAAACCGGCCGACGCCGCGGACGCCCTCGCCCTGGCCATCTGTCACATCTGGCGCGGCGGCACCCGGTCCAAGCTGGCCGCCGCGGCCGAACGGGTACGACGAGGAGGGGTCCGATGATCGCCAGTGTCCGGGGTGTGGTGGCGGCCATGTCGCCCGACGGCGCCGTCATCGAGGTCGGCGGTGTCGGGCTGGCGGTGCACTGCGCCCCCGGCACGCTGGCCGGGCTGCGGGTCGGCGCCGCGGCCCGGCTCGCCACCAGCCTGGTGGTCCGGGAGGACTCACTGACCCTGTACGGGTTTGCCGACGACGACGAGAAGCAACTCTTCGAGTTGTTGCAGACGGCGAGTGGGGTGGGGCCGCGGCTGGCCCAGGCGGTGCTCGCGGTCCACCCGCCGGACGTCGTGCGCAAGGCCATCGCGAACGCGGACACCGGCATCCTCACCCGGGTGCCCGGGATCGGCAAGAAGGGCGCCGAACGGTTGGTCCTGGAGTTGCGGGACCGGATCGGCCCAGTGCCGGTCGGACTGGACGGCGCGGCCGGGGCCACCACCGGCGGCTGGTCCGAGCAGGTCCAGCAGGCGCTGGTCGGGCTCGGCTGGACCGCCGCCCAGGCGGACCAGGCGGTGGCCGCCGTCGCGGAGTCCCTCGACGGCCCGGTGCCGCCGGTGCCGGTGCTGCTCAAGCAGGCGATCCGGCTGCTCGGCCGGACCCGATAGCGGATGGGGGAGGACGAGCGCGTGACGGAGCCCGAGGGGTTGGTCTCGGCGTACGCCGACGACGCCGAGCGGGACGCGGAGGCCACCGTCCGGCCGAAGCGGCTGGCCGACTTCATCGCCCAGCACCGGGTACGCGATCAGCTCGACCTGCTGTTGCAGGGGGCGATGCGACGAGGTTCGCCACCCGACCACATCCTGCTGTCGGGCCCACCCGGCCTCGGCAAGACCACCCTTGCCAACATCGTCGCCGCCGAGCTGGGCGCCGGTATCCGGGTGACGAGTGGCCCGGCCATCGAGCGCTCGGGCGACCTGGCCGCGGTGCTGACCAGCCTCGCCGAGGGCGACGTACTGTTCATCGACGAGATCCACCGGATCGCCCGGCCGGCCGAGGAACTGCTCTACAGCGCGATGGAGGACTTCCGGGTCGACGTGGTGGTCGGCAAGGGCCCCGGGGCCACCGCCATCCCGCTCGACGTCGAGCCGTTCACGCTGGTGGGTGCCACCACCAGGTCGGGCCTGCTGACCGGGCCGATGCGGGACCGGTTCGGATTCGTCGCCCACCTGGACTTCTACTCGGCGACGGACCTGGAGGCGCTGCTGCACCGGTCGGCGCGCATCCTCGGCGTACCGATCACCGAGGACGGCGCCGTGGAGATCGCCCGCCGGTCGCGGGGGACGCCCCGGATCGCCAACCGGCTGCTGCGCCGGGTGCGCGACTACGCGGAGGTCCGGGCCGACGGGGTGGTCACGCTGGCGACCGCCCGGTCGGCGTTGACCGTGTACGACGTCGACGAGCTGGGGCTGGATCGGCTGGACCGGGCCGTGCTCAGCGCGCTTGTCGACTCGTTCCGGGGCGGGCCGGTGGGGCTGTCCACCCTGGCCGTGGCGGTGGGGGAGCAGCCGGACACCGTGGAGGAGGTGTGCGAGCCGTTCCTGGTGCGGGCCGGGCTGCTGGCCCGGACGCCGCGCGGGCGGGTGGCCACCGACGCTGCCTGGCACCATCTGGGGCGTACGCCCCCTAATGGTACATTTGGTGGCGGCAGCGCTTCGGCGCCCGATCTGTTCACCGCCGAGCCCTGATGCCGTGATGGGTTCGTGATCCGTGCCGCGTTCGGCGTTCTCAGGCTGAGGCATTAGACTCGCGCGGTCCGTACAGGATGTGAGATTCCGCCTCCGCTGCGCGCCCCCGCGCGGCAAGCGGGGCCAATGGGAAGGTCTATACCGTGCTTCTAGCAGCACAGAGCGGCGGAGGAGCCGGCCTCGCGCCGATCCTCATGATCGTCCTGCTCTTCGGCGTCATGTACTTCCTGATGATCCGGCCGCAACAGAAGCGGCGTAAGGAAGCCGAGCAGATGCAGTCGAAGCTCAGCCCCGGAGATCAGGTGGTGACCATCGGCGGCCTCTACGGCACGGTCACCGGCGTCGACGACGAGACCGTGATGCTCGAGGTCGCGCCCGGGGTGCAGACCCGGTACGCGCGGCCGGCGATCGCCCGGGTCGTTCCGGCGACGACGACGCCCGCGACCCCGGTCGACGAGCCGGCGACCGGAGACGCGACCGTCAAGGAGTGACCCCGCTCCTCCACCCAGTCGATCACCAGACGAGCGCGCCGACACCCGTCGAACCGCTCGGCACCCAGCCGGACACACCGGCGTCCCGATCCGCCGCCGTCATCGATCGGCGGCCGCCCGCGCAGGGAGAGCAGGTCTACCGTGGCACCACCGCAGGGGCAGATGCGGCCAGGACGGCAACTCGCCGTGCTCGGGCTGATCTTCGTCGTCCTCTATCTTCTCGCGTTCTTCGCGTACGGCGCGAAGGGCAGCGTCCAGGACCGGCTCGAGCCGAAGCTGGGCCTGGACCTGATCGGCGGCACCCGGGTCACCCTGGAGGCCACCCAGGCGGGCAACCGGGCACCGTCGGCGCAGCAGATGGAGGAGGCCCGCCGGATCATCGAGGCGCGGGTCAACGCGTTCGGCGTGGCCGAGGCCGAGGTGGTGACCGAGGGTAACCGCAACATCGTCATCTCGCTGCCGGGCGACAACGACCAGAACCTGGACAACATCGGTACCCCGGCCGAGTTGCGGTTCCGCAAGGTGCTCAAGGTCGCCGACGGCAGCGGTTCGGCCGCCGCGCCGCCGCCCCCCGCCCCGTCCGGCGAACCGGCGCCCAGCGGCTCCCCGGGGGCCACCCCGGCGCCGTCGGGTTCTGCCGCGCCAGCGGCGACCGGCAGCCCCGCGCCGGCCGCCTCGGGCGGTGGGGGCCAGGGCGGTGGCGGTCAGGGCGGTGGCCTCGCGGCACCCGCGCCGACGCCGACCCCGTCCGTCCCGGCCAGCGCCACCCCGTCCCCCTCGACCAGCGCGCCACCGGCCGCCCCGGCTCCGGACACCGCCGCCGTGCAGGCCAAGGTCGGTGCGGCGGCGTGGCAGGCGGCCTCCGGGCTGCAGGCGCCCGCCGGGCAGGACCCGGCGGTGCTGGAGCAGCTCAAGCCGTTCGAGACGCTGACCCCGGAAGAGGTCGCGGTGCTGCCGCCGGCCATGCAGTTCAACGTCCCGCAAGTCACCTGCGACAAGCTCGACCAGCGACCGCCGGGGTCGATCACCGACCCGGAGCAGCAGGCGGTGTCCTGCGAGGACGGTGTAACGAAATACCTGCTCGACGTGAGCAAGGTGCTCGGCACCGACGTGGGCGACGCTTCCGGCCAGCTCGACCAGCAGGGTCGCTGGGTGGTGAGCCTCGACTTCAAGGGTGACGGGCAGGGCAAGTGGACCGACCTGACCCGCGAGGCGTTCAACAACGAGGGGCAGGCGTGCGAGGCGACGGCCCTCGGTGACCAGCAGCGGTGTCGGGTCGCGGTGGTGCTGGACAACAAGGTGATCTCGGCGCCGGAGATCCAGGGTGTGCTCAGCGGCACGTCGCAGATCACCGGAGACTTCACCAACCAGACCGCCAACCAGCTGGCCAGCCAGCTCCGGTACGGCGCGCTGCCGGTGACGTTCACCCAGCAGGAGGCGCAGAGCATCACCGCCACGCTCGGTGCCAGCTACCTACGCGCCGGCCTGCTCGCCGCCGGCATCGGCCTGGCCCTGGTGGCGGTCTACGCGTTCTTCTACTACCGCCTGCTCGGCACGGTGATCTTCCTCAGCCTGATCCTGTCCGCGCTGCTGGTGTTCGCCGCCCTGGTGGTGCTCGGCCGCAGCATCGGGTTCACCCTCACCCTCGCCGGCATCGCGGGATTCATCGTCTCGCTCGGGGTGGCGGCGGACTCGTTCGTCATCTACTTCGAGCGGTTGAAGGACGAGATCCGGGAGGGCCGGAGTCCGCGCAGCGCCGTCCCCCGCGCCTGGGCGCGGGCCCGGCGGACCATCATCTCGGCGAACGCCATCACGCTGATGGCCGCCGTGGTGCTCTACATCGTCTCGATCGGCACGGTGAAGGGCTTCGCCTTCGCGCTCGGCCTGGCCACGGTGCTCGACCTTGTGGTGGTCTTCCTGTTCCGGCATCCGATCATGACCATGTTCGCCCGGACCAGGGCGTTCCTGTCGCCGCGGGTCAGCGGTCTGGGTCGGGTCCTGCAGACCGAGGAGTCGGACGCCGCCACCCGCAACCAGCGCCGAGTGAAGGAGGCCTGAGATGGCCCGTAGCGGACTGGCTACCCGCCTCTACCGGGGCGAGGCCGGCCTCAGGATCGTCAGCCGGCGCAAGCTCTGGTTCGCCGTCGCGGCCGGGCTCATGATCGCGGCACTGCTCAGCATCGGGATCCGGGGCTTCCATCTGGGTATCGAGTTCGAGGGCGGCAACGCGTTCCAGATCCCGGCCGGGGTGGCCAGCCTTGAGCAGGTCGACACGGCGGTCGACGACGAACTGGGCGGCGACGGGAGGGTGGTGTCCACCCAGCGGGTCGGCGGTGCCGAGGGCACCTACGAGGTACGCACCACGGACCTGAGCCCGGAGCAGGCGACCGACGTCCGGGAGCGGCTCGCCGACCGGTACGGCATCCCGACCGCCGACATCAGCGCGAATCGGGTCAGCGCCGCCTGGGGCGGTCAGGTCACCGAGCGTGCCCTCTACGCCCTGCTGATCTTCCTGGCCCTGGTCACGGCGTACCTGGTGCTGCGTTTCGAGTTGCGGATGGCGGTGGCGGCCGTCGCCTCGCTGCTGTTCAACCTGGTGGCCACGGCGGGCGTCTACTCGCTTGTCGGCTTCGAGGTCACCCCGTCCACGATCATCGGCTTCCTGACCATTCTCGGCTTCGCGCTGTACGACGTGGTGGTGGTGTTCGACAAGATCCAGGAGAACACCCGGGGCATCACCGCGAGCAGCACCCAGACGTACGGCGAGGCGGCCAACCTGGCGGTCAACCAGACGCTGATGCGCTCGATCAACACCAGCGTGGTGGCCCTCCTGCCGGTCGGTGGCCTGCTGTTCATCGGCGCCGGCCTGCTCGGCGTCGGCACCCTGAAGGACCTCGGCCTGGTCCTCTTCGTCGGCCAGGGGATCGCGGTCTACTCGTCGATCTTCTTCGCCACCCCGCTGCTGTCCTGGTTGAAGGACCGCGAGCAGCGGATCCAGACGCACACCAAGCGGGTGCTGGCCCGGCGGGCGGGCGGCGGTCGCGAGGCGGGCAGCCGGCGCACGCCGACCGGCAAGGCGGCGACCGCCCCCCGGGCGGCGGAGCCGGACGAGCCGACCGACGTCGAGCCGGACCGCGCCGCGGTCGCTTCCAGTACGCCGAAGGTGGGGGCGCGCCCGGCGGGTGGCAAGCGGTCGGCGGGTTCCCGCAACCGGCCGGGTGGGGGCAACCGGCCCAGCGGCACCAAGCGCCGCTGAATCGGCCGCGAGAGGAGCAGCGTGAGCCAGACCGAAGCCGAGGTACGCGGGGACAGCGGGGTGGTGGCCGCCCGGTTGGTCGCCGACCGGATCATCGACGTACCCGATTTCCCGCAGCCCGGGGTCGTGTTCAAGGACCTGATGCCGCTGTTCGCCGACGGTGACGCCTTCCGCGAGGTGGTCGACGGCATCGTGGCGTACCACGGTCGGGATTCGTTTGACGTGGTGGTGGGCATCGAGGCGCGGGGCTTCGTGGTGGCCGCGGCCATCGCGTACGCGACCGGGGTGGGTGTGGTGCCGGTGCGCAAGGCCGGCAAGCTGCCCCGTCCGGCGTTCGCCGCCTCGTACGCGCTGGAGTACGGCGAGGCGACGCTGGAGGTGCACGAGGACGCCTTCACGGCCGGGCATCGGGTGCTGGTGGTCGACGACGTGCTCGCCACGGGCGGGACCGCGGCGGCCACTCTCGATCTGGTGGATCGGGCGGGGGGTACGCTCGCGGGCTTCACGGTGCTCGTGGAGCTGTCGTTCCTGGGGGGTCGGGAACGCCTCGCGCCGTGTCCGGTTCACGCCCTATTGACCCTCTAGGTCGTTTGGTCGATCGGTCCGGTCGGCGGAGCCGCAGGTCACCTCGATGGCGAGTACCATTGCCTTTTCCTGGCCGGTGGCGACCTGTTCACCGGCCGCGCCGGACCGGTCCGATACCGGGCGGTCCGTCCGTATCGAGGCGTGAGGAGGCCGGTGTCCCACGACGTCGCCCCTCCAACGGAGGGCACCGTGCACCCCACAGAGGCCGACGGGGCCGCGAGCCGGTCGTCCGAGACAGGCCGGACGGCTCCGCCGCCGGCCACCGACGACGCCGCCGCCGAGCCCGCCTCGACCGTCATGGGGGAGACCGCCCCCATCCCCGACGGCGAGGAGTTGGGCACCACGTCCGGCGGGTTCGGCCTGGCCGGCGCTCCGACCGGTCGGCGGGTCCGGGCGCGCCTGGCGCGGTTCAACGCCCCGTGGCAGTCCTCCCAGGTCAGCGAGGTGCTGGAGCCGCTGATCGCCACCCACCGGGCCAGCCACCCCAAGGCGGACGTGCGGTTGTTGCAGCGCGCCTTCGACATGGCAGCACGGTGGCACACCGGTCAGTACCGCAAGTCCGGCGACCCGTACATCACCCATCCCCTCGCCGTCGCCACCATCCTGGCGAACCTGGGCATGGACACCACGACCCTGGTGGCGGCCCTGCTGCACGACACCATCGAGGACACCGACTACACCCTCGATGTGATGCGCACCGACTTCGGCCCCGAGGTGGCGTTGCTTGTCGACGGGGTGACCAAGCTCGACAAGGTCAAGTTGGGCGACGCGGCCAAGGCGGAGACCATCCGCAAGATGGTTGTCGCCATGGCGAAGGATCCCCGGGTCCTGGTGATCAAGCTGGCCGACCGGCTGCACAACATGCGGACCCTGACCTTCCTGCCCCGTCCCAAGCAGGAGCAGAAGGCCAAGGAGACGCTGGAGATCCTCGCCCCGCTGGCCCACCGCCTGGGCATGAACACCATCAAGTGGGAGCTGGAGGACCTCGCGTTCGGCACCCTGTTCCCGAAGCGGTTCGAGGAGATCAACCGGCTGATCGGGGAGCACCAACCGCAGCGCGAGGCGCTGCTGCGTCAGGTCACCCAGAAGGTCCAGACCGACCTGAAGTCCGCCAAGATCAAGGCGGAGACCACGGGCCGGCCGAAGCACCTGTACTCGATCTACCAGAAGATGATCGTCCGGGGCCGGGACTTCAACGACATCTACGACCTGATCGGCGTCCGCATCCTGGTGGAGACGGTGCGGGACTGCTATGCGGCGCTCGGCGTCATCCACGCGAACTGGCAGCCGGTGCCCGGCCGGTTCAAGGACTACATCGCGATGCCGAAGTTCAACATGTACCAGTCGCTGCACACGACGGTCATCGGACCCAGCGGCAAGCCGGTGGAGATGCAGATTCGGACGTACGCGATGCACCGCACCGCCGAGTTCGGCATCGCCGCGCACTGGAAGTACAAGGAGCAGAAGGGCGCCACGGTGGTCGGCCCACCGGCGCACATCGACGAGATGACCTGGCTGCGGCAGCTGCTGGACTGGCAGCGGGAGGCCAGCGACCCCAGCGAGTTCCTGGACGCGCTGCGGTTCGACCTGTCCAGCCAGGAGGTGTACGTCTTCACGCCGAAGGGGGACGTCATCCCGCTGCCCACCGGGTCGACGCCTGTGGACTTCGCCTACGCGGTGCACACCGAGGTGGGGCACAAGTGCATCGGTGCCCGGGTGAACGGCAAGCTGGTGCCGCTGGAGTCGACGCTGTCCAACGGCGACGTCATCGAGATCTTCACCTCGAAGTCGGACACCGCCGGACCCACACAGGACTGGCTGGGTTTCGTCAAGAGCCCGCGGGCGCGGACGAAGATCCGGCAGTACTTCAACAAGGAGCGGCGCGAGGAGGCGATCGAGGCCGGTAAGGACGCGATCGTCAAGGCGATGCGCAAGCAGGGGATGCCGTTGCAGCGGATGCTGAGCAGCGACAACCTGCTGACCATCGCCCGTGACCTGCACCTGGCGGACGTGGCGTCGCTGTACGCGGCGGTCGGCGACAGCCAGGTGTCCGCCCAGTCCGTCGTGCAGAAGCTGATGGCCAGCTACGGCGGCGAGGAGGGCGCGGTCGAGGACATCGCCGAGACCGCCGTCGCCACCCGGCCGCCCCGGAGCCGGACCAACAGCCACGACCCGGGCGTGGTGGTACGCGGAGTCAGCGACGTCTGGATCAAGCTGGCCCGGTGCTGCACACCGGTGCCGCCCGACACCGTGTTCGGCTTCGTGACCCGCTCGGGCGGGGTCAGCGTGCACCGGGACGACTGCGCGAACGCCGAGGACCTCAGGGTCCAGGGCGAGCGCATCGTCGAGGTCTCCTGGAAGCTCACCTCGGCCTCGACATTCCTGGTCGCGATCCAGGTCGAGGCGCTGGACCGGCACAAGCTGCTGGCCGACGTGACCCGGGTGCTCTCCGAGGAGCGGGTGAACATCCTGTCCGCCACCGTCACCACCACCCGCGACCGGGTGGCGGTGAGCCGGTTCAGCTTCGAGATGGCCGACCCCAAGCACCTGGGACACCTGCTCGCCGCGGTCCGCAAGGTGGACGGGGTCTTCGACGCGTACCGGGTGACCTCGGGCGCCTGACCTCCGACCGCGTCGGCGCCTGGCGTCCGACCGCGCCTGTGGTGGTGTTCGCCCAAGGGGTAGCGAACTCGGGAGCCGAGGTGCGGTGGACCGGGTGACCCATCCGGGAGCGGATGTGCGGCCACCGGCCACGAGGAGACAATGCCGGCGACGGCGTCGCGTCAGCGTTGCAGGGCGCGGGCGAGCACGGTGACGTCCTCGCCGCCCAGACCCTGGCCCATCGCCCGCTGCCACTCGGCGGCCAGCCCGTTGGCCGGGGCAAACCGGTCCACGTCGACGGTTTCCAGCGCGAGGTTGACGTCCTTGACGGCGAGCGCGAGCGGATACTCGGGC
The DNA here is from genome assembly GCF_042666615.1 of Plantactinospora sp. GCM10030261. NCBI lineage: Bacteria > Bacillati > Actinomycetota > Actinomycetes > Micromonosporales > Micromonosporaceae > Plantactinospora > Plantactinospora sp. GCM10030261. The sequence continues at coordinate 12,445 of NZ_JBHTDD010000054.1, forward strand.
GAGTAGTCGTCCGCGCCGATCCGGCGCAGCTTGGCGGCCGCCCAGGTGGACACCAGAGGGCTGCCGTCCATCGCGGCCAGCATCGTCTCCAGGTCGAGGCCGATGCTCCGGCCCAGCCCGATCGACTCGGCGATCCCCTCCGCCACGAAGGCCAGGAACGTGTTGTTCACCAGCTTGACCCGGGAACCGGCGCCCACCGGGCCCACCCAGACGGTCCGGTGGCCCAGGGCGTCGAAGACCGGGGAGACCCGCGGCGCGACCTGGTCGGGGCCGGCGGCGAAGACGGTCAGCTGGCCCCGCTCGGCCGGCCCTCGGCTGCCGGCGACCGGGGCGTCGAGCAGGGTGACGTCGGACCGCCGGTCCGCGACGAGGGCGGCCACCCGCTCGATGCCGCTGATGCCGATCGTGCTCATCTGGGCCCAGGTGGCCCCCGGGGCCATCGCCGCCAGCATGCCCTGATGGTCGGCGATGGAGAGCACCGCCTCGGCGTCGGTGACCATGGTGATCACGATCTCGGCGGACCGGACCGCGTCCGCCGGGTCGGCCGCCACCCGGGCACCCCGGCCGGCGAAGGGTCGGGCGGCGTCCGGAGAGCGGTTCCACACCGAGAGGGTGTGCCCGGCGTCGAGGATCCGGGACGCCATCGGCCGGCCCATCCCGCCGAGCCCGAGGAACGCCACCGTGCGCTGCTCCAGCGTCATGGCCTACCCGTTCCCGTCCCCGTCCCGCCGAAACGGCCCCGCTCCCGCCCATCGCGATCTTGCACTATGGGTTGCCGTTTCGCGCCTTTCGGGCGTTATTCCGGGGCCAGTAGTGCAAGATCGCGGGGACGGGAGCGGGGGTGGGGGTCAGGCTGCGGGGGTCAGGGTCACGTCCTTGATGACGACTTCCTTCTTCGGGTGGCCGCCGCCGGCCTGCGCCGCGAACGCGCCGTCGTCGCCGGCCGCGGCGACCTGCTTCACCAGATCCATACCCTGGGTCACGGTGCCCAGCACGGTATAGCTCGGGTCGAGCTGGGAGTCGCCGTACACGATGAAGAACTGGCTGCCGGTGCTGCTCGGCGCCTGGGTCTTCGCCATCGCGATGACCCCCTCCGGGTACGGCGGCCGCTTGTCGGTGGGCAGGTTCTCCTCGGCGAACCGGTACGTCGGGCCGCCCTGGCCGTCGGTCTCCCGCCAGCCGTTACCGGTCGCGCTGGGGTCACCGCACTGCAGGACCTTGATCCCTTCGGTCACCAGGCGGTGGCACTTGGTGTTGTCCCAGAAGTCCTTGCTGGCCAGGTGGTTGAAGCTGGCGGCGGTGCAGGGCACGGCGGCCAGGTCCATCTTCACGGCGATCGGCCCGAGGTTGGTGTCGATAGTCATCGTCTGGCTGCCCTTGGCCGGCACCGACGTGGGTGGCAGGCCGGCGTTCTTGACCTGGGGAGTCCGCTCACCCGGAGGGATTTCGGTCCAGGTGCACTGCGCCGTCCCGGTGTCCGCCGCGGTGTCCGACTTCTTGTCGTCGTCGCCCAGGTTGACAAGCGCCCAGACGCCCCCGGCGACGACCAGCAGCAACACCGCGCCACCGGCGACGGCATTGCGCACCATGCGCTGTTTGCGCGCCCGGGCGGCGCGCTCGGCCATCTCCTTCTCCAGCCGGGCGCGCGCCGCGGCGCGCTGCCGCTCTCTCGTGGACGTCACGGTGGTTCCTCCTGGAGTGGTCCGGTCTGTTCTGCGGTGGCGGCCGTCGGTTGGTCAGGACCGGCCGGTGGTGCTCGGGGCGGGGCTGGCAGCCGGGGCTGCGCCCGGGGACCCGGCGGGTGACCCGCTGGGCGTACCGGGGCTCGGTGCCGCGGTGCTCACCTCGCCGACGGTGAGGGTCTGAATCACCACGTCCTTCTCCGGCTTGACCGTGGATCCGCTGCCATTGTCCACGGTCGGCACGGCGCCGATCGTAGCGACAACCTCCAGGCCACTGGTGACCTGCCCTATCACAGGGTAGCTGGCCGATGACGGGTTGAAATCCTTGAAGAAGATCAAGAATTGGCTGCCGTACGAGCCCGGCGGGTTCCCGACCAGCGCCACCGTTCCGGCGGGATACAGCGGCGGCTGGCCCGGGGCCGGGCTGGCCGCCGGCTCGGGGGCCTGCGGCAGATTCTCCCCGGCGTACGAGTAGGTCGGTCCGCCCTGGCCGGTGCCGCTCGGGTCGCCGCACCGTACCGCGCCCTCGGTGGTGATCTCGTGGCACTTGGTGTTGTCGAAGAACGTCTTGCCGGCGAGGTAGCTGAAGCTCGCTCCGGCGCACGGGGCATCGGTGAGGTCGAGGTCGACCGTGATCGGCCTACCCAGGTTCGTGGTGATCGTCATCGGCCGGGTGCCGCTGGTCGGCAGGTCCGTCGTCGCCGGCCGCCCCACGTCCTTGACGTTCGGGTTGTCCTCGGCGTTGACCGGCGTCCAGGAACAGATCTCGGTCGCCACCGGCTCCGGCTCGCGGTCGAACCCGCCCAACGCCCAGAACCCCCCGACGCCGACGAGCACCAGCGCGACGGCGGCACCCACGCCCGCCTGAATCCTCCGACGGCGGCGCAGCGCGGCGGCCCTCCGGGCCAGTTGCCGGTCGAGCTTGGCGCGCGCGAGCTTGCGCTGCCGGTCCCTGCTGGATGGCACCCGAAGATCCCCTCTGTCGTACCTGTCGTCGCGCGGGCGGCGGGCCGTCCGGCGTCGGGTGCGCCCCCCACACGCCCGCCAGAGTGTACGGGTAACGGCTGCGAAAATGGTGTACGAGGTCTCCGGGGTGGTATCGGATGATGATCCGGGTGGTCCGGCGGGCTAGGCTCGGCCGGGGACACCGTTCCGGGACACCGTCGAAGATGAGGAGAACGCCCGTGCTCGTCACCGGCTTTCCCGCCGACGCCTTCGGCACCAACTGCTACGTGGTGGCCACGGCGCCGGGAGAGCAGTGCCTGGTGGTCGACCCGGGGATCGGCGTTCTCGATCGGCTGGACGAGGTGCTCGCCGAGCATCGGCTGCACCCGGCCGCGGTGCTGCTGACCCACGGCCACCTCGACCACACCTTCTCGGTGGCGCCGGTCTGTGGCGCCCGGGGGATCACCGCGTACGTCCACCCGGGCGATCGGGAGATGCTTGCCGACCCGGCCATCGGGCTCTCTGCCGAGATGCGCCAGCTCTTCGGTGGCCGGCTGCCCTACACGGAACCCGAGGACGTGGCGGAGCTGACCGACGGCGCGACGCTCGCCCTGGCCGGGTTGGAGATCACCGTCGACCACGCCCCCGGCCATACCGGCGGGTCGGTGCTGTTCCGGATGCCCGGCGCCGGCTCACCCTGGGAGGCCGACCAGCTCTGCCTCTCCGGGGACGTGCTGTTCGCCGGCTCGATCGGTCGCACCGACCTGCCGGGCGGCAGCCTGCCGGCGATGATGACGAGCCTACGGGACAAGATCCTTCCGCTCGCCGACGACACCGTCGTGCTGCCCGGCCACGGACCGCGTACCACCATCGGGCGGGAGCGGGCGACCAACCCGTACCTGCGGGAGGTCGCCGACCACGGCGGCGCCCACCCGGCGCCCGCCCGCGGCCTGTAGCCCGTCCCAACGCCCGGCGCTCCCCGCGCCCACACTCTTGCCGCTTTCCGTGTCCCGCCGGGACGCGTCGAACAGGAGAAACATGAGCAAGCCGACGCCGATCTCCGGGTTTCCCGAATGGTTGCCCGCACAGCGCATGATCGAGCAGTACGTCCTGGACCGGATCCGCAACACCTTCGAGCTGTACGGCTTCGCCCCGGTGGAGACCCGCGCCGTGGAGCCGCTGGACCAGTTGCTGCGCAAGGGCGAAACCTCCAAGGAGGTGTACGTCGTGCGTCGGCTGCACGCCGAGGAGGGTGACGCCACCGACGCCTCGCTGGGTCTGCACTTCGACATGACCGTGCCGTTTGCCCGGTACGTGCTGGAGAACGCCGGCAAGCTGCAGTTCCCGTTCCGTCGTTACCAGATCCAGAAAGCGTGGCGGGGTGAGCGCCCGCAGGAGGGGCGCTACCGGGAGTTCCTCCAGGCCGACATCGACATCGTGGACCGGGACACCCTGGCACCGCACTACGAGGCGGAGCTGCCGCTCGTGGTGGGTGACGCGTTCGCCGCCCTGCCGATCCCGCCGGTGCGGATCCAGGTCAACAACCGGAAGATCTGCGAGGGCTACTACCTGGGTCTCGGGCTGACCGACCCGGCCGCCGCGCTACGGGCGGTGGACAAGCTTGACAAGATCGGCCCGGACAAGGTGGTGGACCTGCTGGTCGAGACCGCCGGCGCCAGCTCCGCACAGGCCAAGGCATGCCTCGCGCTCGCCGAGATCTCCACCCCGGACGCCTCGTTCGTCGACGCGGTGCGGGCTCTGGGGGTCCGGCACGACCTGCTCGACGAGGGGCTCGCGGAACTGGCCGCGGTGGTGGAGACGGCGGCCTCGCACACGCCCGGCCTGTGCGTGGCCGACCTGCGGATCGCCCGCGGCCTGGACTACTACACCGGCACGGTGTACGAGACGCAGCTGCGCGGGTACGAGCGGTTTGGCTCGATCTGCTCCGGCGGCCGGTACGACAACCTGGTCAGCGCGGGTGCCACCACCTTCCCCGGCGTGGGCATCTCGATCGGGGTGAGCCGGTTGCTCGGCCTGCTGTTCGGCGCGAACGAGCTGAGCATCTCGCGAAGCGTGCCGACCTGCGTGGTGGTGGCGCTCGCCGACGAGCGGCACCGGCCGGCGGCCAACCGGATCGCCGACGCGCTGCGCCGCCGGGGCATCCCCACCGAGGTGTCGCCGACGGCGGCGAAGTACGGCAAGCAGATCCGGTACGCCGAGCGGCGCGGGATCCCGTACGTCTGGTTTCCCGGCGCGGACGGGGCGGCCGACGAGGTCAAGGACATCCGCTCCGGTGAGCAGCAGTCCGCCGTGGCGGACGGTTGGGTCCCGCCGCCCGCGGATCTGAAGCCCACGGTGACCTGAGACCCGGCCCCCCACCCCGCCCCGCCCCCACCCC
>NZ_JBHTDD010000055.1:0-12729 GCF_042666615.1 Plantactinospora sp. GCM10030261
ACGCCGCGCCAAGGTGCCCCGCCTGGCACACCTGGACCGGGCCACCGCAACACCAATCCGCCGCTACGAACACCCCACCCCCGGGGACCTGATCCACGTCGACATCAAGAAACTCGGCAACATCCCCGACGGCGGTGGACACCGCACCGTCGGCCGCGCACAAGGCATCCGTAACCGCGCCCGCACCGCCACCGCCCGCCGCGGCACCCGCGACCGCAGCCCTCGCCTGGGCTACAGCTACCTGCACACCGCCATCGACGACCACTCCCGCCTGGCCTACACCGAAATCCTGCCCGACGAAACCCGCGAAACCGCCGTCGGTTTCTGGCTACGCGCCCACGCCTGGTTCACCCACCACGGCATCACCGTCCGCCGTGTGATCACCGACAACGGCTCGGCCTACCGATCCCGACTCTGGCGCGACACCCTCACCACCGCCGGCATCACCGTCAAGAAGACCCGCCCTTACCGCCCCCAAACCAACGGCAAAGTCGAACGCTTCCACCGCACCCTCACCGACGAATGGGCCTACGCCAAGGCATACCCCTCCGAAACCGCCCGCCGCAAAGCCCTCCCCGCCTGGCTCCACAACTACAATCACCACCGCGCCCACACCGCACTCGGCGGCCACCCACCCGCCAGCCGCGTACCCAACCTCTCTGGACAGAACACCTAGATCGCCGAGGCGAGGGCCCCGGGGGGGAGGGCGGGGGCGGGGGCGGGTCAGCGGAAGAACGCTCGGAGCAGCGCAGCGCATTCCGCTTCGAGGATCCCCCCGTACACCTCGGGTCGGTGGTTGAGCCGCCGGTCCCGGACCACGTCCCACAGGGAGCCGACCGCCCCTGTCTTGGGTTCCCAGGCTCCGAAGACGAGGGTGGCCACCCGCGCCAGCACCAGGGCACCGGCGCACATGGTGCATGGCTCGAGGGTGACGACGAGGGTGCACGCATCCAGCCGCCAGGCGCCGAGCCGAGCCGCCGCCCGGCGGAGCGCCAGCACCTCGGCGTGTGCCGTCGGGTCGCCGGATTGCTCCCGTTCGTTGCGGCCAACGGCCAGCTCCACGCCGTCGGGCCCGTACAGGACCGCGCCGACCGGAACGTCGATGCCAGGGCCGATCGGTCCGGTGCCCGCGACGGCGAGCGCACGCCGCATCCAGTCCTCGTGCCGCCGGCGCCGGTCGTGTCCGGGTCCGGGTCCGGGTCCGGGTCCGGGTCCGGGTCCGGGTCCGGGTCCGGTCACGCCTCGCGCAACTCTTCCACCTCGTCGCCGCAGCCCAGCGCCTGGCAGATCTCGGCGACCACGTCGGCTGGCAGCATGCCCTCCCGGGCGCACAGGGCGAGCAGCCGAGGAGCGGGAATGCCGAGGTCGGCGAGGACGTCGGCATCACCGACCGGGTCGGCGTCCGGATCAACCGCCGGCTCCTCGGCCTCGTCGTCGGCGTCCTCGTCGTCGGCGTCCTCGTCGTCGGCGTCCTCGTCGGCGTCCGGCTCGACCACCGCGTCGATCTCCAGCGCCGGAGCCTTGATGTCACCCACCAGGAGCGCACCGATCCGGGACTCCTCGGCGAACGCCGAATCGGAGCCGAAGATCCGCAGGTCCTCGCCCTCGTCGAGGCGCAGGATCGCCAGGTAGGTGTCGTCCGACTCGACGAACAACAGCGCCAACTCCGCGTCGGGATCCACGTCGCGAAGGCGGTCGGCCACCTCATCCAGGTCGGCGGCGCCGGTGAGGTCGACCTCGGCCGCCGTCCAACCGGCCGCGCCACGCGCTACGGCTGCCGCGAAGTACGACACTGTCCCCCCAAGTTCCCTGCGGCGATCAACCACACAACGCTGGATCACCGTCATACGTGACGGTGTTTGACCGTCGCACGTGACGGTAGCCGGTCCCGATCGGAAAGCCGCCGCACAACGCACCGAGGCGAGCGACGGGTTCGGGACGGAACATGCGCCCCGGGCCTCGCGGGTCAGCCGGCGGCGAGCCGGCGACGGGTGGCGATCAGCTCCTGAAGCCGCTCCACCCGCGCCCCGGGGGGGCGGTCGCGGTCACGGATGCGCTTCGCCCCGGCGATCTCGGCGAGCAGCTGCATGCGTCGGCGGCTGCGGTCCGGATCGAGCCGCGACTGGATCGTGGGCATAGCGTGGAGCGTGCCGAGTCGGGATCGGTTCGTCAAGGCCCTGTTCGGTCCGCATTCGGGCCGCCACGCTGGGACAATGACACCCCCGTGGTCAGCGACGGCAGAGCGGGTCGAGCCCACCGGGCGAGGCCGAACCTCCGCGTCCGCTGCTCACGGTGCCCGCCTCACCAGAGCGGCCAGTCTCCGGTTTCGGCCCACCGGATCGCCACGGCTGCCGTGGCCACGCTCCACCCCACCCCGGTCGCGATGGCGATTCCGGCTGCGGCACCTCGGTCGCCGTACCGGGTCAGCAGCCACGCCGCCAACCACGCGATCCCACCAGCGAGCACCGTATACCACACATAACCGGCCAGTTGCCGACCAAGCAGCCCGACCAGCAACAGCCACGCAGCGGTCAGGGTAGCGCCGGCAGCCACCGCACCGCCGCGAACCGGATGGGGTTCCCGGTACGTCGGACGTCCCTGCCCGCGCGGGGCCCGTTCGGCGGGGAACAGACCCGAGGGCGGGGCCACGCCGGGCGGTGGCGCCCCGCCGCTGCCCTGTTGTTGCCCCATCCCATTGGCTCCCTCGCTGCCCCGCGTCACTGCTCGGCAGCCTACCCGCGTACGGGTGAGCGGCTGCCGGTACGCGGAGACGGCTCCGCTCTGTCAGGATGTCGGAATGGTCGGACGACGGCATGGCGGAACCGGCGGCATACGCCATCGTGGCGGACGACCGGCGTGGCGCCGGCCCGCGGCGGGGGCGCTGCTGCTCGCCTGTCTCTTCGCCACCGGTTGTGGTGGCGAGCCCCCGCGACCGGTCGGGGCGTCCGCGCCAGCGGCAACGGAACCGTCGGCTACCGCGCCGTCGTCGCCGAGCCAACCGGCGGGCGCGAGTCCGTCGAACGAAACGGGCATCGGTTCGGCTGGCAGCGCCGCTCCATCGAAGCGACCGAGCCCCAGCGCCGAGCCCTCCACCCGCCGGTACGCCTTTCCCGTGCGGGCGCGGAACGTCGACTACCACCCCACCCACAGCGCCTATCCCGGTACGGACCTCTTCGCGGCCTGCGGGGCACCGGTGGTAGCCGTGACCGACGGCACGATTCTGGAGGTCAGCCGGGTCGATCGGTTCGACAAGTTCGGGCCGATGGGTCCGAACAACGGTGGGAAGTCGGTCTCGCTGCTTGGTGACGACGGGGTGCGGTACTACGGATCGCACCTGACCCAGGTGACGGCCGGGGTGGAGAAGGGTGTCCGGGTCCGTGCCGGGCAGTCGCTCGGCACGGTGGGTAAGACGGGCAACGCGAACAACGTCTGTCACCTGCATTTCGGTATCTCCCCGCCGTGCGCGCGGACCGGCGACTGGTGGATCCGACGGGGTGTGGTGTGGCCGGCGCCCTACCTGGACGCGTGGCGCAAGGGCACGAACCGCTCACCGGCCGCCGCCGTGTCGGAGTGGCACCGCAAGCGCGGTTGCCCCTCGGTGCCCTGACCGGGTCCGTTCGTACTGCTCCTGACTCCGGTCGCACGCCGCCTGACGCCAGGTGCTCGCTGAGCCGTGTCGCGGATACCGGGCGCCGGACCACCCGCCGCGCCGCTGGCCGATACCGTGAGCAGTATGAAGCCCCGCGACGCGCTGGCCGACCTCCGCCGCATCGCCTTCCTGCTGGAACGCGCGAACGAGGCGACCTACCGGGTCCGGGCGTTCCGTTCCGCGGCCAAGACCCTGGCCGAGCTACCCGCTGCCGAGCTGACGGCTCGCGCCGAGGCAGGCACGCTGACCCAACTTCCGGGCGTGGGGGACGTGACGGCACGGACGGTGACGGAGTCGCTGCGCGGCGAGGAGCCCGTCTACCTGCGTCGGCTCGCGGCCACCGATGGGGTGGACATGGACGAGGCAGCGCAGCGTCTCCGAGCCGCGCTGCGCGGCGACTGCCACACCCATTCCGACTGGTCCGACGGTGGTTCGCCGATCGAGGAGATGGCGCTCGCCGCGGTCGAGCTTGGCCACGAGTACCTCGTGCTCACCGACCACTCGCCACGGTTGAAGGTGGCGAGGGGACTCACCGCCGACCGGCTGCGTCGCCAACTCGACTATGTGGCCGCGGTGAACGACCAGTTGCCCCCGGGCTTCCGGATCCTCAGCGGCATCGAGGTCGACATCCTCGCCGACGGATCGTTGGATCAGGCCGACGACCTGCTTGCCCGGCTCGACGTGGTAGTCGGCTCGGTGCATAGCGGCCTGAATGACGATCGTGGCCGGATGACCCGGCGGATGCTCACCGCCGTCGCCAACCCGCATCTGGACATCCTCGGTCACTGCACCGGCCGGATGGTGTCGGGACGGCCCAAGGGTGTGACGGGACCGGGAGACCGGGGACACCGGGCCAGGACCAGGCCGCCCAGCGACTTCGACGCGGACGCTGTCTTCGCCGCCTGCGCCGAGCACGACAAGGCGGTTGAAATCAATTCACGGCCCGAGCGGCAGGATCCGCCGAAGCGACTGATCCGGGTCGCTCTCGAGGCGGGGTGCCGGTTCGCGCTCAACACCGACGCGCACGCGCCGGGACAGTTGGATTGGCAACGCTTCGGCTGCGAACGGGCCGCGCGGTGCGGTGTATCGGCGGACCGGGTGGTCAACTCCTGGCCAGCCGACCGGTTGCTGTCCTGGACGCGGTCGCATGACGAGCCGCGGGGACGGTGAGGCGGTCGTGCGACGGCGACCCCCACGGACGGTCGGAACCGGCGGCCCCGTCGCGTCCGGCGGCCCCGCTGTCGACCAGCCCACCGACTGCATGGGCGCACGTCAGTGATGTCGAGCGGGTTCAGGTGCGCCGCGCCCCGGTCGAGGCGGCCTCCTCCGGGCGGGAGGCGGGATCCAATCCGGCCGTACCGGACGCGGCGGGGTCGGCCGCCACGGGGTTGGTCGCAGCGGTATCGATCACCGCCGCGTCGGGCGTTCCGGGCGGACGACGCGGCGCCCACTGAGACAGCGCCACCCCGGCCAGCACGATCGCCGCTCCGACCGGCTGGTGCCAGACCAGGTGCTCGTCGAGGACGACCACGCCGACCAGCACCGCGAACACCGGGATCAGATAGGTCACGGTCGAGGCCGTGCTCGCGCCGACCAACCGGATGTTGCGCATATTGATCACGAATGCCAGACCGGTGCCGAACGCGCCCAGGACCAGCACGCTCGCGACGACCTCAGCGGACAGTCGGGTTGGCGCCGGCGGCGCCCCCGCGACCAGCGGGGCGATCACCGCGAGCTGCCCGGTAGCCATGATCAGTTGTGCGGCGGCCAGGGCCAGCCCCGACTCGGTCCGGCCGGCGACGAATCTCTTCTGGTACGGGATGATGAACCCGTAGCAGGCCGCCGCCGCGAGGCACATGAGCTGCCCGGTGAGGTGCGCCCCACCCACACCCTGCCACACGCCGAGCACCACGAGGACGCCGACGAAACCCAGCACCATGCCGGCCGTCCGCCGCTTGGTCAGCCGCTCGGTCCGGAAGAGGAGCACCGCGAGTGGCAGCACCATCAGCGGCGTGGTGGCGTTCCAGATGCCGGCGAGCAGGGACGGGATGCGCTGCTCGCCGTACCCGAAGAGGGTGAACGGCAACGCGACGCCCACGGCACCCACGACCGCCATGTGCGCCCATAGCCGGCCGTCGCGGGGCAGTCGCTGGCGCAACACCGCGAGGACCACGAGCAGGGTCAGCGCGCCGGCCGCGGCCCGGCCGAGGGTCACGTAAGCCGGATGCAGCTCGCGGATCCCCACCTTGATGAACAGGAAGCTGGACCCCCAGATGGCCGCCAGCGCCACGAAGCCGGGCAGCCACCGTCGGAGATCCACGCTCTCGGTGGTGGTCGGGGTCGTCACGCGCCCACTCTGCCGCAGCGGTACGACAACCGTCCCGCGGTTTTCGGAGGGTGTGGCGGAGCACACTGCCGCCCGCCGCCACGGTAGGAGGCAGCCGACCTGACCAGCAATCTGGGCGGCGATCCGCCGGTCACGTCACGTAGGGTCGGGCCGTGGGAAAAATTGATGAACTGGCCAACCGGTACGTGGCCGAGTGGGCTCCGCTCAACCCGACGGGCGCGACCTACGTCGGCATCGCTGGCTTCGACGACCAGCTCGACGACCTGTCCCCGGACGGCTTCGCCGGACGGGCGGAGCTGACCCGGCGAACCCTGACCGAGCTCGACCGCACCGAACCGGAGTCCGAGGAAGAGCGGATCGCCAGGGAGTCGATGCAGGAGCGTCTGGGACTGGAGCTGGCCCGGCACGAGGCGGGCGAGACGGTCAGCGAGGTCAATGTAATCTCCAGTGGGCTGCACGACCTGCGGATGGCGTTCGACATGATGCCAACCGACGGCGAACATGCGGTGGCCAACATCGCCGCCCGGTTGACCAGGTTCGCCGGCGCGCTGGAAGCGTACAAGGACACCCTGCGACAGGCCGCCGCCCGCGGCCACATCAGTTCCCGGGCTCAGCTGGTCGAGGTCGCCAAGCAGTGCGACATCTGGACCGACCCGACCGCCGACAACTTCTTCCATGGTTTGGTGGGACGGCTGTCCGCCGACGGTCCGCTCGATGCCGATCTGCGCCGGGGCGCCGCCGCGGCCACCGCGGCCACCATACAGTTCGGACAGTTCCTGCGGGAGGAACTGGCGCCGCGCGGCCGGGAGAAGCAGGCCGCCGGCCGCGAGCGGTACGAGCTGGCCTCCCGGTACTTCCTCGGCGCCCGGGTGGACCTGGACGAGACGTACGCCTGGGGCTTCGCCGAGTTGGCCCGGCTGGAGGACGAGATGCGGGCGGTCGCGGCCCGGATCGTCGGTCCGGGCGCGACCGTCGACGAGGCGGTGACGGCGCTGGATGCCGACCCGGCCCGCAAGATCCAGGGCAAGGAGGCGTTCCGGGACTGGATGCAGGCACTGGCCGACAAGGCCATCGCCGAGCTGCACGGCACCCATTTCGACATCCCGGAGCAGGTACGCCGGATCGAGTGCTGTCTGGCGCCGACGAGCGATGGCGCGATCTACTACACCGGACCGAGCGAGGACTTCTCGCGGCCGGGCCGGATGTGGTGGGCGGTGCCCCAGGGGATCACGGAGTTCTCCACCTGGCGCGAGGTGACCACCGTTTACCACGAGGGAGTGCCGGGACACCACCTCCAGGTCGCCCAGACCGCCGTACGCGCCGATCTGCTCAACCGGTGGCAGCGGCTGCTCTGCTGGTGCTCGGGACACGGCGAGGGCTGGGCGCTCTATTCCGAGCGGCTGATGGACGAACTCGGCTACCTGGAGGACGCTGGCGACCGGTTGGGCATGTTGGACGGTCAGGCACTGCGGGCCGCCCGGGTCATCGTCGACATCGGAATGCACCTGGAGCTGGAGATCCCGCGAGACAACCCATTTGGTTTCCACCCGGGCGAGCGTTGGACGCCCGAGTTGGGCTGGGAGTTCATGCGGGCGCATTGTCGAGTGCCGGATGAGAACCTGCGCTTCGAACTCAACCGGTATCTCGGCTGGCCGGGGCAGGCGCCGTCGTACAAGGTCGGTGAGCGGATCTGGCTGCAGGCCCGCGACGAGGTGCGGGCCCGGCGGGGTGCGGCCTTCGACCTCAAGGAGTTCCACCGCGAGGCGCTCGACCTCGGGTCCCTGGGCCTCGACCCGTTCCGCGCCGCCCTCTCCCGGATCTGAATCCGCTCCGCTGGAGTTTCGCGCGGGCGGGGCGGCGAACACGCGTCCTGCCCGCGCGGGCCCCCGACGGTGCCGTACCAGGTCCTGTGTCGAAGCCCCAGGCCGGCCCGCCGCGGGTCAGCGGGTGGATCGGCCCGGACACTGCCGGACGCCGCCTCGGCTCGACGGAGGACGGTGACGCAGGCTCTAAGCCAGCCGCTGGTTCAGCGACGGCGTGACGGACAGGGTGTCGCAGTCGATCAGCGCGAGTTGGATGTCGGCGTCGGTGAAGGTGAGCGACACCGGCACGGTGAGGTCGATCCCGTCCGGAGGGAGCGGCGAGTCCGGAGTCAGGGTGATCTTGATGCCGAGGATGCGACCGACGAACCGGGTGGTGTAGAACTCGACGTTGCCCTGCACGGTGAGTTCCGGGCTCTCGTAGCGCAACGACCGCTCCGGCGGGCCCTGGATCTGCAACGCGAAGTCGGTCGTGATCGCGCGGCTCATGGTGAACTTCAGGACCGCGATCGGCCCGGCCGCGGTGCGAAAGTCCCGCACGATTCCCTCGAATCGAAGATCCTTCATGGTGAGCCGAGATCCGGTGAGCCGGGACGGCACGTTCGCGGCGGTCGGCGTGTCGGAATCGGCGGCCAACGTCGGTGCCGTCGCCCCAGCGGTCCTGGAGGGTTCGGGCCGTGGCGCGCAGCCGGGTATGGCCACCGTGGGCACGACGCTCGGCGCGGATGTCGTGGCAGCCGGCTTACCGCTGGATGCCTTCGGGGAAGCGCTTCGCGGTGCCGGCGCGCCGAACGTCGGGGTGACCTCCGGGGAAGCGGTCGCCGTGGCCGTCTTCTTCGACCCGCCAGCGAGGAACTCGCGCACACGGCTCAGGAGGTCGGTCAACAGGTTGCCATCGTCGGGGTCGCTGCCGGCCGGGGTGGTCGGAGTCGCCGACGGAGCCGGTGACCGACTCGGGCCTGTCGGCCGGGTCGGTCTGGGCGCTCGCGCCGGCACGGACGGCCGGCCCGATGCGGTCGGTCCGCTCGGCGACCGTGCCGGCACCGACGGCTGGCCCGAGGTAGCCGGGCCGCTCGGCGATGGGCAGGGCGCGGCCCGCGCCGGCTCCCCCCGGTCGACCACGAGGAGGCCGGTGGCGGTGAGCATCGTCGCGAGCAGCAGCACCGCGAGCATGTGGGGAGGGCGTCGAGCCGAGCCCTCGGGCGGCGTACCGGTGTCGGCCGCTGGCCCGGCCGGCTCGCGCACCGGTGTCCAGGCGAAGCCCAACGCACCGCCTACCATGCCGAGCAGCATGCCGATGAAGAAACCGCCCAGGTTGATCGCGACGAGGGAGAACACCGCGGTCACCGCTGCCACGATCGCGTAGAACATCCGCTGCTGCGGCGTGAACCACAGCAGGAACCCGCAGGTGATCAGGATGGTGGGGATCAGCCAGGAGAGGAAGCCGGTCGGTCCCATCTGGAAGGTGAGACCGCCCAGGCTCAGTTGGGTGGTGCCGAATATTTCCGCGCCGGCGATGACGGTCAGCAGTCCGCCCCAGAAGGGTCGCGTTCGTCGCCACCAGCGGAATGCCCGCCTGCCTTTGACGAAGGCCTCGACGGCGGCGGACCGCTGCGCGTCCGCGGTTGTCACGTGCGTCCTCCTGATGCGGTCCGGCTCGGGAACGGCTCACCCTCGCCGCGTCAGCTCAGAAACATTCCTTGGCGTCGTCGCCGCTCTTCACGGCCAGGGCGAGCCCGGTGAGAGTGAACGTGCCGGCGCTGGTCGAGCGGGCCACCTGCTTGAGGTCTGTGATGACGACCCGGTCGGCGCTCTGACCGAACTGTCCCGCCTGGCCACCCAGGTCACCGGCGTCCCGACCGATCTGGATGTTGGTGAAGGTGGCGTCGCCCGCCAGCGAGTCCATGTCGATCAGCAGGTTGTCCGCCGTCGCGGGCCGGCCTCCACCGCCGGCGTTGATGGTGAGGACCACGGGCAGCCCCGGCACCTTGACGGACTGGCAGAGGTCGTACAGTTGCGCCCTGGTGATGGCCGAGACGGCGACCGGGTGGTTCTTCCGGTCGGCGGGGTTGCTCGGGTTCGCGCCCTTCTCGCTGGCCAGGCCGCCGTACTGCCGGAAGCCGTCACCGACCAGTTTGGACGCCGACACCTTGAAGGTCTGGCCGGACACGGCGAAGGACGCGGCGATGGCCCCGTTGGCCATGCCGAAGACGATGGCGCCGGCGACGGCGGTGGCCGGCAGCATGAGGGCGGCGAAGCGGCGCCATCTGACGCGCCCCTGCGCCACGCTTACCCGGGAATCCTGCACGGGGTCCTCCTCGATAGGGGTCGCCCAGCGGCCAGCGCGATTCGAGTGGGCGGGGCGGCCAGCTGCCGCCCGTGCGTACTCACCGGTAGCCCTGGGCGTGCGCCCGATGTTCCCGCGAAGCGGCGTGGCTCACAAGACCCTTGCTACCGACCGGTAACCCGGTTGCTCGCGTCGAGCCCGATGGCGTCACTCGGCGTACAGGACGCCCCGGGACCGGAGATAGGCGAAAGCGGACGAAGCGGCGACGGCATATCGAGGTGCTTAACTATACGTAGCTGACTGGCAGTGGCATCACGGTTCTATAACGGAGAGCCGGCAACACGAGCCGTCGGACTTGCGTTCACATCGGCCAGCCAGGTCTCGAAGAGCAACCGATCGATGGCGTCGTCCCGTCCGAGCCGGCGTCCGGCGGTGATCCGCTCCCGCAGTTCAGCACGGGTGAACCAGCGTGCCGCCACCAGTTCCGCACCGTCGACCCGAAACTCGTCACCGGTGGCCATCGCGTGGAATCCCACCATCAGGCCGGCGGGGAAGGGCCACGCCTGGGATGCCAGGTAGCGCACCGAGGACAACTCCACGCCCGCCTCCTCGGACACCTCCCGGCGGACGGCGTCCTCCAGGCTCTCACCGACCTCCACGAACCCCGCGATCAGCGCGTACCCGTCCTCAGCCGCGCCGCGATGCCGGGCCAGGAGGCAGCGAGCCGGGTCCCCCGGCGCCTCGATCAGGACGATCACCGCCGGCTCGATCCGGGGGAAATGCAGCCGGCCACAGTCGGGGCCACGGCAGAGCCGCGCATGACCACCGTGCCGGCTCTCGGTGGGTTGGCCGCAGGCACCGCAGAACACCTGATGCCGATGCCAGTGCAGCATCCCCCGGGCGTACGCCTGGACGGCCGCCTCGGCGGCACTGAGACCCGAGACAATGGCCCGCACATCCGCCGTCCGATCGGCACCGGTCGCCGCCACAGCGTCCTCCTCGGACAGACCGGACAGGTCTATCGCGAAGACCGGCCGCGTCCCGTCCAGGCCGAGGAAGACCGGCTCCTGGGCCTCCTGCACGTCTCCGGGGAGTTCCGCCTGGGACCAGGCGACCGGACGCAACGGCTCGCCCGCCACAAAGCAGCGGTCCCGCCACATCGGCACCATCCGGGCATCCGGCGTGAGCATGGCGGCCATCCGCGCGGGATCGGCACGGTCCGCCCCCGCCCGGTCCAACAAACCTCCGGTGTACGTCAACGAGCGCCGCTCCAGGTCCACGCGACTACGGTCGCATGCCGACCCACCGTGGCAGGCGGCGGGTCCGACGCAGTTCAGCGGCATTTGACTTCAACCGAGGTTGAGAGAGCAGGCTGCTGAGCATGACAAACTTCGTGCTCGACGAGGCGTACGAGCGACTGGTCGGGACCGGTCCGGAGCGTAACGGTTGGTTGTCCAACCACGCGCCGATGGCCGTCGAGGCCCTGGTCCACCATGGTCGGACGATGGCGGTCCACCGCTGGATCGACGGATACGCCGATCGGCTGGAGGAGCGGCCACGCGGCATCGCTCCCATCGAGCGGGACGAGTGGCGGGATCCATTGGGAGATCCGTTACGGACCGGCGACTGGCTGCGGTACTTCGAGCGTGAACTGGCCGCCGAGCCGTGGCAGGCCGTACTGACCCGCTGGTGGCCGCGCCTGCTGCCGGGTATCGCGGCGGGTGCCACCCATGGCGTCATCCGGGTCGGTCACGCGGTCCGTGCGTTACTCGACGCCGAAACCGCGCCGCGCGTCGCTGAGTTGGGGCAGGGCCTGGCCTACTGGGCGGCCCGCTGGCAGCCGCTCGCGCCGGTCGGCGCCGGCCCGTACCCGGTCCGTGACCCGCGATCGGCGCTCGATGCGGTACCGCGGGTACCGGACCAGCGGTACGGCATCCGCGCACGGCTGGCCCAGCTCGCCGCCCTACCCGGATGGCCCGAGGCGGCCGGCGCGGTGCCCGGGGTTTCCACGGCTCCGACGGTCGCCCTGGCGGCGATCGTCGACGCGGCGACGGAGCGGTTCGGCACCCATGGGTACGGCGCGCCGATCATGATGGTGCACTCGGTGACGGCGCCGAACGCCGTGCTCCGGACGCTGCCGGCGCTGCCGTCGGCGCTGTGGCCGGCCAGTGTCGCTGCGGCGTGGGCGGCGACGGCGGCCGTGACGGCCGCGTACGCGCCGGGCGCGGGTAGGTCGGCCGCGCCGGCGCCCCACCCGACCGGCCAACCGGTGGACACCGGTCAGCCCCCGAACGGCGGTGTCGACGCCGGTCGGCCAGTGGCCGCCGGCGGGTTGATCAGTGCCCGGCCATCGATGGCCCTCGACGACGTCGTCGACCGAGCGGTCGCTACGGGGGACCCACACGCGATCAAGTTCGTGGACACCGCGATGGACACCTACCGACGGACCGGTGATTCGACAGTCGTCGCCATCGCCAACCGCTCGATCGACCTGATCAGCGCAGACTGACCGAGCGGTCGAGTTCGGAAGTGGAAACGCAGTTGAGGGCCACCCTTTACCGGGTGGCCCTCGACTGGATGATTGTCCGGCGGCGTCCTACTCTCCCACACCCTCCCGGGTGCAGTA
>NZ_JBHTDD010000056.1:0-11714 GCF_042666615.1 Plantactinospora sp. GCM10030261
GGGTGGGGAGGGGTGGCGGCGGCCGGCCCGGAAGCGGCGGCGGCCGGCGAGGTCGGGGTGTTCATCGACCTCGGCGAACCGGCCGTCGGCGCGGAGCAGGTCCGGCACCGCCGCACCGTGGGTGTCGTCGTGCTCGACGCCGAACCGGCCGCCGGGGCGCAACAACCGGGCGGCCAGAACGATCACCGACCGGATCACCGCCAGCCCGTCGGATCCGCCGAAGACCGCCTCGGCCGGATCATGCCGGGCCACCTCCGCCGGCACCGAGGTCGCCACTGGTACGTACGGCGGGTTGCACAGCACCAGGTCCACCCGCCCGGTCAGCTCCGGTAGCAGCCCACGGTCGGTGACATCGCCGGCGACCACCCGGATCGGGGGATCTCCCGCCGCGGCCCGCGCCGCCGCGTTGCGACGCAGCCAGTCAAGTGCCGGACCGGACCGTTCCACCGCGACCACCGCCGCCTCCGGCACCTCGTTGGCCACCGACAGGGCGATCGCGCCACTGCCGCCGCACAGGTCGACCACGGTCACGGAGGCTTCGCCCCCCGGCGCGGCGGCCCCGGAGCCGGCGCGGACCGCCTCGATTCCCCAGCCGGCCAGCAGCTCCGTCTCCGGACGCGGCACGAAGACGCCGGGCCCCACCGCCAACTCGATGTGCCGGAACGGCGCGGTGCCCAACAGGTGTTGCAGGGGTTCGTGCCCGACCCGCCGGCTTACCAGGCCGTCCAACCGGGTCAGCTCACCCGCGTCCAGCCCGTCGGCCAGCGCCAACCGACCCCGCGCCACCCCCAGCACGTACGCGGTGAGCAGCTCCGCCTCGGCCCGGGCCGACGGGAGGCCGGCGGCGGCGAGGCGCGCCGCCGCCCTCCCCACCGCGACCGACGGACGTGTCCGTTCCGTCCCAACGGGTGGCTGTGGCCGGGAATCTGTCACGACATAATCATGAAATGCGGACCGCGTGGTCCCATCACGGGGGCGGCGAAGCGAGGAGGTACGGGTGAGCTGGCTCGACCGGGTCACCGACCAGGCCGACGCCCTCACGCGGGCGCGTCACCTGCAGGAGACCGGCCACTCGGCCGAGGCCTGCCAGGTGCTCGACCGGGTGCTGGCGAGCACGCAGGACCCCTACTCCCGGGCGGACGCCCTCCTGCAGCGCGTCTCGGCGGTGCTCAACCTGGGCCGCACCGCCGAATACACCGGCACTTCCGAGCAGGCCTTCGCCTGCGCGCGGGACCTCGCGGACCCGTACCTGCACGGGCACCTGCACGCGTTGGCCGCCCTCGCCGCTTTCGACCAGGGGGCGCTCGACCGTGGCACCAGCCACCTGGTCCGCAGCGCCCGCGCGTTGAACGCGGTGGTGGAACCGGACCGGGAGACCGCCTGGGGTTGGCACGACCTGGCCATGGCCTACTCCTACCTGAGCTTCCACGGGTACGCGCTGGCAGCCATCGAGAAGGCCCGGGAGCTGGGTCGGGCGGCGGGCATCCCGGCCGAGACCTTCGCGGCGCCCGGGATCCGGCTGCGGAACGCCGTGGCTCTGGACCACAACGGGGACAGCGACGGCTGCCTGCGGGTGCTTCGGGACATCGACTCCGAGCTGGCACGGGTGGTGCGGGCCGGTCGACTGGACCGGTTGCGGCCCAGCGCGCTGGCCGCGTACGGGTACGCGTTGCTGCGCCGGGCCACCCTCGGGGAGACGTCCGAACTGACCCGTGCCGTCAATCCGGCCGACCTACTGGCCAGGGGTGGGGACAGCGCACGCCCCCGGGACATGGCCCAGCTCGGCTCGGTGTGTGCGGCGATCATCGACGATCGCCCGATCGAGGCGATGGCCCGGCTGGACACGCTAATCATTTCTGTCGAGACACTGGGCGCGGCGGAACCCGACCGGCTGCGCAGCCTCGCCTACACCCGGGCCGGGGACCACGCTGCCGCGCACCGGGCCGACCGCCGGGCTTTCCGCCTCGCCGCCCAGCGCAACGACCGGCTGCGGGACGTCTACGTCGACGGCATCGCGGCCCGGATCGACCACGAGGAACTCCGCCGCGAGGCAGCCCGCTACGAGGGCGAGGCGCTCACCGACCCGCTGACCGGACTACCCAACCGACGCAGCCTGGAACGGTACATCTCGGCGCTGGTCAGCCGGGGCGAGCGGGCCGTGGTCGGAGTCTGCGACCTGGACGGGTTCAAGGCGGTAAACACCCGGCACGGACACCACTCCGGCGATCTGGTGCTGCAACGGGTGGCCGGTGTGATCAACCGGGTGATGCGGCGTGGCGACTTCGTCGCCCGGTTCGGCGGCGACGAGTTCGTGGTCGTGCTGCCGGGCGCCGGGATGGACGAGGCCGCCGAGGTTACCCGGCGGATCACCACCGCAGTGCGGTCGGAGGACTGGGAGGCACTCGTGCCCGGCACCCCGGTCGGGGTGAGTGTCGGGTTCGCGCCGGTGCACGGCGGGACCGGGACGCTGCGCGAGATGCTGGGCGCCGCCTTCGAGATCGCCGACCGGCAGATGCTGCGCGCCAAGTGGGAGGCCCGCACGGCCTGACCGGCGCCTCCCCGCCAGGCTCCCGTACGCCCGGGCCACCGGCTCCCGTCTGGCCCGGTCGCCACCTCGCCGCCGGCTCAGCGGCGGGTCAGCTCCGGCTCCCCGGCCAGCCGCGCCGCCCGGTCCGCCTCGGCCAGCGCGTCGAGCACGCCGTCCAGATCGCCGGCCAGCGCCAGATCCAGGTTGTACGCGGTGTACCCGATCCGGTGATCGGTGATCCGGTTCTGCGGAAAGTTGTACGTCCGGATCCGCTCCGAGCGGTCCACCGTTCGGACCTGCGCCTTACGGGCGTCCGAGGCGGCGGCGTCGGCCTGCTCCCGGGCCACCGCCAGCAGCCGGGCCCGCAGGATCCGCATCGCCTGCTCACGGTTCTGCAGCTGGCTCTTCTCGTTCTGGCAGGAGACCACGATCCCGGTCGGCACGTGGGTGATCCGTACCGCGGAATCGGTGGTGTTCACCGACTGGCCGCCCGGTCCGGACGACCGGAAAACGTCGATCCGCAGGTCGTTCGCGTCGATGGTGACGTCGACCTCCTCGGCCTCGGGCAGGACGAGGACGCCAGCGGCGCTGGTGTGGATCCGGCCCTGGGATTCGGTCACCGGCACCCGCTGCACCCGGTGCACCCCGCCCTCCCACTTCAGTCGGGACCAGACCCCGTTACCGCCGTCCGGCACGCCGCGGGTCTTCACCGCGAGCGAGACGTCCTTGACCCCGCCCAGATCCGAGTCCTGCGCGTCGATGATCTCGGTAACCCAGCCGCGCCGCTCGGCGTACCGCTGGTACATCCGCAGCAGGTCGCCAGCGAACAGCGCCGATTCCTCGCCACCCTCGCCAGCCTTGATCTCGACAATCACGTCCTTGGCGTCGTGCGGGTCCCGGGGGATGAGCAACTCGGCGAGGCGCTCTTCGAGCGCGGGGAGGCTGGCCGAGATCACCTCGGCCTCGGCGGCGAACGTGGGATCCTCGGCGGCCAGTTCGCGAGCCGCCGCCAGGTCCTCCCGGGCCTGCGCCAGCTCGCCGGCCGCCTTGTGCACCGGGGCCAGCTCGGCGAACCGCCGGCCCACCCGCCGGGCCACGTTCTGGTCGGTGTGGATCGCCGGGTCGGCGAGCTTCCTCTCCATCTCGGCGTACTCGTCGAGAAGCGCGGCCAGCCGCTCACTGCTCATGTCCTGCTGCTCCTTCGCCGACGAGTTCCAGGATCCGCGGAGGTCCCAGGGATAGGGATCCGCGGAGGTCCCAGGGATCCGCGGAGATTCCGGGGATCCGGGGGTACGCAGACGGACGGCGCCCGCGTCCGGGCGGAAACCGGACACGGGCGCCGTCTGCGTCGCTACTTGGCCTTCCGGCCCTGAACCTTGGCGTACTTCTGCTGGAACTTCGCGACCCGACCGGCGGTGTCCAGCACGCGCTGCTTACCGGTGTAGAACGGGTGGCAGGCGCTGCACGTCTCGACGTGGATCGTGCCGCCCTTGGCCGTGCTGCGGGTCGTGAACGAGTTGCCGCAGGAGCACGTGACCTCGGTCGTGACGTACTCCGGGTGGATGTTGGACTTCATGTCGCCTCGGTCCTTTCGTGGGTGGTCGCCGGGTCGCCGTCGACACCCGCCGATCCTGGGCGGGCTGGGCGTGAACCGGAACCGGTGGCCGACTGACCAGTGTGCCATGGGCGCCCTGCCCACCCGAAACCGGGCGGCACACGTGGTCCGTGCTGATTAACGTGACCGCACCGGTACGCATTCCCGATCCGGCCGGCCACACACCCGGCGGCCTCAACCGGTAGCTCGAAGATGAGCTTCGGCGCGTACCCCGTTGACGGTGACCGCCAGCGCGATCAACGCCGGGCGGTACGCGGTCAGCTCACCGGTGTCCGGGTCGAACCGGGCCGCGTGCCAGGGACGCAGACCCCAGATCGGCCCGATGTGCACGTTCGGCGAGGCGGACCAGTCGGCGCTCACCGGTGTCGCGACCGGCACGGCACGCCCGCCGGGTTGGGTCAGGGACGCGGTGACCGGAACGGGGGCATTCACCGGGACGTCGGCCGGGACGGCGAGGGTGAGCCCGTCGACGTGTGGGCGGAACTCGGCGGCCACCCACCGCGGTCCCTCGGTCAGCGGGTTGCGGCGGGCCCGCTCCGCCTCCCCCGGGGTCACCGGGTCCACGCCGTACATGCTCCAGCCGGTGAACCCGCCCCGGTCCGCCGGCGCGGACGGGGACTTCCCCGAGTTGCCGTTGATCAGGTACGGCACCCCGTCCACCCGGTCCGCCGAGAACGCGCCCACATGCCCGCCGACGAAGACCGCCCCCTTGCCGGTCCGGTGCTGGAAGTCCGCCAGCCACTGCTCCAGCAGGCCCGCTTCCTTCCGGTCACCGAGCTGGCTGGCCTTGGCCGGGCTCGGGTCGCGCGGCGGATGGTGCTGCAGGACGGCCACCGAGCCGATCGCCGGATCCCCGGCCGCCTGGTCGAGCGCGTCGCGCAACGCGCGTACCTGGTCGAACCCGTCGCCGCGCAGCGTCCCGGTGGCCGAGTTCAGGGTGACGAAGCGGGTGCCCTTGTGGTCGAAGACCCGGGAGGTGGCGCCGAACACCGCCCGGAAGTTGTCGATCGGCGCGCCCATGATCTCGTGGTTGCCCGGCACGTAGTGGTACGGCACCTCGCCGCCCAGTTCCTCGTCCAGGATCCGCTTGGCGAGCGCGAAGTCCGCCGGATACGCGGTGTCCACGAAGTCACCGTTGATCACCAGGAAGTCCGGCCGGGCCGCCTTCACCTCGCGCAGCGTGCGGCGGGCCTGGGCGACCAGGTCGCTGTCCGGGTCGGCGGCGACGAACTGGCTGTCCGACAGCACGGCGAAGCGCCAGGGTTCGGTGGCCGCGGTGCCGTCGCGCAGCACCACCCGGTCCGTCCGGTCCGGCTCGGCCGGCACTTCCACCGCCGGCGGCACCCTCGCCACCAGGTCGTCGATCAGCACCTCGCTCCGGTACTGCGCCGCCGCGTTGGTCTCGGCCACGTAGAACCGCCGGACCCGCACCGGATACTGCACGCCGGCCGGCACCGCGAACTCCACGTGCCGCCAGCCCGTCCAGGTGATCAACGGGCCGCGCAGCACGTGCTGCTGGTCGACCGCGTCGTGCAGGTGCAGGCTTGGCCACTCCCCCGTGCCGTTGCCGTGGATCCACATGCCGAACGCCTGCGGCTGGCCGGGCACCTCGATCCAGGCCGGCGGGTTCGCGTACGCGGCCCGCGTCCCGGTGGACTGGCTGAAGTCGTACGACATCCTCAGGCCGGTCCCGGTGCGGCCGGACACCGGCGCGACCGATCCGCTGGCGCGGGCCTGGCTGAAGGTCCAGTCCGCGGCGTCGTCGAAGCCGGCGACCGGCACATCGGTGAGGCCCACCGTCACGGGTACGACCGTGCGCCGCCCGCCCACCGTGACGGTGACCAGCGCCGAACCGGTGGCCCGGCGCGCCGTGACCCGCAGGTTGCCGTCCCCGGTGGGGCTGATGTCGATCAGCTCCCGGTCGTAGTCGAGCCGCAGGTCGGACGGCTCGATCGGGGCGGTGTTGCCCTCGGCGTCATAGCCGACCACGCCGAACAGCGCGGTGTCGTCGACCCCCACCACGCCGACCCGGTCCACCGTGGAGTCGATCCGCCGCAGCGGACCGAGCACGGTGAGGTCGAGCCGGCCGCTGGCCGCGCCGCGTGACGCGGTGACCGTGGTTCGTCCCGGAAGCAGCGCCCGGAAAACGCCGGCGCCGGTGACCAGACCGTGTGCGACCGGGTTGGTCCGCCAGCGCGGCTCACCCGGTGCCGGGCCGTACGTCTCGTCGTGTCCGGCCGCGGTGAGCCGGCGGGTCAGTCCCGGGAATACCCGGTCGGGCCGACCGCCGCGGACCGGGGCGACCCCCGGCGCGGCGGTCGGGTCGGCCGCGGTTTCCAGCCAGTAGCCGGTGAGCTTGCCGCTGCCCTGCGGGGCGTAAAGGGCCAGCCCGTTGGGGACCGGACGTTCGCTGCCGTCGGACGGGCTGTTCTCCACCTGTACGGCGGGTGCGCCGGGCTCCCGGGCGACGAGCGTGGACGAGCCTCCACCGTCCAGGTTGAGCGCGTGGTGGGCACCGAGTTCGGCCATCATCCGGCCCATCTCGGTCTGCGTCACGCCCCGGCTGTCCACCTGCCGGCCGTCGACGGTGAGCAGGAACATCCGACGGCCGTCGGCGCTGAAGCCGACGGATGTCCGGGGCGCCAGCGTGGCATCCGCGACGTCCTGCACGACGCCGTCGCGGACCAGGACGTTCCCGCCCCCGACGGCGGTCCGCAGCGCGCTCCCGTCGGACGACTTGGGCCGGTAGGCGACGGTGACCGGATCACCGGGTCGGAGCCCGGCGAGCGCGTCGGCGCCGGCGTCCCGGCCGAGCAGGACGGTGGTGCCGGCCGGGATCGGGCCGCTGCCCGCCCCCGGGGCGACGGTGGCGACGCGGCCGCCGACCAGCGCCACCTCCGTGACGCGGGTGGCGCCGTCGACCGCCCTGCTTCGGGGGTACGCGCCCCAGAGTGCCGTGAAGACGCCGATCCCGTCGGGCTGCACCATGTTGTTGAACTGGGTGAGCGGGACGGACCCGCCCGGCAGGGTGGCCGTGCCGTCGAAGGTGACCTGGATGACCCGGCCGAGCCCTTCGCCGGTGACGCCCACCGCGTTGGTGTGGCCGGCCACCGGCGACTGGATCAGCTCGCCGGAGCGGATGCCGACGCCCTGGGCGGCACCGGAGTTGTTGATGTCGAAAAAGTCGCCGTTGACCGCGGCGACCGCGCGGGACCGGTCCACCGCGTCGCGCAGCGGTTCGGCCTTGGCCACCTCGCCCGAGTTCACATAGTCGACGGTGACCCCGCCCGCGAGGTCGGCGGTCAGTGCGTCGGCGCGCAGCCAGCCGTTGACGTCGTACCTGTCGAACGAGGTGAGCTGGAGGCCCGGCGCCACCGGACGGCTGGTCGTGGCGGTCTCGATGCCGCCGGCCGGTTCGACCGCCGTTCCACTTGTCGACGCCGCGCCGACCGGCGCGGCGTCGTGGGTCAACAGCGACGTGGCGCTGGCGGGATAGGACGACGCGCGTGGGGCGTCCTCGGCCGCGGTGCCGGTGATCGACGGCGCTGGCGCGGCGCTGGCCGGAACCGGCCCGGCCATGGTGAGCAGCGGCGCCAGGACGAGGACGCCGGCCAGACGGGAGGCACGGGTACGCATGCCCGTCAGTCAACCCGAGCGTGTATACAAGTTTCAATAGCTACCCGATTACTTGAAGGAAAACTTCACGTACTCGGGACTTCGCTCATCCTCCGCGCCGTCCGGGTGGTGACCGTCGACGCCCCTTTGCGC
Organism: Plantactinospora sp. GCM10030261; assembly: GCF_042666615.1. Classification (NCBI taxonomy): domain Bacteria; kingdom Bacillati; phylum Actinomycetota; class Actinomycetes; order Micromonosporales; family Micromonosporaceae; genus Plantactinospora; species Plantactinospora sp. GCM10030261. Next base: position 7,911 of record NZ_JBHTDD010000056.1, read on the forward strand.
TGCTGCAGCCCACGCAACGCCCGTTGTCCGATTATCGGACAACGGGCGTTGCGTGGGCTGCAGCAGCGCAAAGCGTTACCCGGCCCTCTCCGCTCGGTCGCGGCCCGGCCGTCAGACCCCCGCCTCCCGTTGGCCGCCGTCCGACGGTTCGCCACGGCCCAGGCCGCCCCGGATACCGTGGACCGCGACGCCCAGCGAGCAGATCGCTCGGGCCGGGACGCGGCGGCGGAAACGACGTCGGGCCCGGATCGCGGCTGCGATCCGGGCCCGACGGGTGCGACGGTTCGGTGAGACTGCCGGCCCGCTTACTCGCCCGGCGTCGACTTGGCGATCTGCATCAGGAACTCGATGTTGGTCCGGCTTTGCTTGAGTCGGTCCAGCAGGAGATCCAGGGCCGCCTGCGAGTCCAGCGAGTGCAGCACCTTGCGGAGCTTGTGGATGATCACCAACTCCTCCGGCGCGAGCAGGATCTCCTCCTTACGCGTACCGGAGGTGTGGATGTCGATGGCCGGGAAGACCCGCTTGTCGGCGATCTTCCGATCCAGCTTGAGCTCCGCGTTGCCGGTGCCCTTGAACTCCTCGAAGATGACCGTGTCCATCACGGACCCGGTCTCCACCAGCGCGGTGGCGAGGATGGTGAGCGAGCCGCCGTTCTCGATGTTGCGGGCCGCACCGAGGAACCGCTTCGGCGGGTACAGCGCCGTCGAGTCGATACCGCCGGACATGATCCGGCCGCTGGCCGGCGCCGCGAGGTTGTACGACCGACCCAACCGGGTCACCGAGTCGAGCAGGACGACCACGTCATGTCCCAGCTCGACGAGGCGCTTGGCCCGCTCGATCGCCAGTTCCGCGACCGTGGTGTGGTCCTGCGGCGGCCGGTCGAACGTGGCCGCGACGACCTCGCCCTTCACCGAGCGCTGCATGTCGGTGACCTCTTCGGGCCGCTCGTCGACAAGCACCACCATCAGATGGCACTCCGGGTTGTTGTGGGTGATCGCGTTCGCGAGCGCCTGCAACACCATCGTCTTACCGGCCTTCGGCGGCGACATGATCAGCGCACGCTGACCCTTGCCGATCGGCGTGACCAGGTCGATCACCCGGGTGGTCAGGATGTGCGGCTCGGTCTCCAGACGCAGCCGCTCCTGCGGGTACAGCGGGGTGAGCTTGTAGAACTCGGGCCGGCGCTTCGCCTCGTCCGGGTCCATGCCGTTGATCGTGTCCAGCCGCACCAGCGGGTTGTACTTGTCCCGCCGCTGCTCGCCGTCCTTGGCGGCCTTCACCGCACCGGTCACCGCGTCGCCGCGGCGCAGGCCGTACTTACGGACCTGGGACATGGAGACGTACACGTCGTTCGGCCCGGCCAGGTAGCCGGTGGTCCGGACGAAGGCGTAGTTGTCCAGCACGTCGACGATGCCGGCCACCGGAACCAGGACATCGTCCTCGGTCACCTGCGGCTCGCGGCCACCGTCGCGGCCACCGTCCCGACCGCCGTCGCCACCGTCCCGGTCACCTCGGCCCCGCCGGCGATCCCGGAACCGGCTGCGTCGGCTCCGCCGCCCACCGCCGTCACCGTCGTCGTCGCCGTCGTTGTTGTCCCGATCGGCACGCTGCTGACCCCGCTCGTTGCGGTCGCCCCGGTCGCCCCGGTCGGAACGCTCGTTGCGGTCCCGATCGGAACGCTCGTTGCGGTCCCGGTCCGAGCGCTCTCCGCGCTCGCGGCCGTTGCGCGACTCGCCCCGCTCGGCACGGTCCCCGCGGTCGCCCCGCTCGGCACGGTCCCCGCGCTCGGCACGGTCCCCGCGCTCGGCACGGTCGCCCCGCTCGGCACGGTCGCCCCGGTCGGCACGGTCACCGCGCTCGGCACGGTCCCCGCGCTCGTCCTGCTCGACCCGCTCATCGCGGTCCGGCTGCTCGGAGCGACCCGGTTGGTCGTCACGGTCGGCTCGAGCACCGGACTCGGCCCGGCTCGTTCCGGTCCGACCATCGGTGGTCGCCTCATCGGCCCGCTCGGGCGTACCGCCCGCCGCACGGGATCGGCGCGATCCACGCTCGCGGCCCCTGGTCTCGGTGGCGCCCCCAGCCGACGACTCGGCCTCGGGACGCGGCTGCTCGGACCGCTCACCGTTGTCGGGTACGTCCACGCGTACCTCCTCCCGCGCCGGCGCCGCCGCGGCGGCGACCTCGGCCCGGGGGCGGGGGGTTCCGCCGCCGGCCGATCCGGCCTGCTGCCGCTCGGTGATGACGGCGATCAATTCGCCCTTGCGCATCCGGGCCGTACCGGAGATGCCGAGCGACGCGGCCAGGCTCTGCAACTCTGGCAGCAGCATCGCCGACAGCCCGGTGCCGGTCCGCCGTCGGCGCACCGGAGCGGCGGTGGCTCCGCCAGCGACGTTGGAAACATCCGACGTCACGTCGGTGGTGTCGCTCAATGGATTCCTTCCCTCGATAGGCCGGGGCTGCCCGGAGTCGTTGCAAGGTGGCCGGGCGGCCTCGGTGCACCCGCCTCGCGTGACGCGGCGCGGGAGTCTGTGACACAGCAGCCGGGCGGTGTCCCGACCCACCGAGGAACCGGTGAGCAGGTCTCGCCGTCTGCGGCGACCGGTGGAAACTGCGGTGCGGCGTGGGCCTAGGCAGGGGTGTGACGGGCTGACCGCCGAAAGCTTCGGGGGTGCGCCGACCCGCAGAGATCACATGCTTCGCGGCTGTGCTCAGTCTAGAGCGTAATCAACTCTTCCGACCTGCGGCAACAGGGTCCCGCTCGGCGTGTCCCATCGTACCCCCGAAACGGCGGCACCGGTGACGTCCACCGGTAACCGGTGGACTGCCCAATCCATTCCCGGTAACACCTCCTCGGAGGGTGTGGTCAGGGCCAACACGGCCGGACCCGCCCCGCTGACCACAGCTGCCACACCGGCCGCACGAAGCTCATCCACAAGCTTGGCTGTCTCCGGCATCGCCGGTGCCCGGTAGCCCTGGTGCAGCCGGTCCTCGGTGGCGGCGAGGAGCAGCGACGGGTCCACGGTCATCGCGTGGGTCAACAGCGCCGCCCGGCCAGCCGAGTGCGCCGCGTCCGGGTGCGGCACCGAATCGGGCAGCGCGGCCCGGGCCGCCGCGGTCAGGCCGCGCCGCCGGGGCACGAACACCACCGGTCGTACGCCGTCAGCCGGCCGCAGGGACACCGCGAGCGCTCCCGTCGGCTCGGTCCAGGCGATGGTGAAGCCACCGAGGAGGCAGGGCGCCACGTTGTCCGGGTGCCCCTCCAGCGCCGCGGCGAGCCGCAGCGCACCGGCCCCGTCGAGCCGCGTCGGGCCGTCCACGACCAGGGCGCGGGCCAGCTGCACCCCGGCCACGATCGCCGCCGAGGACGAACCCAGGCCGCGCGCCTGGGGGATCCGGTTCAGGCACTCCACCGCCAGCCCGGGCGGCTGACCTCCCAGCTCGTCGAAGGCGGCCCGCATGGCCCGGACCACCAGATGCCGGTCGTCGTCGGGCAACTCACCGGCGCCCTCCCCGGTGACCGTCACCTGGCAGCCGGCCGGCGTCACCCGGGCGGATACGTCGTCGTAGAGCCCGAGAGCGAGCCCCAGGGCGTCGAAGCCCGGGCCGAGATTCGCGCTGGTCGCCGGGGTCCGCACGCGGACCTGGCCGGACACGAAATCGAGCGCCATGCGCACAGCGTAGGCGGAGGGTCCGACAGGACACCCAAACCCCTCCCCGTCGATCTAGGGCAGATGGTCGTGATTGGAGATCAAACAGCGACCATTCGCCCTAGATCGACGGGGACTGGGTGGGGGCGGGGGGCGG
>NZ_JBHTDD010000057.1:0-9720 GCF_042666615.1 Plantactinospora sp. GCM10030261
TAACCCATCTACCGGAGACCTCGCCGTATACCGATCACCGACACGCCCGACCAGTCAACCCGACCCGTCACCCGACTACTTTTGACACACGGCCTAGTCCGGCCGGCCGGCTGCGCGGCTCAGCTCGGCTGTCCGGGCGCCTGCTCCGGCAGGGCGGCGGTGACGTCAAGCTCCACGAGCTGACCCGGAAAGCCGAGCTGGGCGACGCCGAGCAGAGTGCTCGCCGTGGTGAACGCCTCCGCCAGGGCCGAGGCGTTGAACCGTTGCCACACGGCGGCCAGCACCTCCCGGTCCGCGGTGGCAACATAGATCACCGTACGCACGACATGCTCCGGACCAGCACCGACCGACCGCAGGGCGACCAGCGCGTTGGCGGCCACCTGATCGGCCTGCCGCTCGAAGTCGTCCGGGCCGACCAGGTGACCGGCCGCGTCCAGCGGACACTGCCCGGCCAGGTAGGCGGTCCGGCCGGCCGGCGCGACTGTCACATGGTGGTAACCGGGAGTGGCGTGCAGACCGTCGGGGTTGTTTCGGAGAAGGGTCATGCGATCGATCATGCACGGTCGAGCGGAACCGGCGCGTCTCATTTCCACCCGTGATCCACTCGTGCGGCAGGTTCGTGAACGCTGGCGGTGGGGCTCCGGTCCGCGGCCCGTCTCTCCGGCCTGGCATGAGGTTCCGACCCGGCATCAGGTGACGTCGGCCGGCTCCGGACGGCCCGCCTGCTTGATCGGCTACCGTCCGTGCCGACAGCCAGGCAGGGCGGCTTGTGCATGATCGTCAGACGGCGTGTACAGTATGGCCCCGAGCGGCCCGCCGGGCTGCCGATGAACGGCGCCAGTCGTTCCCGGCACCCAGGTGCGGTCGACACCCAGGTCCGGGTGGCGGAATGGCAGACGCGCTAGCTTGAGGTGCTAGTGCCCGTATAGGGCGTGGGGGTTCAAGTCCCCCCTCGGACACGTTATTGCCCCATGAAGATCAGAAGAGCTGGTCGGGTCGCCTCTGACTTGGGATCTGTGGGGTTGCATCGGCTTCGGGGCCGAGAATCCAGCTGTCGTCGTCGCAGATGATCATCATGCCGTGATCTCGTAGTTGTTTGATGAGGCTGTGCTGGTTGAGGTCTGCGCCGAGCCGGGCGAATTGGCCGTTCAAGTAGGCCAGGGTTTCATCTTCGCGCACGTAGAGGTTGCCGGGACGCGCGGTGTCGGCGGGCTTGGCGCTGGTGTAGCCGTGGCGGCAGCGGTAGCCGGGCCGGTTGTTGACCCAGTGGGCGTCCATCCGGCGCCCGCACAGACCGCAGCGCATCAGTCCGGCGAGCAGGTAAAGGCGCTGGCTGCCATCCGCGGCGGGCCTGCTGGAACGGATCGCTTGTACGGCGACGAAGTCCTGTTCGCTGACCAGCGGGGGGTGGACGACGCGAGCGGAGATCACCCAGTCAGAAGAGGGGTTCCAGCGCTGCACCTGGCGGTAGCCGCGGCTGGGGGCGGCGGGGTCGATGGGTTCACGATCGGTGCGCTGGCGGTTCCAGACTTCGTGGCCGGTGTAGCGCGGATTCTCGAGGATCGCGGCCACGGATCGCAGTGACCAGGTCTGGTTGGTGCGGTGGCCGTTGCGTTCGCGGTCTTCGTCCGACGGACAAGGGACGCGGTTGTCATTGAGTTCGCGGGCGATGCCGGCGATGCTGCGGCCGGTGAGGCGCTGTGTGAATATCCACGTGACGACCAGTGCGGTGCCGGGATCGGGATCAAGCCGCAGGCGGCGTCTGCCTCGCCGGGCATCGGCGCGGTTGGGGTGCGGCCCGGCTTCGGTGAGTCGGTACCCGTACGGGGGGCGGCCGCCCAGATATCGACCTTGCTCGCGGGCTTGTGCCCGCATTGCCGCAGTGGTGCGGAACCGCGAGCGCAGCACCTCACGCCGCGACTGCGCGGAAAGCTGAAGGATCGCCAGATTATGCACCGGGCTGCCCGGGTCGTAGGGGCCACACAGTTCGGGCAGCCACACCTGTACTCCGTAGTGGGCGAATACCGGCGCCAGGTCGGAGAACTGGTTGGCGTAGAACGCCCGCTCGCATTCGCCGATCACGAGCGCGTCGAAGGGGCGGTTGGGGTCAGCGAGGGAGGCGAGAAGCTCGCGGGCTTTCGGGCGCTGCGACCATGGCAGTCGTCTGCTGTATCCGACGTCGAAGAACTCGGCCACGATTTGGCCGTGGCCAGTGATCAACTCGGAGGCGTTGTCGTGCTGCCACAGGTACGAGGTCTGATGATTCTGGTGGTCCTTGGTGGACATCCGCCCGTAGAACGCGAACCGCAACCCATCGGACGTTCGTTGTCGCCTCTCGCGGCCGGTTTTCCTTCGTGTGGCGCCTGCCCAGTCGGTCAGAACGGCAGGGGTCGTTGTGTGGCTGGCCAGGACGTTGGGTGTCCTGGGGGGTGACGGCGGCGAGGTAACATCGATGGGGGACACATCGATAGAACGACGGGAATCGACTCAGGTTGCGCAACTTGCGAGTCGGGTTCACATGCCCGACTCGCTCACGTCGTACCAGGCTCCTCGCTCGCCGGAGCGGCGAGCGCACCGTGGTGCCACTCGACCGCCCGAACGGCGAACCGCCGGGCGAGGAGCAGCCCCGGCCGATCGTCCGCTGCCGCGACCGCGGCCTACGTCGCAGGGTTGTTTAATGGGCCCGGCGATGCGGTGGAGTACGTCGATTACGAGTTCTACGACCAGGTCACCCTTATCGACGCCGGCGAGAACACGAGCCGGAACGGCGCCCGGGTCGCGCTCGCCCGATCACCTGTTCGCTCTGCGCAGGGGACATCGATATGGAGTGGTTTCACGACCTGATCGAGGAGAACGGCGAGAGCTTCGACAGCCTCGACGTCACGGTCCCGTGCTGTCGTGGGATCGTCGGGCTGGACGCGCTGCGCTACGACTGGCCGGTCGGCTTCGCGCAGTTCGAGGTGAGCGCCATGAGCCCGACGCGAGCGAAGTACGAGCTCGACGAGCGGGAACTCGGCGACGTGGCCGGCCTTCTCGGCCACCCTGTCGCGCAGATCCTCGCCCACTACTGATCAAACTTCGCGGATCGGCCTCGCGCCGGCCGGATAGGCATGAGGTTCCGGCAAAGCGTCACCGGCGGCTGCCATACTTCCGTGCCGTGAGCATCGACGAGTTCTGGAACGTGGTGGCGGCGGCGCGCGACCGCGCGGTCGACCCCTCGGATGCCGAGGAGGTCGCCAAGCAGATGCTGGCGCTGCTGATCGCAATGCCGCCCAAGGAGGTCGCAGGGCTGGCGCAGCCGCTGTGGGACCTGCGCGCCTGTTCGTACGGGTGGCAGTTGCGGCAGGCGGCGTACCTGATCAACGGTGGTTGCTCCGACGACGGCTTCGAGTACTTCCGCGGCTGGCTGCTGACACAGGGGCGGGCGGTGTTCGAGCGGGCTGTGGCCGATCCTGACACCCTCGCGGACCTGCCGGTGGTCCAGCGGGTCGCTGCCGACGGCGGTGACCTGGAATGCGAGTCAATGTACGGCGTCGTCTGGGACGCCTACGCCACCGTGGCGGCAGGCAGGCAACCGCCCGCGGTCACGGGCAGGTACCCGCTGCTGGGGCAGGGGTGGGACTTCGAGGACGCTGTCGAGGTCCGTCGGCGCCTGCCGCGGCTGGCCGCCCTCTTCGCGGGTTAGTTCCAGTTGGTGGCGGTGCATGTCGTGATCGAGCACTGCTCGCATAGGTAGAGGCTGCGCCAGCCGTGCCCGTACTCGCGGATGTAGTTCTGCACCGTGAGGATGTGGAACATCAGGTGGTCGCAGCAGCGGCAGTGCGGGTTCGGGTAGAGACCTATCGGCGGGCCGCCGGCTGTCCCAAACACGCTCGGCATCGACAGTATGTGTCCGTTGCTGTAGACGAGGTCGCCGTCGTAGGGCCGGAGTGTTGCCGCGCCGATGTTGCGCGGATCGCTGTTGTCGACCTCGGCGTCGTCGTTGCTGGGCGGCTCGTCGAAGGTGACGGTCTCGTCGTGCCAGAGGCCGTCCCGGTCGACCGCTGCGGTCAGCGTCCAGCCCACGGAGCCCTTCGGGCTGGCCAGGTGCACCCGATCGGTGGGCCAGTCTGGCATGCCTGGCATCCTGTTGAGGCGCAGCGACAGGTAATGCCATACCGCCGCGGTGGTGTCGGTTCGGCGAACGACCTGATCCAACGGCAGTCCTACGGGATGATCTGCGGTGTCCCGCTCTGCTCGGTCGGATACCGGTCGGAGTTCGATAGCCCGCCGGTGCGGGGTGAACCGGTACTGCGCCGACCCGGTGGGAGGCGTCCAGATGCCGGAGTCCTCGAACTCCTTCGGGTCCACGCCGTCGCAGACGAGGCCGGCGATGGCGGTAAGCGCGGCCTCGGTGCCGATTGCCGCGAGCGCCCACGCTTCCTGGTACGACCAGCGGCTGCGCAGCCGCCGCTGCAGATGTTCCACGCAGCGGTCGGGCGCGCCGTTCAGCAGCACGCACAGGTTGTCGAAGGTCACGTCGAAACCGTCGAGGAACTCGGTGACGACCGCTTCCTGATGCGGCCGGAGCCACTCCGGATGGGTACCCGCCACGTACGCGAAGTGGTCGCCGAGGTCGTTGCGCAGCCGCTCGTCGGTGGCCGCTCGACCAAGAAGCTCCACCAGGGCCGTAACGTCGTCCGCGGTGTCGACCGGGAACGCGGCAGCACTGGTGTGGGTCTTGATCGGCATTCGCGGACTGTATCAACGCAGCCGGGCTCGCGGCCTCGACCGCAGGAATGGAGCCGAACGCTTGAGGACGCGAGTCGGTCAGGCCGATCCGCCTCTCGCCGCGCTGCCGCGGCTCAGCGGCGGCCTGGTGCGACCTTGACAATCATGGCCGTTCCGGCAGGAGGTCGGCTCTCGTGCATGGTGATGAGGTCGCCGGGGCGCAGGTGACTCCAGGCGGTGGGGTCGAGTGGGGCCAGCCGGATCGAGCCGGTTGTCCCCGGTACGAGCTCGGAGGCATTCTCGACCCAGATGCGGGCGATACGCAGGTCCGGCTCGCCTGCAGGAGTGTGGTGGCCGATGGCCCACAGCGGCCTGAGCACACCTGCGCCGGGGATCGGTGTGCGGCGTCCGCTGTTATCCGTGGCGAACAGCGCGAGGTCGGCGCGGATGATGCCGTGTACCGCCTCCCACCTGCGCCAGCCGCACCAGGCGGCCATGCGGGTGCGCTGCATGGCCATGGCCGCGTCTTGGAGCAGTTGCCACCACTCGGCCGTGGTCGGGGTGGCGTCGCCGAGTTCGGCGAGGATGTCCAGTGCGATTTCCCACTCGTGGTAGCCCAGGTACTCGTGCACGTCGTGCACGGTCACGCCCGCCTCAGTGGCGGCAGCGCCGGGCACTGTCCGGCAGGCTTGCCGAAGAAGACCGGGGACATCCACAAAAGGATTGTGCAGCATGGTCGACATGCGGGGGGTGGGCCAGCGGTGACGTCGTCGTCACGGTGCAGCCGGTCACCCGAGCCGCATCAGCACAGCTCCACCTCAACTCCGTGTTCGCTGAGCATTCCGAGCAGATACTCCATGGTCACGGCGGTGGTCCAGCGTTGCCGGTCGTAGCCGGGCACCAGGTGTTGCTCGGCGACCTGCGCGTCGTGCCAGACGAGCGTGAACGGGGTCCGCGTGCCCCACCCGCCGGTCAGGCAGTCGTGCAGGGCGTCCAGGTTCCAGCCGAAGTAGCCGCCAGGGCCGTTGATTGCCTCGCCGATCGCGCAGTAGAAGCCGTCGAGGTCGGTGACGAACCGCCCGTCGAGGTGGTACACCTGTCGCGCGGCACCATCTGACGCGCGGCGGTGGTGGTGTGCGAGGGCGGCACCGGCCCACTCGTGCCGCAATGCGCTGTCGTGGCCTGCCCAGGCGTTGCGCTCGGCGGGGCCGCCCGCGTACCAGAGATCCCAGATCTCGCGCGCGGCGACCGGGAGCGGCTCGTTGACCGGGCTGTCGAACATGACGTCGACCAGGCCGTGGCCGATGGACGACGGCTGTACTCCCGTCACCAGGGCGAAGATGCCACCCGAGATCGTCGGGACGACTGTTCCGTCTGATTCCACGGCCAGCAGCGACGTCGTTACCCGGCGCCGCTGGGCGGAGCCGCCGCCGGCAAGGGCAGCCAAGGCGGCGTGCAGAGGCGGTTCGGGACGGCAGCCCACCAGGATCGCCGGGGGATACGACGAGTCGGGCCGCTCGACGAACAGGCCGCTGATGTCGAGGCACTCGCCCAGGTCGTCGCTTCCGTCGGGGCTGGTCATGTGGAAGCCGATCGCGTCCGGACGCTGGGCCAGTGTGCGGCCGGAGTACCTGGGGTCGTGGCGGACTAAGCCCTCCAGGTCGACGTCGACAAGGCCGTCGCCGTGCGCGGAGGGGCGGCAGGCCAGCACGGTGACGTCGAGAAGTTCCTCCATGCAGGCGCACCGGGTCGTTGCGCAGTCGCAGCCGGGTGGCAGCGGCCGGTCAGGATCATGCTTGCTGTCCAGCACGACGTTGCCCAGCCAGTTTCTGCGACCGTTCCGGTCAGCCGCTGCCGCCAATCGACCTGTGGGCCGGCAGCCGACCAGCGTGTATCGCTCATACCGCCGGGGTGGTGGATCGACGAGAGTCCCTGCACGTCGGCGCAGTGGGCGACAATCCGGTCCGGGCCGTCGAGGCTGCCGCTGTACTCGTCAAGGAGCTGCCAGCGCATCGGCACAGGCTCGATCACGACCCCGACCCTACCCAACGACCCGACAGCCGGCTCCCGCTCCCAGGCCGCTCTGACCTCACGAACACCTAAGGAACCAGGCGTCAGCCGACCCTTGCCGAGCAGCGCGGCGATCAGGTCGATCGCTGGTTGGCTCCCAGTTCGTCGCGCGCTGTGATCCACCGCCGGGCGAACTCGTAGGCGGTGATAGGCGTCGGCGTGGGTTCGGCGTCGGGTGGCAGGGGAACCTCCGGCGCTACGCCGTAGATCGCCTCGTACGCGCGCACTGCCTCGACACCTCCGGCGTCCCTGGCGGCGATGACCTCCTCCAACGACGCGGCGGCCGTGCAGATCTGTCCGAGATCCTTGGCTTCGACGTAGCGCCTTACCCAGCCGGTCGAGTCGACCTCCGCCCACGCGGCGGCACCCTCGTCCTCGATCTGCCAGGTCATATATCGGTACGGGAGGCCGATAAGCGTGCGCCAGTCTTCGTCTGCATCGGGTGAGTCCCAGCGTTCGATGCAGGTGCGGTCTTCTGCCCAGGCGACCGCCGTGCCCCACCGCTCAATGTCCTCGCGGGAATCGCCACCGTCCTTCCGGTCGACATCGACCAGCACGTCGCCCCGGTACAGATGCAGCACGCCCGCATCAAGGCGCCGGATGCGATAGATCGGCCGCTCGCCTGAATCCTGCACGCGACCGAGGGTAGCCGCGGTTCGATTCGTCACCGGATCGAGGAAGTGCTTCAGGAGGTCTTTACGGAGTCCGGCATCGGTGTGGTCGACAGCGGGACATCGGTAGCGGAACGATGAACGTCCTCGGCCCCGTTCAGCCGGGGCGATGGGACCTGGCGAGGGCCTGCGCTGTGCTCGGCACACCATTCCGCCCCACCGGCGTGAGCTCCTGGAGATCCGCGACACGCGGCGCTGCTGGAGCGGCGACGGTCCGTCGGCATCCGCAGCGTGCTCTTACGATGCGCCCCTGGCCGAGACGGCTCGGTTGACGGCTGCGTGGATCTGCAGCCACGGCGGATCGCTCTCGCCCGTCTCCGTCACGGACTCCAGGTCGTCCGGGTGCCAGGTTCGCTCACCGTCGGTGCGGACGGCATGATCCTCCCAGTCGGCGCCGTCGGGAATCTCGGATGTCGCGGCCACGAACTCCGCAACGCAGAGCCGCGACGCTTCCTGTGATGCTTCGCGTTCCCCAGGCCGGTCGCCCGGCTGGGAGAGGATCTGCAGGCCTCCGTCGCCGTCGGCGACCACGAACTCGCCCGACGCTGTCAACGCCAGCGAGGTCACGGGCGCTCGGGTGAGCACGTCGTGCTGGACCACGTCCTCACCGTGGATGTCGACCTCCAGGAGCATGCCCGCCGGCGTTCCGATCCATAGCACGTCGTGCCGGGTCCCGAAGACTGTGTTGTGCCGCGACCAGGCCTCCATCTCCTCCACCCACTCGTCCGGGTATGGGTAGCCGGGGCAGGGTGGGCCGAGCGTCGTGCCCAGCACTCGCTCGAGCGACGGGAACTCGAACACCTCCAGTGTCTGCTCGTACGCGTTGCCCCGGATCGCGAAGTGGCGCCCGTCCGCGCTGAAGACCGGCGCCTCGTATCCGTCGACGTTCAGGATCAACGTCCGGTCCAGCTGGCGCATGGCCGCCCCGACCCCGCCGTCGACCCGGGCGAAGGCAACGTAGGTGGCGGCCTGGTCGCTGCGGAGGGTGGCCACCAGGCCGCCGCCAGGGTGCACGGTCACACCGGTGTCCCACCGCGGCCCTGGGCTGACGGCTCCCGACACGAGATCGATCACGTCGGAGGACTCCCACGCGTCGTCTTCACTGGTGGCGGGCGACGCCCACAACGTATGGCCGTCCGGGCTGAAGGCCAGACAGTGATAGCCCGCGGAAGCCGGGACAGCCGACAGCGTCGATACGCCGTCCGCGCTCCACTGGGTGATCTGGCCTTCGGCGGCTACGACGAGCAGCGGCTCGTACGGATGCCACGCCGCTGCCGGGATCCGGTCGAACCGCTCCCATGCCTCAGCCGGGTAGGTGGGCTTGTCTCCGCCGACGACGCCGCGCTCGCGAAGGTTTCCGCCGGCGTGCTCCCAGATGCGCACCGCGGGCCGTTCGGAGTCCCAGCCGGCGATGTACGGCAGCCGGGGGTGGCACATCAACCGCTCGACGGGTACCCCACCGTCCACTCGCACCTGAGCCACGATCTCCAGCGACATGGCGGGCAAGCTAACACCTGCGGCCGACGATTCCGCCGCACGTGACGCGAGGTGCCTGGCAGCAACCGTCACGATTTGTCGATCCCGCTCAGGAGCCGTGTCCCGGGCTTCCGGCCCAACTGGCCATCACATCGGCGCCGGAGAGCTTGCCATGGTGGCGGCGAGGCTGGCACCGCCAACCCTCGCCGTACGTCGCAAGGTGGACTTCATCCCACCGTGATCGACCGCCCCCCCACCCGCTCGCCGCCGTAGATCGCGCCAGCGGGCCATGATGTCAGTCGACAAGGCCGATCGGTTCTGCGGCAAGGGCTGCTGGGACGATCGACGCGCATGCTCTCCCTTCGGTACGTAGGGAGATGAGGGCGAGGTCCGTGCGGGCCCCGCAATGGTCAGCAGACGCGGTCGAAGGACAGCTCGCTGTGGGCGGGTTTCGCGGTCAGGGCGGCGTGCACCTGCGGGTACCGCCCGGCCTCGGCGACCGCGTCGTCACGCTGCGGACCGACGGGCCGGAAGAAGAACCCGGTGTCCCGCTCGTGGCCGCTTTCCAGAACGGCCAGCCCGGCTGCATCGTCGAAGACCAACGTCAGGCCCACCTGCCAATACTCCGGCTGCGGATCGTCACCGCCGGTCGGCACCGCCAGCTGACGGGTGAATGAGACGCATCGTCGCCCGCCGTGCCAGGAATAGCGGCCCCACTGGACGATGAAGCCGTCGACGTCCGCGTCCAGATCCGGAACGAGACCCTCGATCTCGACGTCAAGGAACTCACGGA
>NZ_JBHTDD010000058.1:0-7438 GCF_042666615.1 Plantactinospora sp. GCM10030261
GCAGGTGTCGGCGTACCCGGACAAGTACGCGCAGTGGGAGAGCCAGGCCGCTGACCTGGTCGCCGAGCAGTGGAACAGCTGACCCACGACATGACGGGCACGGGCCTCTCGTCAACGCGCTACGCGTTGCCGAGGGGCCCGTCGTCGCGCTCAACGCCGGTCCGCGACCCGGTCACCGTGCTCGTGGTGGAGTCGGGTGCTGAACCTCAGGAAGTCCACCAGGCCGCGCAGCGTGGCGGCGTCCAGGGAGTCGAGGTAGACCCGGCCCCGTTCGACAATCGGTCCGTAGATCTCGTCGACGGCTCGCCGGCTCCGGTCGGTGGGCTGGAGGACGACTCGCCGCCGGTCGGCGCTGTCCCGCACCCGGGTGGCGTAGCCGGCCCGTTCCAGCCGGTCGATTGCGGTTGTGACGCCACCGGTGGTCATCCCGGCGGCCGCCGCGAGTTCGCTCGGGCTCAGGGACCCGGGTCCGAAGATCAGTTCCAGGCACCGGGTGTCGGTGCGATTGAGACCCAGCCGGTCGGCGACCCGTTGGTCGAAAACGTCGAGCGACCGCTGGTACTCCTGCATCGCCCGCCCGACCTCGGCGACCAGGTGCTCCCGCTCGGTGTCCATGCGGCTCCCTCTCCACGATCGGAGAGATCATAGCGCCGATCTAGCCCCTAGATTATCTGATGATCAGCCGATATGGTCATACGATAATCTAGTCATCTGGCCGGACGGAGCCGTCACCATGCCCTCCACCCCTCTCCACGTCCTCGTCATCGGAGCCGGCACCGGCGGGCTGTGCCTCGCGCACGGCCTGCGCCGGGCCGGGATCAGCGTCGCCGTGTACGAGCGCGAACGCACCCGTTCGGACGCGCTGCACGGCTACCGGGTGGGCATCAATCCCACCGGCAACCGGGCGCTCCGCGAATGCCTGCCGCCGGACCTGTTCGACACCTTCCGCGCCACCTGCGCCCGGTCGCCCCGGCACTTCAACGTCCTCACCGGACGGATGCGCCGGACCGCCTCGTTCGCGCTGCCGCCGAGCGACGACCCGGTGAACAGCGAACGCTCCGTTTCCCGCATGACGCTGCGCCAGGTGCTGCTCACCGGAGTTGAGGACGTGGTCCACTTCGACAAGACCTTCACCCACTACGAGCAACGCGCCGACGGGGTCACTGCCCACTTCGCCGACGGCACCTCGGCCACCGGCGACGTCCTTGTCGCCGCCGACGGGACCAGGTCCACCGTCCGCCGGCAGTACCTCCCGCACGCCCGCGTCGAGGAGACCGGCGTCATCTCGATCACCGCGAAGGCGCCCATCACCCCGGAAACGCGGGCCATGCTGCCGCCCGAGGTATTCGACGGAATCTCACTGATCTTCGGAGGGCGGGGGCGGATGGGCATCCTGCACGTGATGGAGTTCGGCTGGGACGAGCGCGGGGCACCCAAGGCGGGCGTCGGCGGCACGGACGCCGACCTCATCGCCCGCTGGCCCGGTCTGCTGTACGACAACACCCGCGACTACCTCAACCTCGCCGTGTGGAGCGCGGCCGACCGGTTCCCCGCCGACGTACGCGACCGCCGGGGTGCCGATCTGATCGAGATCGCCCTCGACCTGACCCGGGACTGGCACCCGGCGTTACGGACGATCTTCGCGGGGAGCGACCCGGGCAGTTGCTTCCCGGTCACACTGGCCACCTCGGTGCCCATCGAACCCTGGCCGACCAGCACCGTGACGCTGCTCGGCGACGCCATCCACACCATGACCCCGGGTCACGGCGTGGGAGCCAACACGGCGCTGCGCGACGCCAGCCTGCTCTGCCGCGCGCTCACGGCAGCATACTCCGGTCGTACGCCGCTGCTGCGCGCGCTCGCCGACTACGAGACGGAGATGATCCGGTACGGCTTCGCCCGGGTGGCCGAGTCGCGCGGTGCCAACGGTACGAGCGGCGACGACCCGCTGTACCGGCCCGTCATCGGCCGTCTCGCCCTGGCCGGTGCCCGTGGCTTCTTCGCCTCGTCCAGCCGGATCCCGCCACTGCGCCGGAAGTTCCTCGCAGATCTGTCCGCCTACCGGGGCGCCGACACGTGACGGCGGCCGGGTCGGTGACGCTCGACCGGCTCCGCCCCCGTGCGGCTGGCCCAAGCCCGCTCACGCACTGCCGGTAACGTCGGTCGCGGAGGGGGGCGCGTCACGCTCGCACGGTACGTCCGAGCAGTGGCTGACGTGCACAATCCGGTTCAGGTCGGGGCAGCGCAGCACATCCTCGGCCGGGCAGTGCAGCGCGTGGTCGATCAGCTCGCGGGCGCGCGTCGCGGCGGCGATGCGCTCGTCCAACTCGGTCAGATGCTGGCGCAGTACGGCCCGCCGGTCCACCGGATCCTCGGCGGCCAGCATGCGCCGCAACTCCGGCACGCTCAACCCGGCCCGCCGGCCGTGCAGGACGATCGCGATCCGGGTACGGTCCTGCGGCGTGTACCGGCGCTGACCGTTCGCCGCCCGGCGGGGGCGGAGCAGTCCTTCGGACTCCCAGTGCCGCAGTACGTGGGTGGCCAGACCGAAGTGCGCGGCCAGGTCACCGATTCCCGTCTCCTCGACGCTTGACTTCATGTCGACATTAAGCGGCACAGTGCTGGACATGGTCAATGACGAACAGACGCGAGACGTCTGGGGGCGGCGGGCCGAGCGGTACGCGAGAACGAGTCAGCGGGTCGAACGACTCACCATCGGAGACAGCCGGCGCTGGATCGGTGCGCGGGCCACCGGCCGTACCCTCGATGTCGCGGCCGGCCCCGGCCGTACCTTCCCCTGGTACGACAACCAGGTGCGACTGGTGGCGGTGGACGCCAGCCCAGGCATGCTGGCGGTGGCCCGGCGGAGGGCGACCGACCTCGGCCGCACCATCGAGGTGATCGAGGCGCGGGCGGAGGCGCTGCCGTTCCCGGACCGGGACTTCGACACGGTGGTCTGCACGCTGGCGCTGTGTGAGGTCGACGACCGGGAGGCGAGCCTGGACGAGATGTACCGAGTCCTCCGCCCGGGTGGCCGGTTGCTGCTGCTCGATCACCTCGAACGGCGGTGGCGCCACGGCCGACCCGCCGACCTGGCCATCCGCCGTGGCTTCCGGGTGGAGCGCCGGGAACGGCTGCGGCTCGGCCTGATCGAACGGCTCGCCGCCATCCGACCAGCGGCCTGACCGGTGCGCCCGCCACCGGATCGGTGAGAAGTCCCTCCCAGCGTCAACCAGGGGCCTCCTCCTTCCCTTGGCGGCCATGGAGGCGGCTGTCGACCGTGGCGGTGAGCAGGGCGACAAGCACGAAACCGATCGTGACCAGCAGGGCGGTCCGGACGGCGGCGGCGTAGTCGCCGTCGGTGAGCCCGGCGAAGAAGACCGCCCCGACACCGGCGATCCCGATGGCGGCGCCGACCCGCTGCCCGGTCTGCAACATCCCGGCGGCGCTGCCGGCCCGATCGACTGGCACCTCGGCGAGGGTCAGGGTCTGGTTTGGAGTGATCACCAAACCGCTGCCGATGCCGGCGACGGCCAGCGGCGCGGCGAGCACCGCCGACAGGTGACCGGGTGCCAGGCTCAGCACCGCCACCACCGCGCCCAGTCCGAGCGCGACAAGCGCCAGACCGGCGGCGACAAGTGGCCGGCCGAGCCGGTTGACCACTCGGCCGCCGAGCGCCGAGGCCACCGCGGCACCGAGCGCGAACGGGGTGAGCGTCAGACCGGCCGCCAGCGCGCTGTACCGCAGTCCGTTCTGCAGGTAGATGGTGAAGACGAAGAAGATCGCGGTGAAGCCGGCGAAGTAGATCAACGCGATCAACGCACCGAGTGTGTACGAGGGCAGCCGGAACAGGGTGAGGTCGAAAACCGGGGTGCGACGCCGCCCGTAGCGGCGTTCCCAGCCGACGAACCCGGCGAGCACACCCAGTCCGGCGGGGATCAGCAACCAACCGGCCGGGCCACGCCACTGTTCCCGCTGCACCAGCGGCAGCAGGATGCAGACCAGGCCGACGCCCAGCAGCGTCACGCCAAGCGGGTCGACCCCCTCACGGTCGGACGATCCGCGTGCCGGCAGCAGCCGCCAGGCGGCGACGATCGCGATCAGTCCGACCGGGATGTTGACATAGAAGACCCAGCGCCAACCCTGTTCCGGGCCGGCCGCCTGGATCAGCAGGCCGCCGAGCAGCGGACCGACCGCCGTGGACACGCCGATCGTGGCACCGAGCAGCCCGAACGGACGCCCCCGGACCGGCGCCGGAAAGAGTTGCTGGATCAGCCCGGTGACCTGCGGATTGACCAGCCCTGCCGCGGCCCCCTGGACGAGTCGGGCGCCGATCAGCCATTCGGCGGATCGGGCCAGCCCGGCCGACGCGCTGGCGACGGTGAACAGGACGAGACCGAGGACGAAGATGCCGCGCCGGCCGCGGGCGTCGCCGTACCGGCCGGCCGGCACCAGCACCAGGCCGAAGGTCAGGGCATATCCGGAGAGGACCCACTGCAGGGCGGACGGATCGGCGGTCAACGCCCGCTGGATGGAGGGCACGGCCACGTTGACGATGCTCACGTCGAGCAGGGTCATGAAGGCGGCGATGAGCCCGACCGCCAGGGCGGGCCACCGTCGTACCGCCGGGTGGCCCCGGTCCGGCGGCTGCTCCACTCGGGTCAGGCCGGCTGCACCGCGCACCACCGGGGACCGAAGTCGAGGCCGGCCAGGGGCGGCGAATCCTCGCGGTGCACGAGGTTCTTCTCGGTCAGCTCGCGCAGCGGCGCGACGAGGTCGTCCTCGGTCAGGCCGGCCTCCTCGGCGATGGCCTCCGGGAAGGGGACCTGACCACGGGCCTCCAGCGCGGTGACCGCGACGTACACCCGCTCCTCGACCTCCGAGAGCTTGACCTTCTGCATGACGACCTCCTCCGCCCCCGCGGGCAGTCTGCGGATCGTGGGATACCCGCCTGGTCAGGGTTGATGCCGCCGGACCGCCAAGTGATCATGAATGTCGGCGGTGTCCTACGCTGCTCGGCGTGAACGAATGGGATGTCGCCGTGGTGGGTGCCGGTCCGGCCGGGCTGTCCGCCGGATATGCCGCCGCCCGGGCCGGTGCCCGGACCCTTGTCCTGGAACGCGCCGAACATCCCCGGTACAAGACCTGCGGTGGGGGCTTGATCGGCGCCTCGCTGACCGCGGTCGCCGACCGGATCGAGGTGCCCGCCGACGACCGGGTCGACCGGTTGACCTTCACCCTCGACGGCCGCCGTGGCTTCACCCGGCGGCACCGGGACGGGTCGCTGCTGACCATGGTCCGCCGGGAGCGCTTCGACGACCGGCTGCGGGAGGCGGCGGAACGGGCCGGCGCCGAGGTCCGGCAGCGTGCGGCGGTCCGGGCCGTCGCGCAGGATCCCGATCGGGTACGGCTCCGGCTCGCCGACGGCACCGAGGTGAGCGCCGCCGTCGTGGTCGGTGCCGACGGCTCGTCCGGTGTCACCGCCCGGCACGTCGGCGTCGCGTACGAGCAGGTCGACCTCGGGCTTGAAGTGGAGTTGCCGGTGCCGGCGGAGGTGGCGGACCGGTGGCGCGGCCGGGTGCTGCTGGACTGGGGGCCGCTGCCCGGGTCGTACGCGTGGGTCTTCCCGAAGGGAGACCGGTTGACCGTCGGTGTCATCGCCGGCCGGGGCGAGGGGGAGCGGACCCGCCGTTACCTCGCCGCGTTTGTCGACCGGCTCGGGCTGACCGGGATCGAGCCGGTGCACGACTCGGGCCACCTCACTCGCTGCCGCACCGAGGTGTCTCCGCTGCGCCGGGGACGGGTGCTGGTGGCCGGCGACGCGGCGGGACTGCTGGAGCCGTGGAGCCGCGAGGGCATCAGCTTCGCCCTGCGCTCCGGCGCGCTGGCCGGCTCCGCCGCTGCCGATGGTGACCCCGACCGGTACGTCGCCGCGGTGACCGCGGACCTGGTTCCCGAGATGCGGGCGGGGCGCCGGCTGCTGGCCGCGTTCGAGAAGCACCCGGGAGTGTTCCACGGGCTGCTCGGCACCCCGCCCGGGTGGCGGATGTTCAGCCGGTTCTGCCGGGGCGAGGCGTCGTTCGCGCGGACCATCGACCGGCTGCCGGTCCGTGCCGGGCTCGCCCTGCTCGGCTAGGGGGTGATCACCGCCCGGCCGTGGATCTCGCCGTTGCGGAGCTTCTCGTACGCCTCCGGCGCTTCCTCCAGCTTGAAGCGCGTCACGTCGGCCTGCAGCAACCCGCGTTCGCCGAGCGCGAGGACCTCCTGCAGTTCGGCTCGGGTGCCCCAGAACGGCATCCGGATGTCGACCTCCATGGGCACCGGTAGTTGACCGGCGCTGGGCTGCACCGACAGCGTTCCACCGCCCAGGCCGACAAGCATCAGCGAACCACCGGTGGCAACCACCGAGCGCGCCGTGTCCACGGTCGGCTGGACACCCACGCAGTCCAGCACGGCGTCGGCACCGTCGGGCGCCGGACCCACGATTGTGCGAACCTCGTCGGCGGCGTCCGGTCCGGCCTTGACCACGTGATGAGCGCCGAGCCGGGTGGCCAGGCCCAGCGCCTCGTCACTGGTGTCCACCGCGATGATCGAGACCGCCGTGGTGGCGACCAGGATCTGGATGGCCATGTGGCCGAGCCCGCCGACCCCGATCACGACGCAGTACCCGCCCGGCCGCAGGTTCCGGCGGGCCAGTTCGATGGCGTGGTACGGCGTGAGTCCCGCGTCGGTGAGCGGCGCGGCCTGGGTGAGGTCCAGGTCGCCGACCTTGAGGAGACGGGAGGCGGGCACCACGACGTACTCGGCGAGGCCGCCGTCGCGGCTGAGGCCGATCCCGCCGACGGGGGTGACCCGGCACTGGTTCTCCAGGCCGCGCAGGCAGGCACGGCACTGACCGCAGCCGATGATGCCGTAGACGGCGGCGGGCTCACCCGCGGACCATCCGGTGACGTCGGCACCCACCTCGGCCACCCGGCCGGAAACCTCGTGGCCGAGCGTCATCGGCGTGGGGAACGCCCCTGCGGGAGCTTCCAGCAGATGCAGGTCGGAATGGCAGGCCCCGACGGCCGAGACGGCGAGCAACACGTCTCGCGGACCCACCTCCGGTACCGGCGTGTCCACCAGTTCGAGGGTGTGCGGGGCGGTCATCTGGACGGCGCGCATCGGGTCCTCCCATGGGTTCGGCTTCCCTTTGGCCGTACCCGTCCCCGGGGCAGGCATGTGCGAGGTGACGCGAGGGCACCCGGCAGGAGGCCACGGGGGAATCTGGGGTATTTACGACCTGATCGCGTCCGGTGGGTGGTTTGACCGTGACCGGGGGCACGCTCAGGCTGGAATCCTGGCGGGCGCCGGTTGGTTACATCCCCCGTACGGCCAGGTAGCAGCGCGCTCGGCGGGCGGATGAGCCCCGGGGCGTGGGCCGGCCCCCGAGGGAATC
>NZ_JBHTDD010000059.1:0-6538 GCF_042666615.1 Plantactinospora sp. GCM10030261
GGATGGGTTCGGGGAGGGGGTGGGGGTGGTGGAGTGCGGTGGTGATGGTGTGGTGGTCGAGGGTGTGGTGGATGTCGGCGGTGGTGGTGATGGTGTGGCGGCGGTGTTCGGGTTGGTTGGGGTTGATGGGGACGTAGGTGCCGCCGGCGGCGAGGGTGCCGAGGACGGCGGCGATCTGGTCGGGGCCTTTGGGCAGGGTGATGGCGACGGTGTCGCCGGGTTGTAGGTGGTGGTGGGTGAGCCAGCCGGCGATGGTGAGGGCCTGGTGGGCGAGGTGGAGGTAGGTGCGGGTGCCGTCGGGTCCGACGATGGCTGGGTGGTGGGGTTGGTGTTGGGCGTGGTGGAAGAACTGTTGGTGGAGTAGGTGGCCGCTGATGGGGGCGGTGGTGTTGTTGACGGCGGCGCGGATGGCGAGGTGGGTGGTGGGGGTCAGGGGTGGTGGGGGTTGGGTCCAGTCGGTGTGGGCGAGCCAGTGCACGAGGTGTTGGTAGGCGTGGAACATGTCGTCGAGCACCCCGGCACGGAACAACCCCTCAACCGCGTCCCAGGCCAGGTCGACACCCCCCGCCTCCTGGGTGACCTGGTGGTCCAGCCACACCTGCGGGGTCTGGGACACGGTGGCCCCGCGCCGGCCGAAGGCCTCCCGGACGTCCGGGTCGACCAGGTCGCGCCCCAGGTTGCTGGTGAACACCACGGGTGCGGTCGCCGCGTGCGGTCCCCGTTGGCGGGCGAGGTCGCGGAGCACCTCGACCCCGCTGTATCCGGAGTGGGCGAGGCTCTCGCGTAGCCGGTCCTGCACCGCTCGTGCCGTCGCGGCGAAGCTGGCCGCCGACCCGGTCGCCGACGCGGTGTCGACATCGAGCAGCACCATGTTGGTGAAGTCCGCCACCAGCCGGGCGACGTCCGGATGCAGTTCCTCCCGGTCGAACAGCGTCAGGTTGAGCAGGAAGCGCCGCTCGACGCTCCACTGTCCGAGCACGAGGCAGTACGCGGTGGCCAGCGCGACCGACGGGGTGACGGCGTGTTCGCGGGCGCGAGCCACGATGGCCTGCCACGCCTCCGGGTTCACCCGGCCCGATCGGCGGGTGAACCGGGGCGTCTGCGTCGTGGCCGGTTCCACCATGGGCAGGCGTGGTGGGCCGGGGAGGTCGGGTAGCCGCTGTCGCCAGTGTTCGCGATCCCGGTCGATCCGTTCCGGCCGGCCGCGTCGGGCGGTGAGGTAGCCGGCGAAGGTCAGGCCGATCGGCGGCAGGTCCACCTCGGGACGCAGGTAGAGCGAGGCGAGGTCGCTCATCAGCAGCTGGATGCTCAGGGCGTCCGCGACCAGGAGGTCGAGGTTGAGGTGCAGCCGGTGGGCGCCGTCCGGGAGCAGGCTCACGGTGAGGTCGAAGACCTCGGCGGTGCTGACGTCGAGGAGGCGGTGGGACAGTCGGGTACGGATGGCCGTCAGTTCCGCGGCGGTCCGCTCGGCTGGTGAGTCCCGCAGGTCGTGCACCGTCACACCCGGCCAGGGACTGGTGTCGCGGACCCGTTGCCGGCCGCCCGGGTCGAACTCGGCCCGCAGCATGCCGTGCCGGGCGACGAGGGCTCGGGCCGCCCGGTCGAGTCGCGCCACGTCCAACCCGTGCCCGTCCAACTCGGCGTACAGGTGGCAGCCCACGCCGCCCAGCGGCTGCTCGGGATCTCGACCGACGAGGTAGGCCCGTTGCACCGGCGTGAGGTCGAACCAGGCGTCCTCGTCGACCGCCGGCAGGGCCGTGGTCGGCGGCTCGTCCGGGGGCGTCAGCAGCCGGGTGGACCAGGCGGCCAGCGTGGGTCGGGAGAGCAGGTCGGCGAAGCTGACCTCGGCTCCCGCCCGCCGCCACCGGGCGACCAGGCCCATGATGCCGACCGAGTCCAACCCGGCGGCGACGAGGTCGGCGTCGTCCCGGACACCGTCCGGTCCGCTCCGGGACAGCAGTTCGTTGACGTCCGCGCGGATCCGTTCCGCGGTCAGTGGTCCGTCTCGGGTGCCGTCCAGTCGCGCCGGGTTGCCGTCGACGGGATACCAGTGCCGGCGTCGGGCGAACGGGTAGCGGGGCAGCAGCGGCTCGTGTCCGACCGGTGGGTCCAGCACCGACCAGTCGATGTCGGCGCCCCGACGGTACGCCTCGATCACGCCGGACCGTCCGCCGTCCGTGACGTCGAGCAGCACGGTGTCGGCCGGCGCGGGAGTGCCGGCGCCGACGGTCATGACCAGGCCGGGGGGCACGTCGTCGACCACCGGCGGGAGGCCGGGGGCGCCCAGGTGGCGGGCGATCGCCTCCCGTTCGCCGGGGTCGGCCATGATCAGGTCGGGCCGCAGGCCGAGCCGGGTGAGTTGCGCGAGCAGCCGGATGACATCGGAGCGGTGTTCGGTCCCGATCCCGCCGACCCAGGTCGCCATGGCGGCGACCAGTTCGGCGAGCGGAGCGGCGGCATCGAGCCGGAGCACGAGGGGGCCGGTGGTGCCGGCGGGGCCGGGCGTCAGGGGGTACCGCAGTGCCCGTCGCAACGATTCCGGGGTGTCGGCGTGGACAACCGCGCGTCGGGGTTGCAGATGGTCGCGTCGTTGGCGCCAGGCGGCGAGCAGCCGGGCCTGAGCGGGCTCGTCGAGTTCGCTCAGCGCGTCCGCCAGGAGCCGGGCGCGGCGCCGGACGGCGTGGACGTCGGCTCCGGCGACCGGCACCCACCCGTTCCACGGCGGTGCCGGCGTGGGTGTGCCGGCACCGGTGCCGGTCGCGGCGTCACCGGTGCGGACCGCGGTGGTGCGCGTCGTCGCCGGGTCGGGGGCGGCCTCCAGCACGACGTGGGCGACCGTGCCGGTGAACCCGAACGAGCTGACTCCGACCCGGCGCACCGGGGCGTGGTGGGTGCGCGCCGGGAATCGGTAGTCCAGCGGCACGCCGTCGAGGTGCGGGTTCGGGGCGTTCCAGGTGGGGCTGCCGGGCCAGATCTGTTCGCGAAGGGCGACAAGCGCCCGCAGCAGCCCGGCGACCCCGGCCGCGGCCTCGAGGTGGCCGAGGTTCGTCTTGACCGAGCCGAGCAACAGCGGCGACCGGCGACCGGTGAACACGTCCGCCAGCGCGCTCACCTCGACCGGGTCGCCCAGCGGGGTGCCGGTGCCGTGCAACTCGACCGCGTCGATGTCGCCGGGGCGCAGTCCCGCCGCGGTGAGCGCGGCCCGGATGACGTCGGCCTGCGCGCCGGGTTCCGGCGCGGTCAGGCTGGAGGACGCGCCGTCGTGGGCGACCGCGGAACCCCGGATCACGGCGAGGACGCGGTCGCCGTCCCGCTGGGCCGCCGCCAGCGGCTTGAGTACCAGCAGCGCCGCTCCCTCGCCCCGACCGTAGCCGTCCGCGTCGGCGTCCAGGGTCGCGCATCGACCGGACGCCGACAGCATGCCGGCGTCGAGTAGCGCCCGCTCGGTGTCGGGGGAGAGGGCCAGGCCCACGCCGCCGGCCAGCGCCATCTCGCAGGTGCCGTCGGTGAGGTGGCGTACGGCCGTGTCGACCGCGACGAGGGACGCGGAGCAGGCGGTGTCGATGGTCTGGGCCGGTCCGCGGAATCCGAAGTGGTACGCGATCCGCCCGGCCGTGGCGCTCATGCTCGCGCCGGTGGCGGAGAAGGCGCCGATCAGATCGGGGCGGCCCAGGCGCAGGGGAAGCGTCGAGTAGTCGTGGTGACCCTGTCCGACGAAGACGCCGATCCGGGCGCCGCGCAGCCGGTGCGCGGGCATCCCGGCGTCCTCGACGGCGTGCCAGGCCACCTCCAGCATGAGCCGTTGCTGGGGGTCGATGGCCGCGGCCGACGCCGCCGGGATGCCGAAGAACCCGGCGTCGAAGGTGTCGATCGCGTCGAGGTATCCGCCGGGCAGGGTCAGTGGCACCCCGTCCCGGGCGCGTTGGTCGGGCGGCTGCCGGACGGTGCTACCGCCGGCGCGTAGGAGGGCCGCCAGCCCGTCCAGGTCCTGGATGCCGCCGGCGAGACGCAGGCCGACACCGATGACCGCGACGGCCCGGTCTGTGGTGTGCGCGGCGGCCGGCGGGGTGGTCGGGGGGGCCGTCGGCGCGTCCAGCGCCGCCGCGAACCGCCGGGGGGTGGGGTGCCGGAAGACCAGTGAGACGGGTACGGGTCGGTGCAGCGCCTTCGACAGCGCCCCCACCCATTCGGTGGCCCGTACGCTGTCGAGCCCGAGGTCGGCGAAGCTCGCGTCCAGGGCGAGCCGGTCCCGCCCGAGCACGTTGGCCAGCGTGTCGTGCACCGCCGGGAGCGTCGGCGTGGAGTCGGTCGTCGGTGCGACCCGGTTCACGCGGTCGGCGTGGAGCACCGGTAGCCGCCCGGCGCGGTGACCCGTCGCGGTCGCGCCGCGCCGGATCTTGCCCGAGGTCGTCCGGGGCAGCCCCGATCGGCGGACGAGGACGACCTCGTCCAGCGGCACCTCGTGGTGCTCGTACACCTGCTGGCGGATGTCGCCGGCGATCTCGGCCAGGGCGGTTTCGTCGAGGTGCCGGTCCACCTCGGCGAAGACGGTGACGGCGGGGTCGTCGTCCGGCTGGACCGCGCAGGCGCCGCCGACGGCGACGGCGTCGACGTGCCGTTCCAGGGTGCGCTCGATGTCGTCGGGATGGTGGTTGGCGCCGCCCAGGATGATCAGATCGCGGAGCCGGCCGCAGACGAACAGTTCCCCGTCGTCGAGGAAACCGAGATCGCCCGTGCGGAGCCACGGCCCACGGCCGTCGGCCGTCATCGCGCCGAATGTCCGCGCGGACAGTTCGGGTTGCCGCCAGTAGCCGGCCGGCAGGCCCGGGCCGGACACCCAGATCTCGCCGACGTGTCCGGTCGGCAGTTCGGCGCGTGTGTTCGGGTCCACGATGGACACCTGGCGGTCGTGGAACCAGTTGCCCGAGGAGACGAGTACCCGCCCGCCACCGTCGTCCCGGCGGCGGGCGACGCCCTCGGTGAGCGGGCCCGGATCGTACGCCGCCGATCGCCAGCCCCGGGGGCGGTGGCTGCTCGACACGCACAGCACCGCCTCCGCGAGCCCGTACGACGGGGTCATCGCCTCCCGGCGCAGGCCGGCGGGGGCGAACCGTGCCACGAACCGCGTCAGGGTGCTCTCGCGCACCGGTTCGGCGCCGTTGGCGGCGTACCGGATGGTTCTCAGGTCGAGGCCGGCGACCTCGTCGTCGGTCATCGCGTCCGCGCAGCGCCGGTAGCCGAAGTCCGGTCCGGCGATCCAGGTCGCCCGGTAGCTGGAGGCGGCCCGCAGCCACCTGGCCGGGTCGGCGGCGAACGCCGCGGGGCTCATCATCGTGGTGGTGCCACCGGTGAACACCGGCAACAGGAGCTGCTGCAGCATGCCCATGTCGTGGTAGAGCGGCAACCAGCCGACCACCCGGACCGGTTCGTCGTCCGGCAACATCGCCGCCAGCATCGCCACCTGGGCCCGGATGGCGGCGTGCGTGTTGCACACCGCCTTGGGCGCGCCCGTCGAACCGGACGAGTACTGCAGGAACGCGAGATCCGCACCGGCGGGCAGCGGGGGCGGCGGAGTGTCCGACCCGCCGGCGAGGAGGTCGTCGGCGGTGCTGACCGCCACCTCCGGCGGCAGCGTGCCGGCCGGGTCGACGCCGCCGGCCACCAGAGCGAGGGCCGGGGCGCAGTCCCGGGCGACGGCCGCTATCCGGTCACCGGCGCGGGTGAGGCGACCCGAGGCCGGGAGCGGCACCGGCACCGCCACCATTCCGGCCCGCAGGCAGGCGAGGAACGCCACGACCAGGTCCGGTCCGGCGGGGAGCAGGAGCTGCACCCGGCTGCCCCGGTCGTACGCCGTCGCCAGGCCGGTGGCGAGCCTGTCGACGCGATCATTGAGCGTGCCGTAGCTGAGTTCGGTGACTGCCGTGCCGGTCAGGAAGCGGATCGCGACCCGCCGCGGATCGGTGGCACCGAGGAACGTGGACGGGTTTGCGGCGGAAGTGGCGCGGTCGGCCAGCACGGCTTCGCCTTCGGTCAGAAGGCGGGATCGGCTGTCACCGAAACCGCCTCGTTCTTTTCGTTGACATGGACGATCTTCGGTACGAAGGAGCTGGCTTCCTCGTCGCCCATCAACCCGTAGCCGATGATGATGATCAGATCTCCGGTGTGCACCAGCCGGGCGGCGGCGCCGTTGACGCCGATGACGCCCGAACCGGCCGGTCCCTCGATCGCGTACGTCTCCAGCCGGGCGCCGTTGTTGATGTCGACGACATGGATCAGTTCGCCGTGCAGCAGGTCGGCCGCGCGCATGAGGTCGATGTCGATCGTCAGCGAACCCACGTAGTGCAGGTCGGACTGGGTGACGACCGCCCGGTGGATCTTGGATTTCAGCATCGTGCGGAACATCGCGATCTCGCCCCTTCGCGGACTGTGACGTGGTCGTTGGCTAGTGCCGTGACCACCAACGTTCGGGGTGTTGGGTTCAGGCTGCGCGGGTGGCGGGTTGGCCCCATCGTCGTTGTCGTTCGCTGCGGATGCGGGC
>NZ_JBHTDD010000060.1:0-5532 GCF_042666615.1 Plantactinospora sp. GCM10030261
GTGGAAACGCAGTTGAGGGCCACCCTTTACCGGGTGGCCCTCGACTGGATGATTGTCCGGCGGCGTCCTACTCTCCCACACCCTCCCGGGTGCAGTACCATCGGCGCTGGAGGGCTTAGCTTCCGGGTTCGGAATGTTACCGGGCGTTTCCCCTCCGCTATGACCGCCGTAACTCTATGAACATGTCAAACACCTGCCTGCCACACGTGTGTGGGGGGGTTTGTTTGTTCAGAGGTGCATAGTGGACGCGTAGCAGCTTTGTAGGTCAAGTCCTCGGCCTATTAGTACCGGTCGACTGAACCCGTTACCGGGCTTACATCTCCGGCCTATCAACCCAGTGGTCTAGCTGGGGGCCTTACCCCTGTTACCAGGGTGGGATACCTCATCTTGAAGCGAGCTTCCCGCTTAGATGCTTTCAGCGGTTATCCCTTCCGAACGTAGCTAACCAGCCGTGCCCCTGGCGGGACAACTGGCACACCAGAGGTTCGTCCGTCCCGGTCCTCTCGTACTAGGGACAGCCCTTCTCAAGTATCCTACGCGCACGGCGGATAGGGACCGAACTGTCTCACGACGTTCTAAACCCAGCTCGCGTACCGCTTTAATGGGCGAACAGCCCAACCCTTGGGACCTGCTACAGCCCCAGGATGCGACGAGCCGACATCGAGGTGCCAAACCATCCCGTCGATATGGACTCTTGGGGAAGATCAGCCTGTTATCCCCGGGGTACCTTTTATCCGTTGAGCGACACCGCTTCCACACGCAAGTGCCGGATCACTAGTCCCGACTTTCGTCCCTGCTCGACCTGTCAGTCTCACAGTCAAGCTCCCTTGTGTACTTGCACTCAACACCTGATTGCCAACCAGGCTGAGGGAACCTTTGGGCGCCTCCGTTACCCTTTAGGAGGCAACCGCCCCAGTTAAACTACCCACCAGACACTGTCCCTGAACCGGATCACGGCCCGAAGTTAGATACCCAAATCCACCAGAGTGGTATTTCAAGATTGCCTCCACCTCAACTGGCGTTGAGACTTCACCGGCTCCCACCTATCCTACACAAGCCGATTCGAATACCAATGTCAAGCTATAGTAAAGGTCCCGGGGTCTTTCCGTCCTGCCGCGCGTAACGAGCATCTTTACTCGTAGTGCAATTTCGCCGGGCCTGTGGTTGAGACAGTAGGGAAGTCGTTACGCCATTCGTGCAGGTCGGAACTTACCCGACAAGGAATTTCGCTACCTTAGGATGGTTATAGTTACCACCGCCGTTTACTGGCGCTTAAGTTCTCAGCTTCGCCCCGAAAGACTAACCGGTCCCCTTAACGTTCCAGCACCGGGCAGGCGTCAGTCCATATACATCGAATTACTTCTTCGCATGGACCTGTGTTTTTAGTAAACAGTCGCTTCCCCCTGGTCTCTGCGGCCATACCACGCTCCACGAGCGTGTCGCTTCACGTGTCCGGCCCCCCTTCTCCCTAAGTTACGGGGGCAATTTGCCGAGTTCCTTAACCACAGTTCACCCGATCGCCTTGGTATTCTCTACCTGACCACCTGTGTCGGTTTAGGGTACGGGCCGCCCAGGAACTCGCTAGAGGCTTTTCTCGGCAGCATAGGATCACTGACTTCACCTGAATCGGCTCGGCATCACGTCTCACCCACATGCGCCACGGATTTACCTATGGCACGGGCTACACGCTTACCCCGGCACAACCACCGGCCGGGCTCAGCTACCTTCCTGCGTCACCCCATCGCTTGACTACTACCCGCCAGGTTCCCACCCTCCCCAACCTCAACCCGAAGGTCTCGACCGGTTTGGATGGTTAGCACAACGAGGTTCATCACGGGCGCTCCTACGCGGGTACGGGAATATCAACCCGTTATCCATCGACTACGCCTCTCGGCCTCGCCTTAGGCCCCGACTCACCCAGGGCGGATTAACCTGGCCCTGGAACCCTTGGTCATCCGGCGGAAGGGTTTCTCACCCTTCTTTCGCTACTCATGCCTGCATTCTCACTCGTGCCCCCTCCACAGCTAGGTCACCCTGCTGCTTCACCGCGGGCACGACGCTCCCCTACCCACCCACACACCTGGATGCAAACTCCGAAGAATCCGCACCGAGTACACGTGTGAATGCCACAGCTTCGGCGGTGTGCTTGAGCCCCGCTACATTGTCGGCGCGGAACCACTTGACCAGTGAGCTATTACGCACTCTTTAAAGGATGGCTGCTTCTAAGCCAACCTCCTGGTTGTCTATGCGACCCCACATCCTTTTCCACTTAGCACACGCTTAGGGGCCTTAGCTGGTGATCTGGGCTGTTTCCCTCTCGACTACGAAGCTTATCCCCCGCAGTCTCACTGCCACGCTCTCACTTACCGGCATTCGGAGTTTGGCTGATTTCAGTAAGCTTGTAGGCCCCCTAGACCATCCAGTGCTCTACCTCCGGCAAGAAACACGCAACGCTGCACCTAAATGCATTTCGGGGAGAACCAGCTATCACGGAGTTTGATTGGCCTTTCACCCCTAACCACAGGTCATCCCCCAACTTTTCAACGTTGGTGGGTTCGGCCCTCCACGCGGTCTTACCCACGCTTCAGCCTGCCCATGGCTAGATCACTCCGCTTCGGGTCTAGAACACGCGACTCAACGCCCTCTTCAGACTCGCTTTCGCTACGGCTACCCCACCCGGGTTAACCTCGCCACATGCCACTAACTCGCAGGCTCATTCTTCAAAAGGCACGCCATCACCCACCCCAAAAGACAGGCTCTGACGGATTGTAGGCGAACGGTTTCAGGTACTATTTCACTCCCCTCCCGGGGTACTTTTCACCATTCCCTCACGGTACTCGTCCGCTATCGGTCACCAGGAAGTATTTAGGCTTACCAGGTGGTCCTGGCAGATTCACGGCAGATTTCAGGAGTCCGCCGCTACTCGGGAACACCCACAAAAGAGGCCACACACTTTCACCTACCGGACTATCACCGACTACGGTCAGCCTTCCCAGACTGTTCAGCTAGCATGCAGCTTTATCACTCCCCGAACATGTGTCAGCATGCTCAAGCAGGGTCCCACAACCCCGACCGCGCAACCCCTGACAGGTATCACACACGACCGGTTTAGCCTCAATCCGCTTTCGCTCGCCACTACTCACGGAATCACAATTGTTTTCTCTTCCTACGGGTACTGAGATGTTTCACTTCCCCGCGTTCCCTCCACACACCCTATGAATTCAGGTGCGGGTGACACCACACAACTGGTGCCAGGTTCCCCCATTCGGACACCCTGGGATCACAGCTCGGTTGACAGCTCCCCCAGGCCTATCGCGGCCTCCCACGTCCTTCATCGGCTCCTGGTGCCAAGGCATCCACCGTCCGCCCTTGACAACTTGACCACAAAGATGCTCGCGTCCACTATGCACATCTCAACAAACAACCAACCCACGACCCACCACCCCACACCAGCAACCCCACCCCCAACCAAGCCGCAACCCACCACCACAGTGACAAGCCACAACCCACAAGAGCAAGATCCGGTATGCGAAGCCAAGCCGCACCTGGCACCAAAGCAACAACCACCAGCAGACCCACCGGCCCACCACACACGCAGTTGTTCCTTCAGGACCCAACAGGGTGCCCCACCGCCACCAACCAGCCGCACCACCCACCACCCCTCCACACCACCCCCAGACACCAGCCCCTCCCCCAAGAGGAAGGAACCAGCCAGGATGGCCGTACTAGATGTGAGCAGCCGTTGCCGACCACGTGACTACGCCAGTGTCTCCGCCAAACGAGCACCCCACCACCACGAACAGGCGGCGCGGGCTCCATACCAGCCTTCGCTGGATGGTGCTCCTTAGAAAGGAGGTGATCCAGCCGCACCTTCCGGTACGGCTACCTTGTTACGACTTCGTCCCAATCGCCAGCCCCACCTTCGACCACTCCCCCCGGAAAACCGGTTAGGCCATGGGCTTCGGGTGTTGCCGACTTTCGTGACGTGACGGGCGGTGTGTACAAGGCCCGGGAACGTATTCACCGCAGCGTTGCTGATCTGCGATTACTAGCGACTCCGACTTCACGGGGTCGAGTTGCAGACCCCGATCCGAACTGAGACCGGCTTTTTGGGATTCGCTCCACCTCACGGTATCGCAACCCATTGTACCAGCCATTGTAGCATGCGTGAAGCCCTGGACATAAGGGGCATGATGACTTGACGTCATCCCCACCTTCCTCCGAGTTGACCCCGGCAGTCTTCGATGAGTCCCCGCCATAACGCGCTGGCAACATCGAACGAGGGTTGCGCTCGTTGCGGGACTTAACCCAACATCTCACGACACGAGCTGACGACAGCCATGCACCACCTGTGACCGCCCCCGAAGGACCCCACATCTCTGCAGGTTTTGCGGCCATGTCAAACCCAGGTAAGGTTCTTCGCGTTGCATCGAATTAATCCGCATGCTCCGCCGCTTGTGCGGGCCCCCGTCAATTCCTTTGAGTTTTAGCCTTGCGGCCGTACTCCCCAGGCGGGGCGCTTAATGCGTTAGCTGCGGCACAGAGAACCGGAGAGGCCCCCCACACCTAGCGCCCAACGTTTACAGCGTGGACTACCAGGGTATCTAATCCTGTTCGCTCCCCACGCTTTCGCTCCTCAGCGTCAGTATCGGCCCAGAGACCCGCCTTCGCCACCGGTGTTCCTCCTGATATCTGCGCATTTCACCGCTACACCAGGAATTCCAGTCTCCCCTACCGAACTCTAGCCTGCCCGTATCGACTGCAGGCCCGCAGTTGAGCCGCGGGTTTTCACAGTCGACGCAACAAGCCGCCTACGAGCTCTTTACGCCCAATAAATCCGGACAACGCTCGCGCCCTACGTCTTACCGCGGCTGCTGGCACGTAGTTGGCCGGCGCTTCTTCTGCTCCTACCGTCACTTACGCTTCGTCGGAGCTGAAAGAGGTTTACAACCCGAAGGCCGTCATCCCTCACGCGGCGTCGCTGCATCAGGCTTCCGCCCATTGTGCAATATTCCCCACTGCTGCCTCCCGTAGGAGTCTGGGCCGTGTCTCAGTCCCAGTGTGGCCGGTCGCCCTCTCAGGCCGGCTACCCGTCACCGCCTTGGTAGGCCATCACCCCACCAACAAGCTGATAGGCCGCGAGCCCATCCCAAGCCAGAATAAACCTTTACACCCCCCACCATGCGACAAGGAGTCATATCCGGTATTAGCCCCCGTTTCCGAGGGTTATCCCAAAGCCTAGGGCAGGTTACTCACGTGTTACTCACCCGTTCGCCGCTCGAGTACCCCGAAGGGCCTTTCCGCTCGACTTGCATGTGTTAAGCACGCCGCCAGCGTTCGTCCTGAGCCAGGATCAAACTCTCCAACAAAAACCTGTCAGAAAATCAACCCCAACAACAAACAAATGTTGCCAAAGGAATCCCACCCCAACCAGCCATCAAGACCAGCCAGGAACGGGGCATAAAACCATAATTGGCACTGGCATCACAAAGCACCCTGTTGAGTTCTCAAAGAACAACCACACACCACCAA
>NZ_JBHTDD010000061.1:0-3450 GCF_042666615.1 Plantactinospora sp. GCM10030261
GGGGCGGGGGGTTGGGGGGTAACGGGTGGGGGGTGGTGGGGGCTCAGCGGTGGAGGGCGATGGCGTCGCCGGCGCCCACGGTGGCGGTGAACCGGCCGCCCGAGTCCACCGTGTACGTCGGACCGGTGCAGCCACCGCCGGTCCGGTCGCCGTGCTGCACATCGCAGTACGACCCCGCGGGCAGCGACGTCTGGAACGTGCGGCTGACGGCGAACGACTCGCGGTTGATGACGACGTAGCCGGCCGAGCCGCGACCGAAGGCGATGGCCTGGTAGCCGTTGGACCACCAGTTGGTGACCCCGGTGCCCCGCACCGCGTTGCGGAAGCCGACCATGTTGGCGATCTGCCGCCACAGGTGCTGGCATTTCCACCCGTTCGAGAAGCAGGCGGAGACGGCACCACCGTTCGGCGGACCGGCGTCGTAGTTGGTGAACTCGTAGCCGGAGTGAATGCTGGGCGACCCGTACGGCCAGGCCAGCAGGAACACGTTGGCCAGGGTGTAGGTCGAGCCGTAGTTGTAGTTCAGGGTCGAGCCATTACGTTCGGTGTCCCAGTTGTCGACGAACGGGCGGGCCTGCCCGCTCGGCAGGTAACCCCAGGACTCACCCCAGTTGTTGAGGTACGCGAGCCGCTCGCTCGTGAAGATGCGTTTGAGGTCGTACGCCGCCCGGAACTCGTCGACGTCCCCGCTGCCGGTGTACTCACCTGGCTGCACGGCCTCGCCGGCGCCGTAGATGACTTCGTGCACCCAGAAGATGTTGGGGTTGCTCAGCCGGCTCTTGATCGCCGCGAGGTCCGCGGCCGCGACGTGCTTGGCACCGTCGATCCGGAACCCGTCCACCCCCATCGAGATGAGACTGTTCAGCCAGCCGGCGATCCGCCCGCGGACGTAGTCGCTGCCGGTGTTCAGGTCGGCGAGGTCGACCAGTTCGCAGTTCTGCACCTCCCACCGGTCGGCGTAGTTGGCGATGCGGCGCCGGCAGGAGTGGAAGTCCTGGTTCTGGTAGTACCCGGGGTAGTCGTACTTGGAGTAGGACGAGCCGCCGGTGCCGGTGCCCGAGCCCGCCGACATGTGGTTCACGACGGCGTCCGCGATCACCTTGACGCCAGCGGCGTGGCAGGTCGAGATCATCGACCGGAACGACGACTCCGAACCCAGCCGGCCGGCCACCCGGTACGCCACCGGTTGGTACGTGGTCCACCACTGTGGACCCTGGATGTGCTCCTGGGGTGGTGAGACCTGCACGTACCCGTACCCCTTGGGTCCGAGCGTGCTGGTGCAGGCGTTGGCGATCGAGTCGTACCGCCACTGGAAGAGGGTGACGGTGACGTCCCTGACTCCCGGCGGGGCGGCCTCGGCGGGCCGGCCGGCGGGCGGCGCGGCCGCGGTGAGCGTGGCGCCGAGGGTGACGGCGGCGGCCGCGAGGGCGAGAGTACGGGCAGGACGCCGGCGGAGGGCGCGGGCGGGACTCCAATGGGCGGGGTGGCGGAGTCGATCGACGGGCGGAGCTCCGGTGGGCGGGGTGGCGGAGTCGGTCGACGGGCGGGAACGGTCGGCGGGTGTGCGGAACCGGCCGGACCGGGGCATGGGGGTGCCCATGGCTGCCTCCGGTGTGGAGTGTGGGGGTGGGCCGCAAACTTTCTGCAAGAATATTGAAACTTGCAGGAAACTTGTGGGACGCACTGTAGGCCCGGATAGCGGCCTTCGTCAATAGAACGTGCTCGTTATGTTCACCCGCGTCGGATCGCGACCGCCACCGCGGCGCCAGCGGCACCGGCCGCCACCGCACCCGCCGTCAACAGGGGCCGGTGCCGGGAGAGCCAGACCTGCGGGCTGCGGTCATGCGCCCGGTCGTCGAAGCCTCCGTGCGCGCCGGCGTCCGTGCCGCGGCCGTCGTCGACCGGGTGCCACAGATTGCTCGGCCGGTCCGGCGGGGCCGGTTCGTCGGTCTGCTGGGAGGCGAAGCCGGTACGCCCCAGGTAACGGTCCAGGAGCCCAGGTATCAGCCGGTTCGCCATGATCGTGGCGACCGTGGAGGCGCCGACCCAGTACTCCCGGCGCCGCGGGTGGTCCGCCGCGTGCACGATCGCGCGGGCCGCCACCTCCGGTTGATAGATGGGTGGCACCGGCTGGGCGTGCCGATCCAGCCGGGAGAGCACCCATTCGAACTGCGGGGTGTTGACCGCGGGCAGGTGCACCTGGGTTATCCGGACCCGGCTGTGGGAGTGCAGCAACTCGGTGCGCACCGACTCGGTGAACCCGACAATGGCGTGCTTCGCCCCGCAGTACGCGGACTGCAGCGGGATCGACCGGTAGGCAAGTGCCGAACCGACCTGCACGATGGTGCCCGAGTCACGGGGCAGCATCCGGTCCAGGGCCACCCGGGTGCCGTACACGTATCCGAGGTAGGTCACCTCGGTGACCCTGCGGAACTCCTCCGGTTCGACGTCCACGAACGGGGCGAACACGGAGGTGAACGCGTCGTTGATCCACAGGTCGATCGGGCCGAGTTCCGCGCTCACCCGGTCGGCCGCGGCCGCCACCTGCCGGTAGTCCGACACATCGGTCTCGATCGGCAACGGCTCGCCACCGGCGGCGCGGACGTCCTCGGCAGCCGCCGCGAGTCCCGTTGACCCGCGCGCCAGCAGCCCGACCCGCATGCCGAGGCCGGCGAGTTCCCGAACGACCGCCCGCCCCACCCCGGCGGTGGCTCCGGTGACCACCGCGACCTTGCTGTGCCGTAGCGAGCCCATCTCGCCCTCCCCGTCCGGGTGCCGGCCCGCACCCCGCCGCCTCGAATGGTCCCGCTCGGGGCCCCGGCCCGCGTTCCCGAGCGATCGGCTGTTATGCGCACCACGGCCGGTGAAACAACCACGACGTACGGATGGCCAGCGACCGGATCGATGGAACCGACCGGCATCAGCGGCGCGCCGCCGTGACGGCGGTGCGGATCCACGCCACGGCCAGCCCGGTCTCGGCGAGCGCCGGTCCCCGCTGCCGACGGTCGACACCGGCCACCAGCACCGTCGTCAGGGCGTGCAGCGCGTCAACCACCGCTCCGGCCACGCGGACCGGCCCGGTCGGTCGCGCCGCCGTCACCAGGCCCTGCGCGAGGTGTCGCGTCCCGAGCACCCGCAGCACCGCGACGGCAAGCTCGGTACGCCGACCGCCCAACCCGCGCAGCACCGGTCCCGGCGTGGCGAGCAACGCGGTTCCCCACAACGCCCGGGACAGG
Organism: Plantactinospora sp. GCM10030261; assembly: GCF_042666615.1. Lineage (NCBI taxonomy): Bacteria > Bacillati > Actinomycetota > Actinomycetes > Micromonosporales > Micromonosporaceae > Plantactinospora > Plantactinospora sp. GCM10030261. The sequence goes on from NZ_JBHTDD010000061.1 coordinate 3,237, forward strand.
GCGGCCGTACGCACCGGGTCCACCCCGACCCAACCACCGGCCGGCCTCGCCAACCTACGTGCTCCCCGCATGGTCCTCCCCTTGTCTCGCGCCCACCCTCTCCCCCGGTCGCCGACCCACCGTCCCCGCGATCTTGCACTACTGGCCCCGGAATAACGGGTCAGAAGACGCGAAACGGCAACCTGAAGTGCAAGATCGCCGGGGCGGGCGGGGC
>NZ_JBHTDD010000062.1:0-2532 GCF_042666615.1 Plantactinospora sp. GCM10030261
CCTGAACGCCTTCCAGATCGCCTTCGAAGGCCGGCTCACCCCGGCCAACAACTGACCACCTCAACAACCAAGATCAGCCGTTAACTTGACAGACCCCGGCGGCGGGGCGAGGGGCGGCGTCGGGTCCCGCCGGGTCAGCGGCGCCTTGTGCGGTACGCCCGGGCGGGCGCACCCGAGCCGGCTCAGTGCCCGGTCGGCGACACCTCGTTGCGGGACGGTTGCAACGGGACGGGATGCACCGTCGTCGCGGTGCCGATGGCGTCGCCCCCGGCCAGCAGCCGGCGTCCGGCTCGCTCCGGCCGGACGTGGGGGCCCTCCCCCGGGTGGTGGACCGCTGGACGCCCGCTCGCCGCCCGGATCGCGTCCTCGTCGATCCGTACGCCCAGGCCCGGCGAGTCGCCGAGAACGAAGGCACCGTCCTCGACGGACACGTCGATGACGACGCCGACCGGTGGGCACAGGTCCTGTAACTCGCTGGTGAGGTGGTTCGGCACCGACGTCGCGGCGTGCAGCAGGCCGATCGAGACGTTGCCGATCGGGCTGACCGGCAGGTCGTGGGCGTGTGCGAGGGCGGAGACCCGCTGGAAGTGGGTGATCCCCCAGACCGCGGCCATCTGGACGACGTCGACCGCGCCGGCGAGGATCAGCGGGCGATACTGCTCAAGGCCGGTGAGGTTCTCGCCAGTGACACTGACCACCAGGGCGCCGGGCCAGGCAGCCATTTCGGAGGAACCATGACGCCATCGCAGGAGACGGCCACGGATGCCGTGGCCGCCCCGGCCTGGGCACGGCGGCCGGCCAACCTCGCCAAGGCGGTCACCGCCGAGTTGGTGGAGCGCATCGTCCGCGGCGTGCACCCGTCCGGGACGCCCCTGCCTCCCGAGCCGATCCTCTGCGAGACCTTCTCCGTGAGTCGCACCGTCGTCCGGGAAGCGGTGAAGATCCTTCAGGAGAAGGGCCTGGTCCAGGTCCGTCAGGGCGCCGGCACCATGGTCACGTCGCCGTCGATGTGGGACATGCTCGACGAACTCGTCCTCGGCGCCACCATCGCCCAGGACGACAGCCTCGCCATCCTCGACGACCTCGTCGTCACCCGGCGGGTGCTCGAGTCCGACATGGCCAACGTGGCCGCTCGCCTGGCCGACCAGGAAACCGTCGACCGGCTGCGGGCCCAGGTGGACCGGATGGACGAACTCGTCGACAACCACGAGCACGACCGGGCCTTCCACGACAAGGTCATGCAGGCGTCCGGGAACCGCATCGCCCGTGGCGTCGTACGGTCGCTGGAGAGCCAGGTCGTCAACACCGCCCGGTACATGGGTCGGACCGAACGCTCCCTGTGCGTGGCCTCCAACCGTGGGCACCGGCGCATCTACGAACGCATCGCCGCGCACGACCCGGACGGTGCCGCCGAGGCGATGTTCACCCACATCACCGAGGCCTGGTTGGTCCGGCGCAGCGGTTCCGGTGGGCCCGACCGGCTGCGACGCTGAGCGGGTCCACCATCCGGCGGCGGCGCGGCGACGACGGCCCCCTGGCCCACGGCGGTTTCGGGAACCCACCGCCACCAGGAGGCCACCGTCCAGGATCGTCGCCACTGCGGTGACCGAGATCAGCTGAACTGCGCGAAGAACCTCCAGATCTCGCCCTTGGTCCAGGTCGTCACGCCGCTTTCGGCGTACGTCCCGTCCACCGGTCCCGGCATGTGACCGTTGTCGAACGCGGCCCACTGCACCGGGTAGCCGGCCCGGCATCCCGAGTACGCGGTGGTGATGTGCGTCCGGCTCCCGCCACCCGGCTCGGGCGGGTTCTGCGGGGTGCAGCCGTTGTTCCTGACGAACGTGTCGCGCAGGGCCCGCCCCTGGGCGATGCTCAGGACGTTGTCCGTGATGCCGTGCAACCCGAAGTACGCGATGGGCTGCGTACCGCCGCTGCATCCGCTGATCTGCGCGCCGGCGATGACCGCCACGGCCCGGAAGACGGTGGGCCGCGCGCAGGCGAGCGCGTAGCTCATGCCCCCGCCCCAGCTGAACCCGAGGGCGAACCGCTGCCGCGGGTTGACGCACAGGTCGCTCTCGATTCGACTGATCATGTCGTCGACGAACGTGACGTCCTCACCGCCGGAGTTGCCCCAGCCGTTCCCGAGTCCCTGCGGCGCGACCAGGATCGCGGTGTTGTTGGACTGCTCCTGCTGCCCGTAGTAGGACCAGGCGGCGCCGCTGGTGCCGCCGGACGAGATCTCCTGCATGGTGCCGCCCCGCCAGTGGAACGCGAAGATCAGCCGGTACGGATTGGCGTTGTTGTAGTTGGCCGGCAACCGCAGGATGAACGACCGGCTCTTGCCGCCGCTCTGGATCGTGTGCGTGCCGTTGCCCAGCGTCGGGGCCTTGCCGCATCCGGTGCCACCAGGCGGCGGGTTGGTGCCGCTGTCGACCCGGTTGAGCTGCCACTGCTGGTTCGCGCCGTTCCAGTCGGCGTACTGCACGATGTTGCCGCCATCGGCGGTCGAGGCGCCCTGCACCTCCACCACCT
>NZ_JBHTDD010000063.1:0-1371 GCF_042666615.1 Plantactinospora sp. GCM10030261
GGGACTGTACAAATAACGGCTGATCGACCGATCAAGGGAGAGACGCCAGATGACGACCGAGACCACCGTGGGACAGTCGGCTGTGGAGCCGTCGGGTGCGGTCACGGACGAGCAGTTGATCGCGATGCTGGTCGATCGGGCTCGTGGTGACGGGCTGAAGCTGACCGGTGAGGGCGGGCTGCTGCAGCAGCTCACGAAGCGGGTCCTCGAATCGGCGCTGGACGGTGAGATCACCGACCACGTCGGCTACGACAAGCACGACCCAGCTGGTCGAGGTAGCGGGAACACCCGTAACGGCAGCCGGACCAAGACCGTGCTCACCGACGTCGGGCCGGTCGGGGTGCGGGTGCCGCGGGACGCGGCGGGGACGTTCGAGCCGCAGATCGTGCGCAAGCGGCAGCGGCGCCTGACCGGCGTCGACGACATGGTGCTGTCGTTGTCGGCCAAGGGCCTCACCCATGGGGAGATCGCCGCTCACCTGGCCGAGGTGTACGGGGCCGAGGTGTCGAAGCAGACCATCTCCACCATCACGGACAAGGTCATGGACGGCATGGCGGAGTGGCAGAACCGGCCCCTGGACCGGGTCTACCCGGTTGTGTTCATCGACGCCATCAACGTCAAGATCCGGGATGGGCAGGTCGCGAACCGCCCGATCTACCTGGCCATGGCGGTCACCGTCGACGGACACCGGGACATCCTCGGCATCTGGGCCGGCGATGGCGGTGAGGGCGCCAAGCACTGGCTGCACGTGCTGACCGAGCTGAAGAACCGCGGCGTCGCCGACGTGCTGATGCTGGTCTGTGACGGGCTCAAGGGCCTGCCCGAGGCGGTGGAGACGGTGTGGCCGCGCACGATCGTGCAGACGTGTGTGGTGCATCTGCTGCGCAACTCGTTCCGCTACGCGGCGAGGCAGGACTGGGACAAGATCGCCAAAGCGCTCAAGCCGGTCTACACCGCGCCGACGGAGGACGCCGCGACCGAGCGGTTCCTGGAGTTCGCCGAGGCGTGGGGCCGCAAGTATCCGGCGATCGTGAAGCTGTGGGAGAACGCCTGGGCCGAGTTCGTGCCCTTCCTCGCCTTCGACGTCGAGATCCGCAAGGTCATCTGCTCCACGAACGCGATCGAGTCGGTCAACGCCCGTATCCGCAAGGCCGTCCGAGCTCGCGGCCACTTCCCGAACGAGCAAGCCGCCTTGAAGTGTGTCTACATGGCGTTGATGAGCCTCGACCCGACCGGCGCCGGGCGCCGGCGCTGGACCATGCGCTGGAAGGCACCCCTGAACGCCTTCCAGATCGCCTTCGAAGGCCGGCTCACCCCGGCCAACAACTGACCACCTCAACAACCAAGATCAGCCGTTAACTTGACAGACCC
>NZ_JBHTDD010000064.1:0-1317 GCF_042666615.1 Plantactinospora sp. GCM10030261
ATCTCAGCAGCGTCGGTGGTAGGTGTTGCGGCGGGGTCGTTGCTCTGGGTCGGTCCAGGGTGGGGGGATGAATTCGGGGTGTCCGTCGGTGGCGAGGTGGACCTGCCAGCCGTCGTGGTGGATGGTGCGGTGGTGGCGGTGGCAGAGCAGGACGCCGTTGGTGACGGTGGTGGTGCCGCCGGTGGACCAGGGGGTGATGTGGTGGGCGGCGCACCAGCGTGGTGGCCGGTCGCAGCCGGGGAAGGCACAACCGCCGTCGCGCAGGATCAGGGCGCGGCGGATCGGGCCGGTGAACAGCCGTCGTTGTCGACCCAGGTCCAGGACATGCCCGTTGCCGCCAAGGACGGCCGGCACGATGCCGGCCTCGCACGCCAGCCGACGCACCGACTCGGCGCTGATCTGCTGGCCGGTGTCCAGGGTGCCGGCGCCGAGTTGTCCGGTGAGCGTGTTGTAGTCGGTGGTGACTACCAGTTGGGTGGGTTCGCCGCCGTGTGCGGGCAGGTCGCCGGCGCGTAGCGTCAGCCGGCACACCTCGGTCAGGGCGTCGTGGCGGCGTTGTCCGGGGTTGCGGCGGTCATCCTGGCCGGATGGTCGGGTCAACGGGTCGAGGGTGGTGCGTAGCAGCGCCGACGTTTCCGCATCGAGCAGGCCGGACAGTCGCAGCCGGCCGTCGCCGACCGGGGACAGGTGCAGGTAGCGGTCGCGTTGGTGGCGTTTCTCGTCGGCTTCCAGGGCTCGTCGTTGGGCGTCCTCGGCGAGGTGCGGGGCGATGTGGTCCAGGATCCGGTGGGCCAGGCGTCGTAGGTCGACGGGGTCGAACTGGCCGGCCCAGTCGAGCAGGATGCCGACGGCCTTGTCGGCGGCAATCTCCCCGGCCTCCCGCCGGACGAGGTCCACCGTGTCGATGATGATCCGGGCCTGGTCAAGGCTGATCGCGCCGGTGAGTATGGCGTGGCGGACCGGATCGGGCGCGGTGTCCAGCTGCCCGGCGTCGGTCACCGCGAGGTGGGCGGCGCGGCCGGTGAGCCGGTGCCGGTGCCGCAGCCAGGCGGTGGTCGAGGTGGCGCCGTCGCGTCGGGGCAGGTCCCGACCGTGGATCTCGCGGACCAGGCCGGACACCACCGCCGCGATACGGCGTTGGGACACGACGGCGGCGTCCAGAGCGGCCAGCAGTTCGGTATCCGACAGCGCCCACGGGTCCGTGGCGAGGCAGTCACCAACCGCCTCGTCCAGCCGTGCCCACGCCTCCCGCATGACACCGACGTTCGCACGCGTGTACGACACAACCACGCTCAGTGAAGGCCGACATCGCGGCAT
>NZ_JBHTDD010000065.1:0-1245 GCF_042666615.1 Plantactinospora sp. GCM10030261
CTAGTGCCGTGACCACCAACGTTCGGGGTGTTGGGTTCAGGCTGCGCGGGTGGCGGGTTGGCCCCATCGTCGTTGTCGTTCGCTGCGGATGCGGGCGCGTTCGCGGCGTTGGGCGGCCAGGACGTCGGGGTGGCGGGCGTTGGCGTTGCGCCAGCGCAGGTAGTCCTGCAGCCGCCGGGTCAGGGCGGGGTGGTTGGGGTGGTTCGAGCCGGCGATGACGAAGGTGCGTAGCGGTCCGAACTGGGCCTCGATCGGGTTGGCCCAGGAGGCGTAGGTCGGGGTGAAGCAGAGTTCGACCTTGTTCCGGGTCGCCCACCTGCGGATCTTCGAGCCTTTGTGCGCGGACAGGTTGTCCAGGATCACGTAGATCGGCGCCCCGTCCGGCCTCGCCGCGCGGATCGACTTGAGCGCGGCGAGGGTGTTCGCGGCGCTCTTACGCCGCCGCACGACGCCCCAGAGTTGGTCGTCGCCGACGCTGTAGCACCCGTGGAACTGCCGGACGCCGTGCAGCTTGTGGTAGTTCGCGGGCAGCCGGTGCGGGTGTCCGGTCGGCGCCCACCCGGTGCCGGCCTGCGGCCGGATGACCAGGGGCCCGAACTCGTCGAACGCGAACACCCGCTGCGGGAAGTGGCTGCTGACGTACTCGATCCGGGCCAGCTTGGCGTCCCGGTGCGGGTCGGTGGACTCCTTCCACGTCTTGGTCCGCTGGAAGGTGATCCGGTGTCGGTGCAGGATCTGCCGCAGCCGTTCCCGCCCGATCCGAACCCGACGGGCGGTATGCGAGCCCAGGTGGTCGGCGAGCTTGCGGATGCTCCACCGGGTGAACGGCCGCCCCAGCGTCTCGGGGCGGGTGTTGGCCGTCTCGACGATGAACTGCTCTTCGTCGCTACTGATCTGGCGGGGACGGCCACCCGCCCACTGAGGGTCCAGGCTGGCCATCCCCATCTCGTTGAACCGGTGGATGACCTGCCGGATCGTGTCCTCGTCGGCCTGCACGAGACGGGCGATCGCCGGCACCGTGTTCCCACCGGCGGAGGCGAGCACGACCATCGCCCGCCTCAGCCGGATAGGCGAGCCGGTACCTCTACGAGTGATCCTCAGCAGCTGCTGACCCTCCTGGTCACTGAGCCGCCGTACACGAACGGGTTCTGCCACCGCCACAGCCTGACCGCCACCACGCCGCCCGGCCGACAGGCCATACGGCGTGTCACCCAACACCATGAACGTTGGTGGTCACGGCACTAG
>NZ_JBHTDD010000066.1:0-977 GCF_042666615.1 Plantactinospora sp. GCM10030261
TGGACTTGTCCACATCCTCCGGGTCGCCCTCGCAGTCGACGACCACGATCTGCCCCGGCGTCAACTCGTTGAACAGGATCCGCTCCGACAGGTTGTCCTCGATGTCCCGCTGGATCGTCCGACGCAACGGCCGCGCCCCCAGCACCGGATCGAAGCCCTTGACCGCCAGGAACTTCTTCGCGTTGTCGGTCAACTCCAGACCCATGTCCTTGTTGCGCAACTGGGTCTCGATCCGCTGGATCATGATGTCCACGATCGACAGGATCTCGTCCTGGTTGAGCTGGTGGAACACGATCGTGTCATCGATCCGGTTCAGGAACTCCGGCCGGAAGTGCTGCTTCAACTCGTCGTTGACCTTCTGCTTCATCCGCTCGTAGTTCGAGTCGGAATCCTCCGAGGCCTGGAACCCCAACGACACCGCCTTCGCCACGTCCCGGGTGCCCAGGTTCGTGGTCAGGATGATGACCGTGTTCTTGAAGTCCACGATCCGGCCCTGCCCATCGGTGAGCCGACCGTCCTCCAGGATCTGCAGCAACGTGTTGAACACATCCGGGTGAGCCTTCTCGATCTCGTCGAACAGCACCACCGAGAACGGCCGACGCCGCACCTTCTCGGTCAGCTGCCCACCCTCGTCGTAACCCACGTATCCGGGCGGGGCACCCACCAGCCGGGACACCGTGTACCGGTCGTGGAACTCCGACATGTCCAACTGGATCAACGCGTCCTCGGACCCGAACAGGAACTCCGCGAGCGCCTTGGACAGCTCGGTCTTACCGACACCTGACGGGCCGGCGAAGATGAACGACCCGGACGGACGCTTCGGGTCCTTCAACCCGGCCCGGGTCCGGCGGATGGCCTTGGAGACGGCCTTCACCGCGTCGGACTGGCCGACGACCCGCTTGTGCAGCTCGTCCTCCATCCGCAGCAGCCGGGAGGTCTCCTCCTCGGTGAGCTTGTAGACCGGGATTCCGGTCCAG
>NZ_JBHTDD010000067.1:0-821 GCF_042666615.1 Plantactinospora sp. GCM10030261
GTCGTGGGTCAGCTGTTCCACTGCTCGGCGACCAGGTCAGCGGCCTGGCTCTCCCACTGCGCGTACTTGTCCGGGTACGCCGACACCTGCACCGTCTGCGCGGCGACGGTCAACGGCATCTCCTGCCACCCGTCCACCTGCGCCAGACCCTTCAGGAACGCCGTGGTCGAGTAGTGCGGATCGGTGATCTGCTCCACCGAACCCCAACCAGACGACGGACGCTGCTGGAACAGGCCCTGCGAGTCATGGTCGTTGCGGTCACCCAGATGACCCAGGTTCTCCAACTTCGACTCCTGCAAGCTGGTGGCCACCGCGATCACCGCGGCCCGCTCGTCCATCCCCGCGGCCTTGGTGGCCTCGACGATGGCCTTCACGTTGCCCTTCTGCTCGTCCGAGATGTCGATCCGCGACTGCGCACCCGTGACACCGTGCGGGATCAGCTTCTCCGCGGCCGGCTTGTCACCGGGCTTCTCGGCCTGCGCCACGGCCGCGACCGTGGTGGTGGCCGGGGTAACGGTGGTGTCCATCGCGTCGGCGATCGGACCGGCGGCGATCGCGCCGGTGACGCTCAGGCCGAGCGCGGTCAGCATGCTCTTACGCATAATCGTGTTCATCACGTGCCTCCTCGGGGGATCGGCACCCACCCGCACACAAAGGGGGGAACACGCGGGTGGGTGTCATGTCAGGAGAGCGATCAAGAATGAGAAAAAGGGGGGCCGGCGCCCGGCCGGTCCCGGGGGGTGAACCCACCACGGCGCCGGACCCGGTGTAACGACCTCGACCCCCAGGCGATTCCCTCGGGGGCCGGCCCACGCCCCGGG
>NZ_JBHTDD010000068.1:0-794 GCF_042666615.1 Plantactinospora sp. GCM10030261
CGCCATCCGGGCACGATAGCCGCCTTCGTGTTCGCTGGGGTCCTGTCGGTGGCCGGTGCGAGAATGCCACGCATCCGATCTTGGGAGGCTTCGTGGGGACCTGGGACAGCGGACCGTTCGACAACGACACTGCCGCTGACTGGTGTGGTGACCTCGACGACGCCGACGCGGCCCAGCGCCCGGCGATGGTCCGCGAGGCGCTGAGCCGGGCCGCCGGCGAGGACGGCTACCTCGACGCCGACATCGCCTGCGAGGCGATCGCCGCAGCCGCGCTCGTGGCCGCGCAGCGCCCCGGCGGGCAGCGGATCACCTCCCCGTACGCGCCAGAGTTCCTCTGCGACGGCGGCCGGCTCGATCTGCCCGACGAGCTGGCGGTACTCGCGGTGCGGGCCCTCGACCGGATCATGGCCGCGGACTCCGAATGGTGTGAGCTGTGGCAGGACGCCGCCGCCGGGGACAACCCGGCCTTCGACGCCGTCCGCGACCTGCGCACAGTTCTGACGGCGTAGTGGGCGGGCTGGCGCACCGCCCGCAGGCACCCCGTACCGCTGCCTATGTGCGGTTCAAGCGGCCGAGGATCTGATGACGGGCATGGGTGTCCCGTGGCGGCGCAGCGTCGACGAGTTCACGCGGATCCTGCGCCAGCACGGTCAGGAGCCGGCAGCCGTGACCGACGTTGCGGCGGCGTGGCGAGCGTTCCGTGAGTTCCTTGACGTCGAGATCGAGGGTCTCGTTCCGGATCTGGACGCGGACGTCGACGGCTTCATCGTCCAGTGGGGCCGCTATTCCTGGCA
>NZ_JBHTDD010000069.1:0-748 GCF_042666615.1 Plantactinospora sp. GCM10030261
GGACTGGCCGACGACCCGCTTGTGCAGCTCGTCCTCCATCCGCAGCAGCCGGGAGGTCTCCTCCTCGGTGAGCTTGTAGACCGGGATTCCGGTCCAGTTGCCCAACACCTCGGCGATCTGCTCGTCGTCGACCTCGGACACGACGTCGAGGTCGCCTGCCTTCCACTCCTTCTCCCGCTGGGCCTTCTGCCCGAGCAACTGCTTCTCCTTGTCGCGCAGCTGGGCGGCGCGCTCGAAGTCCTGCGCGTCGATCGCGGACTCCTTGTCCCGCCGCACCTGGGCGATGCGCTCGTCGAAGTCACGCAGATCTGGCGGCGCGGTCATCCGGCGGATCCGCATCCGGGCGCCGGCTTCGTCGATCAGGTCGATCGCCTTGTCCGGCAGGAACCGATCGGAGATGTACCGGTCGGCCAGCGTCGCCGCCGCCACCAGCGCCCCGTCGGTGATGCTCACCCGGTGGTGTGCCTCGTACCGGTCCCGCAGCCCCTTGAGGATCTCGATGGTGTGCGCCAGCGAGGGCTCGCCCACCTGGATCGGCTGGAACCGCCGCTCCAGGGCGGCGTCCTTCTCCAGATGCTTGCGGTATTCGTCCAGGGTGGTGGCGCCGATGGTCTGCAACTCGCCGCGGGCCAGCATCGGCTTCAGGATGCTCGCCGCGTCGATCGCGCCCTCGGCCGCGCCCGCACCCACCAACGTGTGGATCTCGTCGATGAACAGGATGATGTCGCCCCGGGTCCGGATCTCCTTG
>NZ_JBHTDD010000070.1:0-650 GCF_042666615.1 Plantactinospora sp. GCM10030261
GCACCGTCGCTGTTCTACTTCGCCCCGCGCAACATCTGGGTGCTCGCCTACCAGTGGGGCGGACCGGCCTTCTCCTACCGGACCTCAACCGACCCGACAAACGTGAACAGCTGGTCGGCACACCAGACCCTGTTCACCGGAAGCATCTCCAACTCCGGCACCGGCCCCATCGACCAGGCGCTCATCGGCGACGACCAGAACATGTACCTGTTCTTCGCCGGAGACAACGGCCGGATCTACCGGGCCAGCATGCCCATCGGAAACTTCCCGGGCAGCTTCGGCTCCAACTACACGACGATCATGACCGACTCGACGAACAACCTGTTCGAAGGCGTGCAGGTCTACAAGCTCCAGGGCCAGAACCGGTACCTCATGCTCGTCGAGGCGATCGGCAGCCAGGGCCGCTACTTCCGCTCGTTCACGGCAACCAGCCTGGGCGGCACCTGGACCCCGCAGGCGGCCAGCGAGAGCAACCCGTTCGCCGGCAAGGCCAACAGCGGCGCCACCTGGACCAACGACATCAGCCACGGCGAACTGATCCGCAGCAACGCCGACCAGACCATGACCATTGACCCCTGCAACCTGCAACTGCTCTACCAGGGACGCAGCCCCAACTCCGGCGGCGACTACGGCCTCCTGCCGTACCGGCC
>NZ_JBHTDD010000071.1:0-600 GCF_042666615.1 Plantactinospora sp. GCM10030261
CTAGGCCGTGTGTCATAAGTGCCGCACGAGTCGTCGGAGCCAGATGTCGATCATGCTGATGGTGGCGGTGGCCTCGTACCGAACCGCGAGTTTGTCGTAACGGGTGGCCACGGCACGGTGCTGTTTGACCAGGTTGATCCCACACTCCACGGCATGGCGCTGCCGGTATGCGCTGGAGTCGAAGGCGGGTGGCCGGCCACCCGCCGATCCCTTCTTGCGCCGGTTCGCGGCCTGGTCGGCCTTGACCGGGATGACGCAGCCGATGCCACGGCGCCGCAGGTAGCTCCGGTTGGCCTTGCTGCTGTACGCCTTGTCGGCCAGCACCCGGTCCGGTCGGCACCGCGGCCGGCCGACGCCGAGGCGAGGCACCCGGATGCGCCCCAGCACAGTGGTGAACTGCGGGCTGTCGCCGCGCTGCCCGCCGGTAACCACGAACGCGAGCACCTTGCGGCCCTGCTCGCAGGCCAGGTGCAGCTTGGTCGTCAGACCACCCCGCGAGCGGCCCAACGCGTGATCAGCCGGCTCGGCCGCAGCGCTGCCGCCCGGCGGCTCGACCTGCGTGTGACTGTCCCGGCGGGCGCCAGCGGCGTGCTGATGTGC
>NZ_JBHTDD010000072.1:0-583 GCF_042666615.1 Plantactinospora sp. GCM10030261
GGACTGGCCGACGACCCGCTTGTGCAGCTCGTCCTCCATCCGCAGCAGCCGGGAGGTCTCCTCCTCGGTGAGCTTGTAGACCGGGATTCCGGTCCAGGCGCCCAACACCTCGGCGACATCCTCATCGGCCACCACGGCAGGGAGGGACTCCTCGGTCATCCGGCGGATCCGCAGCCGGGCGCCGGCCTCGTCGATCAGGTCGATCGCCTTGTCCGGCAGGAACCGGTCGGAGATGTACCGGTCGGCCAGCGTCGCCGCCGCCACCAGCGCCCCGTCGGTGATGCTCACCCGGTGGTGCGCCTCGTACCGGTCCCGCAGGCCGCGAAGGATGCCGACCGTCTCGCCGAGACTGGTTTCGCGGACGTCGACGCGCTGGAACCGGCGGTCCAGGGCGCCGTCCTTCTCGATGTACTTCCGGTACTCCGTGACGGTGGTCGCCCCGACGGTCTGCAGTTCCCCTCTGGCCAGCATCGGCTTGAGCAGCGACGCCGCGTCGATCGCGCCCTCGGCCGCGCCCGCACCCACCAACGTGTGGATCTCGTCGATGAACAGGATGATGTCGCCCCGGGTCCGGATCTCCTTG